>JAFGIW010000041.1 GCA_016929415.1 Chitinispirillaceae bacterium | reverse complement strand
AGGATGTTCCGCATCCGCAAAATCGGCATTTGTTACGGGGGCATTCTGCGAAGGTGTTGATCTGACGGTTATTGTTGAATCCGGCGGTATCGGTGCAGCCAATTATCGGATGTGTGAATGGTTCAGGCATGGCGGAGGATCCTCGAAGTGGAGCTGCGCCGATGCCAAACCGCAGAGCCTTGATAACACTGATAATGGTAGTTTTTCGGGAGCTCCCTATTTCAGCACGAGTGTAGCCAGTTGGGTGACTGGTTCACCCTCAAAAGTGAAAAATCTTCCGTACGATCAGCATTGTCTTTTAGCCTGTACCGCTCCACGGGCGCTTTGCCATTTTACAAATCAGAACGGGTCAAACGAATGGTGCCATCTCGGCGGAACGTGTGAGGCGCTGTCCGCCTGGGCTGCGGAACCGGTTTGGAACGCACTCGATGTTCCTGAAAATATGGGATTTCAAATGTATCCCGACGATGGTGGTCGTTGCCCGGGGCACTGCAGCAACCCTACATCGGCTAAAAATCTGGCGAATGAATTCTTCAAGAGGGTCTTTCAGGGTGATAAGAGTGCAAAAACAGACGTGATGACTTTTGGAGAAGGAGATAAAGATCTGCAACAACCGCAAAAGGACTGGAAAGCCATGTGGGTTGACTGGGATATGGAGACTAAACTTGAGTAGAATGTTCCACGAATAGAATAATAAAAGATTGGAAAAGCATTTAAAATCTAAAAATTTTAAATGCTTTTTTCGTACCTACTCCCGCACTCGATGGGAGTAATAAGCGTAAGTGTATGATAATTGAGGAATAATATTGCGACACCAGAGACCGGTGGTGAACCGTTTGGGTTAGGGGTAAGCAGGGGGCCATGTTTCTGCACTGCTGCAAGATCATTCCCTGGGGCTGCGTAGTGATTGTATTCAATCGCTGGAAAGAGCTATTTTAAGGCGATATTTTTTAATTATGGAAGAGAAAAAGGAATACATCTAAATCAACTGGAAGGGGAGCGGTTATGCGTTCTTATTTGCTTATTGGATTCTTTTTATTGTTTTCTATTGTAGCAACGGTAATGTCACAGGACATGATTTGTGATACCACTTGTGACACCAATTATACCACGGAGATTGTGTATGATACAACGATTTCACCGCGACCTGTAAAATGTTTCAAAATCCCCGTCACCTATTACGATTACCATGTTGACGGTTCGAACCCCGATTTCGGATACAGGGTCACATCACGGTGGGACCAGACCGGTCTGTCATACGCAAATATGAGCGGATGGGTGGACACAGCACTTTCCTCGGAAAACATGTCGCCGCAACGGCACCCCGCGCTCGCCGACACATTCCTTGACATAAGCTGGAATATTGGAAAGTTATTCACACCATGGGCCGATGGATCCATGGACACTTTTACCCTGAAATTTCCGCCGATTGTCAAAGATACTATCGTGGATACTTTTTTAATCCAAGTGGATACGACTTACTCTACATCTACGGTTTATGAAATAGATACTGTTTATAATCCGGACAGTACGTTTGTTTTAGATACATTGTCCTCTCATATTGACACTACAATGAACATATGGATAGATACCCTCACCTCCATTGTCCTCTATGACTCCATTCCGGTACCCGATACCATCATGATAAGCGACACCATGTTCAAGAATATCGTAATAGAGGATTCGCTGACCGCTTACTGGCTTCCGAATGAAATATCATACGACGATACGACGGATACGATGTGGACTTTCGGCAAGCGTGAAAAAATGGATCCTATTAATGGGAGGGGCTTCGGAAACGAGAGCGACTCAACGCAGAACGCCGGTTATACCATACGCCTGCATAACCAAATTACCTACAAGGGTGGTGAAAAACTTTACTTCGGCGCTGATGATGATTTTTATGTTTTCATTAACGGCAAACTGGCGGCTGAATGCGGCGGATTCCATGAAGCAATAATCGATTCTTTATATCTCGACAGTTTATATCTTGATGGTGCTCAATTAACCATCGATGAAAAATACGAGATTGATATCTTTATGGTAGAGCGAAGGATGGGTGGTAATATATTTCTCGCCGGCCTTTCCGACTCCAACTTCGTTAATGAAGGAGCGGTCCAGGTAGACACGTTTTATGACACGTTGATAGACTATCATTTTGATACAACACACACCAAAATAACGCGCAACATCACCTGCACCGGTGTCAACTCCCCATACAAAAAGCCTCAGATACAAACATTGTTTGGACTGAAGATTCCCCCTTCATCGGAGTATGTCACTTTCGAGTATTTCACGATTTCCGGTGCGAAAGTCATGGACAGAAAACTCCCTCTGGCACTGGCTCTGGCCAATAAATTCGCCGATCTGCCGTGTGGAATGTACATTATACGGATCAATTTCCTCAACGCGCAGGGCAAACGTCTTTCAAGACCTTCTTTCCATAAGCTGATGGTGAGAAAATAGACAGCACCATTGCTTGAATTGATGACGATCGTAATTCTCGCGTCCCGGGCTCTTCCCATGGGGAGAGAACGGGGGCGCATCAATTCCGGAAACCGTACCCCGATTCCAGACCTTTCCAGAACCGGGCGTTCCAGAAATGATCAGAAAAGATCGTAAAATATGGAAAGAAACAAGGAACGCTTCATGAACCGTTCTGTTATTGCCGTCATTTTTCAAAGCGCGCTTGCGCTATTTTTTATGAATTCGCACGGCGCCGTCGACGGCACCATGGGCACTCCGCTCGGCGGCATCGGCGCCGGCGGCATACGGTTTTCGGGAAACAAGGGAAACTTTTATGTCGCCGATGCCTCGCCTTGTTCAATGGGCGATTTCCGGTTGCTCAAGAATTCCGGATTCATGCTCTTCACCAACCGTAACGGCGTCGTACAGACCTCGTCGCACATCAGAACAGCTCAGAAAAACGGTCATATCGATGACGATGCGATCTATCCGATATACACCGCGAATCCCATGGGTATAAATAACGTCAAAGTGAAGCTGCTTGCCTTTACACCGGTGAGTTTCGATTCAATCGACCTCATGTGTCTGCCCTATGGTTTTTTTGAAATCACCCTCTCGAACACTGAAGAAACGGAGGTAGAGGCTGCTTTCGCGTTTCAAATGTCCGCGTCTACCGTTCCGATAGTCGTTCCTGGGAAAGGATTGCGCACCTCGGATACGGTTGAGCGCTCGATCTATGCCGCTTCCGGCGCATCTGCGGCTGTCGTTTCCGTGGGAAACGACAGCGGTTTTTTTAAAACCGGACAATTTAATGATACCCTCAACGACACAATCGCCGCCGTGGCCGTCAAACTGTCTCTTCCCGCAAACGGTGCCCAAACAATTCGGTTCGTTTACTCATGGTACAATAAAACGGCGCCGGAACGCTATTATTATTCCAATCTTGTGAACAACGCGGGTGAAGCGGCGGATATCGGAGTAGCGCAATTTACACGGTTACGCGATAATGCCGTCGGGATAGTAACGCGCATGCGGGCCTCCAATTTTCCCGATTGGATAAAGGACCACACGCTCAATTCGCTCTGCAATCTCACCACCAACGGCATCTATACCAAGGACGGCCGCCACTGTTTTACGGAAGGCATGTGGGATGTCAACGGGACCCTCGACCAGATGTGGCACGCGCGTCAGATCATGATCATGACGGTACCGGACCTTGTCTGGAAGGAACTCGACTGGTGGGCGCGCACGCAGAAAATCGATCCCGCTGGCCAGATCCATCACGATATGGGAAATCCCATGGCGGAGTTGTGGGGGTGGGACGATAAGCAGCATCCGGAATACGATTACGAACCGAACTGCGACGACTGGGTCGACCTCAACTGTGCATTCATCATTTCCGTTTACGAGACCTTTTGTGCAACGGGAGATACGGCAAAGCTCAAGTATTTTTGGCCTTACTTGAAAAAGACCGGTAAAAGGATCCTTGATCAGGTCGGCAGATATGGTGATGCGGAATTCAGATACACCTTTACCTCTTCACTCAACACCTATGACCAGCCTGGATTTGATGTCAATTATTATAATGCGAGCCTCAGCACGCCCACGTATAAGATATTGTCAATTTTATCCGATATGTATCAGGATACCGCCCTTAAAAAGACCTATCAAAACGCATTTGACAACGTAAAGACGTCCTTTAAGGAAAGATACTTGACCAATAATTTTACGCCCGGAAGATTTGCCGAGGCTTTGCTGGCAGGGCAGTGGCTGGGTTTTTTTCTTAAATTAGGCCAGTATTACGCGCAATCCGACATCGATTACGCTCTCAATACGATGGATGGCTACTATCAACCCCTCGCCAACGGATTAGGCTTTCCAATAGGTTCATATGAGGAATGGGCGCCGTACTTGATTTCGCATTATGGCGGGCTGTGTCTGCAAACCGGCCGTTTCGACCAATGGCGCGCATTACAATACGATTGGTACGAACGCAATTATCTGAACCGCAACCGCGTGTTCAATCAAGAACTGGGCATTCCCTCAAAAGTGGCCTCGCCGATATACATGGCTACTGATTCGAGCGTCTATAAACAGTACATCAGCGTTCCCGTGCTGTGGAGAAATTATTATACCATGCTCGGTTATTTTCGCAACGAACATACCGGTGAATTGTGGCTTGAACCCAACATTCCTCCGGAAATGAACCACAGCATTCAAGATGGCTTTTATCTTTCGCCCGAGGGTTTCGGCACGATTTCCGCATTGGAAACCGGAGACGGCTTTATTAACCAAAAAATCACTTTTAAGCCCGACAGGCCCATAAAGGTAACGAGCATTTATCTCCGCGATAAATCTTCAGATAGTGTCCAGGTGTTAATCAACGGCAATATAAAGCCAGCGATCAGGATCGGCGAGGGGTATGCCCGGGAACTTAAGGTTGATTATTCGGGTACCATCGACTCCAACGGAATCATTGTCGACGTCATTTTTGCAGGTGAAGGCATACGAAGCGGCGGACGATCGCCTTTGAAGGGGACGCCGATGAACGTGCTGTTTGCAAATGTATCCGGGCGGTTCGCATTGCCGTCCCCCTGGTCGGGGAAGAAGGTATCCGTTGCCCTCTACTCCGCAAAAGGAGAATTGATCGCCCGAAAGACGTTCGAAAAAACCGACATCGATATCAGGAAGGATTTCAGGGTTTCACAGGGCTTCGCGATCATCAAGGTACGGCCCGTTCATTAAAAACAGTTGTCATGGATGAAAATAATTCTATCGAAACTGCCGGATAGATACTCTTTGTATATTTGGTAGTATCACGCCTCCGCATTAGAAAAACAAACAGTTGATTTAATAATACCCCGGGAAAATCCGCCTATGTGCGAGCTGAACCTTATTTTGCGACGAAGATCGGAGACCGCACGAAAACCGTTTTCCCGTCGCTCCTGACGCCGCTTGCCTGGGCAAAGTATAGACCATTGGGAAGTTTATTTCCTGAAATATTCATTTCAAAATCCGCAGCCGCAGTAAACCTATGCGTCAAGACGACTTTGCCTTTTGCATCGAACAAGTTGATCGTTCCTGCTGTCATTTTACTAAAGGGTTCCCCCTCGAGCCGGAGATCGCCGTTACGATAAAAAACGTTAAAAGCCGATCGGTGAGCGGGGGTAAGCGAAGTATGCTTTACAGCAACGATTCCAGGTCCCACAAGGACGATATCGTCGATATCGAGCGTATCCGTTGCGAGACCGGCAAAACTTCCATCAACGACTGGTTCGCTCAACCGCAACGACCGTTTTTCAACATGATGACAAGCCTGGTCACTGTCGGCGTTCGACTATACCATCAACGGCTTTTTCTGGTATCAGGGCGGGAATGAAGACCAGCAGGACACTTGGGCCCTTGCGGTACTTTACAAAGTTTCTGCCGTTGCGCGATTCCGTCCGGGCCCCTTCGAAGAATCCGAGCCTGCCGGTGGTGCGGTAAAACAGGCTATCGTAACATATTCAGCATCCGGCGGAAATGCCGTTCTCCCGATGCGGTATTCGCATTTTCAATGATTACCAATGCAGGTGCGGCATACCGGATATGGCCGGCATTGGGTGCATTGGGTGAAAGCGTCATATTCCCGGTCTTTCTTCCCGCCAGATCGAAGAACGCGAAATTTGAAAGTGAGTAGGGTACAGCTGAGGTAGTAGACGGCGTCGATCGATACACAACCGGTACCGGTATCGTATCCGGTTTCCACCAATCTTTGGTAAACTCCATCGCCAGCCACCGAATGGCGCATATCTGGCCGATCTTTACCATACCTGCAGCCTTGTAATGAATTCCGTCCGTAGGGAGGCCTTTGGTTTCCATCGTATCGCAATTGTCGAGTTTTTTTGCCACTGCGACTTCGGCGTCACGTACTATGCTGGCATAAGGCCACATGCTTTGAACATCGATCATCGGGATGATGGCTGGAAGATCCTCAACTTCGGTCATTTCACGAATGTCTTTGACGAGATTCGTAAGGTTGACTTCGTATTTATTTGCAAGCGTCGGGCTGGTACTTGTAAAGCTCTCCCCCATAGCGTCGAATTCTCCCTGATGCCATATAAAACCTGCCCATCGTGGGGTATATTCTGAAGTATCAAACGCATCGTTGAATTTTTTTAATGCAGCGTCAATATGATTCATCATATTTTTATACAAATTTCCAGGACCACCTGAGCTCGGAGGCAACCATTCCGACGATTTGCCAAGCCATGTTCCTGATTTAGCATCTTTAATAAACGCTATTTTTAGGTCGGGCATTGAGTCGGATAAGGTTTTTCCGAAAAAAAGTTCAGGTCCGAAATGTTTGTTGTCGTTTCCGAAGCCTGGACCAAGTGTCAGCCACTTTCCCTTGTGTACTCCTTCAGTTTCCTGATAAATCTTCACGTTTTCAACGTCGTCTTTCTGGTCCCCACTAAGGTCGGAAACACTTGCGCCCATACCAACCATGTTCGATTGCCCTGAAAACAGAAAAAGGGGTACGTCGGTCTTGGCCCACGATGCTGCAACGAAGCACAGCAGCGCAGTGATTGTCATGAGATAGTGTCGGGTGCTGGAAAAGAGGCTCGATCGAAGGTACCGCATACATCTCTCCTTTGATGGTTATTTGAATATGACAAGTTTGTTTTCTGCTCGTTGGTTCATGTAACACAAGCGCACCCATGCCGCGCTGCGCGCAATGCCGCAGATGCGCACCTCATCGATTCTTCCGTTGAAAGGACAATACCCTTCATTGTCGTTCGGCGAGGCCATGCGATCGTTGAAGCGGCCGATGATAAGGTCGGATGTGGTAGTGCGCGCTGCCGTAAACGGGAAATCGATGAGGGTGTCGACGGGTTCGCCGTTGACGTAGAGCCGTTGTGACGAACCGTCGCGCACTCCGGTCAGCAGCACCCATTGACGGACACTCGCCGGCTGCACCGAGAGATCCCAGCCGCTGCCGTCCCGATACCCGGCGAATTCCCACAACGGTGTAGTATTCAGGTGGATCGGGGTAAGCCAGAGGAAATACTGTACATTACCCTTGGATACGATGACGTGCGACAATCCGTCGAGCGTATCCGTTGTCACCCATGCCGATACCGTGTAGGTGCCGTTCTGCGGAAAGTTTAGCCTGCCGGCGCCGGTGTTCGGCATGGTGATGTAATTCCCGCTGGCGTCGAACGACCGGCAGTTGCCGATCAAGCCCTCGGTGATTGGCGGACAGGCAGTGTCGGGCGAGCCGCCGTCATAGCGATTGCCCGTTGCGTCCCTTATTGAATCGTTAATCGCATCGCCGAGATGCCAGACCCCCCCGAATCCGCCGGCCGTGTCGAATACCGCGCCGGCCTGCGGTTCACGAACCGCGCCGGGATTTCCCCAGTACATGGTGATCGACTGTGCAGAGTCATTGCCGAAGACCGTATCGGTCTTCACCCAGATTTCGGCGCGGCGTGCGGCGCCGTCCCAGCGCTCGATGTCGCAGGGAAGGGGGGTATTGTCGCTTTTGGTAAAGAGAATATCATTTCCCGCGGAATGCGCCACGGTAAAATCGAAAGTGCCTTCGTCGAGACGGATGAGCACCGGAAAGCCGTACTGGTCGTCCATCACGCCGGCGCCGCGCGGGGTCGTATTGAGGAAAATACGGCGCGAGTATCTCCAGGCGGGGTAGGGGATGGTTACCGTGCTTCCCGGCATGACCGTGACTTCGCCGCGGAGGAGGTTGCGTTGTTCTCCGTCGGCGGTTGCATGAATGACCGTTGAAAAGCTTCCCGAAGGCACGTTGTCAAGCACTGCCGGCCCGTCATTGCCGACGGGGGAGAAGATGTCGGTTCCGGGGATGTAAAGATACCCCGAAATCGCTTCGCCGGTGCCGGAGAAATCGGCCTCGACCGAACCCGTTCCGGTGAGGTTGACGGGAGGAACCGTCGTGAGCGTGTCGCCGTTTCCTATGGCGACGTCCGTGATGAGAAGGCTTGTGGCCGTGCGGGCATTGCGTGCGAGAATGGAGTAGCTTCCCGAATCGACCTGCGTGAACCTGAACGCTCCCGCGTCGTCGGTGGTATCGACACCGGTGCTGCCGAGGTCGCCGCGGGCGACCGGGTCGTAGTCAAAGGGAAACAACTTGACAATCGTATTGGGCGCCGGAGAATCGTCCGGATTCCGTATCGAACCGACGATGCCGTTGGTGGTTTCCGAGCCGGCGCCGGCAAGCCTGCCCGAGCAACGGGGCAGGAGCACCCCCGCAAGAAAAAGCGCCACGAGAAGGATATCTTTCATTGCATCAATCATACCATCACTGCGTCAGAGGGAAAAATTGGATGTTCAATTGATAGACCTTGTCGGGATGCGTTTCATCACGCGCCAGTTGCAGCAGGTTTTCCCGAAATTGCGCGATTATTTCGTTAATACGGTCAAGATTTTGCTCCGCAACGGTGATCGTGACCGTGGAGATATTTCTTTTTTCAGGAGGATGGCGATGCAGCGCCTCGATAGCGAGCCGTATCGTCTCTTCCTGAAAGGCTTTAACCGCAATGGAACGGCAATGGTCTCCCGTGGTGATAATCTTATGTGTCAGTTGCCAGGTACCCTGATCGGTTCTTCTGATGAGACCGAGTTTTTGAAGCAACGCGACCGATTTTTTCGCCTTTGCCTCGGTAATCGGTGGAGAGACTTTGGCGGCCAGCGCCGCATAATCATCAATGACAGGATAAAAATCGAGCAGGGTCAGGATCGCCGAAAAGTACCACTTCGTGTAGAATTCATACTGGCTTTTTTCAAGCGACCGCGCCCCGGCGCCTTTAAGGACGAGCAGCTTCTCGTAATACATCCTGCTGTCGCGGTCAGATTTCGCTTTATTGAAACGGACCAGGGTCGCAAAATATTCCGCATCGGAACCGCTCAATCCGCAATGCTTTATGAAGATCTCAATCAGCGAGTTTCCGATGTGCCGCTGCCGCTGGAATATTTTAACCAGATGCGAAGGATCGACTGATACCTTGCCTCCCATATACCGGAGGGAATAAAAGGAGTTTTCACTCTTTTTTTCGGCATGGAAGTCCCGGAGAAAATCGCGGTATTCGAGGTACTCTTTGACCGGTTTCATAGCTGATAATATAGAGAAATTATTCGGGGAGAAGGGGGAAATTTCGACGGTGCAATAAAAAAACGTTGTCTAAAATGCCCACGGATTGTCATTTTTATCCTTTTAAATAATAGGTAAAAGAGATAGCGGGAAAAAATTCAGATATTTATGTCCACGGTTAATATACCTAAAAATTAATTAGTTTCAGGATAATGGTATAGGGTGCAGCCCCATTTCAGGTCAACCGCCATTTCCGCTCGGGCATCTCGATACGCTTCGCACTCGATGCCCTGTTGTACTGCTCGCCGAGTGTCTCGATGGCACATCGTGATGTATCGAGGCGAGCCGGTGGAATCTGGCTGAAATGGGGTTGCACCCAGTTTGTAAAATGGGGTATCCCCTTGATTCGGGTACCGCACGTTAAAGTGGCAACCGGCGGCTTTGCCGTAGCCGCAATTACGCCTTTATTACGATAACCAGCCGGCCGATCAAACCGATGGGTCGTTTTTTTCGCGCTCCCAAGAAGGCGCCTTCTTTTTCATGCCCCGCAGGGGCATGGGAGGATCCGGAACGGAAATCTAACGGGTATATCCCGCATCATCAATAATATACCGGATATACGACCCGAATGGGCTGATCGTTGTATAAGGAGACATTGTATGCAACATCTCTACGAATGTGACATGGTAAAAATGACCGGGGTATGGCGTTTCCGGGAACATGCCTCCCGAAAAACATCCGCAATGTGACAGCCGTCACAGATAGTGGATATTTTTTTGATTATTTTATCATTCAGCGGTCATAAATATCATTGTTCAATTTATATCTAATGAAGGAATTTAGTATTTAATACAATCTCATAGAAACACGCTTCATGGATAATTACGGGCATTCAATAGAGTTAGAAATACATTGATGATTCGTTGATACAACCGATCATTTCGCACCATTCAAACCGAGGGGAGAGCCTTTGTCATGTTGAAAAACAGATTTATTATCGTCGGAGCGGTGACCATCCTTCTTTCACTGCTTTTTATCTTCCATTGCGAGCTTCCGCAAGACCCGACCGATCCATCCAATACATCGGTAAGCGTGATACTTGTGGGGTCCGAATGGGATCGACAGAACAACCATTCCATTACCGATACGATGGGAAATGCCATCCGGATCGGCGCAGTGATCAATCTCCCGGAAAATATAGACTCCATAGGTATTACGATCAGCGCGGACGGAGTATCCATTATCGATACAATCTTCAAGGACTTTACATCGGACACCCGAGATACCGTATGGAAAAAGATCTGTTTCGTGAGTTCCGGAACCAAAGCCGTCACCATCACACCTTACTCTTCACTTAACATCTCCCCGATTGTCGCCGTTATCATTATTGTCGAGAGGGTTGGGCCGCCGAACAAAAAGCCGTCGATCGCGATTCCTGAAAATATTATTATCCAGCCGACCGAAACCTGCTCGCTGGCCATTACTGTTTCCGACGCCGATGACGATCAGACACTTACCGTTACCATGGCGGGAGAAGCGGACGGAGCGACGTTGCAGAGCAACTCGCTTTTCACCTGGACGGCTCCGGAGGATTTCCTCGGCAGCGACACCGTTACCTTTGTGGTTACCGACAACGGCAAACCGCCGCAGTCCGATACCGCGATTGCCGTCATTACCGTCACGATTACTCCACATCCGCCCACTATAACGGTAACCGGCAGCCAATCGATCAAACCGCTTGAAACATGCACGCTTACCATCCGTGTCGTCGATGAAGACGCCGGTAAGGTCTTAAACGTTTCCATGGTGGGAAATCCCGAAGGATCGGAAATCAGAAACGACTCATTATTCATTTGGACGGTACCCGCAGGTTTTTCCGGCGAGTACGATGTGCGATTTACGGTTACCGATGACGGCACTCCTCAGCTGAGCAATTCCTTTGATGTCCGGATAACCGTTTCTGCGGGTGCCGTAAATCATGCGCCGAAATGGAATCTGGATATACTTCCTCTTGTACTTAACGACACCGCTTCATATTCATTACAGCTCTCAACCGTTTGCAGCGATCCCGACGGCAATCCATTGACCTATTCAGCTCTGGCCGGTACGCCGGCGGGCGACACCGTCATCGGGAATCTGTATTCATTCGAAGCGACAGCTGAGGAAATCGGTAAACATATGGTCGTACTTGTCGCCATTGATCCGGAAGGCGCAAAAGACACCCTTGTTATTGCACTGACCGTCGAAGCGAAAGCCTCCGATAACACCCCTCCCATTATTACGCTCATTGCACCCGAGAAAGACAGCGGTGCGACCACATCCGCAACTTTTACGATTGATGTAATCTGCAGTGACGCGAGCGGGGTTACCTCGGTAAGCGCAACCTTCGGCAGCACTACCATACCGGCGGTATTCAGCGAAGGCCATTATACGATGACCGTGTCAGGCTTCCAGCCGGGGGTTTACAATACGATTATACTATCAGCAATCGATGCGTCCGCCAATGCCAATGAAAACACCAAAACGGTATATATCAAATTCAATCCGACCTTTACCGTTACGTATAACGGCAACGGCAATACCGGAGGAACCGTTCCGTTTGATGCAGGAGAGTATGAAGCCGGGGCGACGGTGACGGTAAAGGCGAACACCGGGAACCTCGTGAAAACCGGAACTAACTTTGCGGGATGGAACACAACCGACGACGGCAGCGGAACCGCTTATGCAGTGGGGGCGACCTTGAGAATCAGGTTCGATACGACGTTGTATGCTCGATGGACTATTAAAAAGTACACTGTAACGTACCTTGGCAACAATCAGTCATCCGGATCGGCACCTGTTGATGCGACGCCTCATGACTCAAACTCCACCGTTACTCTTTTAGGGAACACCGGCAATCTGGCAAGAACTGGATATAATTTCGATGGCTGGAACACCGCGAATGACGGCAGCGGGACATCGTATACTGCAGGAGGAAGCTTGGCGGCCATTAAGGCGAACGTCACCCTCTATGCGAAATGGACGGTTGCGCAATGCCAGGTAAGTTTCAATACGTATGGAGGAACGAGCGTGCCGACGCAATCGGTTAATTATGGCAGCTATGCTACAGAGCCCACTTCGACGCGTTCGGGTTTAACACTGGTTGGGTGGTATAGGGAATCAGGACACACTAACCGATGGGATTTTTCAACGCAGACGGTGACCGGCCCGATAACGTTGCATGCGAAGTGGCTAGTTATGGACAAAGATGAAAATGTCTATGATACGGTGAGAATAGGTTCTCAAACATGGATGGTTCAAAACCTGAAAACTACAAAATATAGAGATGGTACCCCGATAACACAGGTAGCGGATTCGGTTGCATGGTCCAACCGTACTTCAGCCGCTTTCTGCTGGCCGTACAACATGGCAGTTCATGGGGCAACGTACGGTGCTTTATATAACAGGTTTGCGGCAAATGCTGCAAATATAACTCCATCGGGATGGCATGTTCCAAGTTCAGCTGAGTACCGGCAGCTGTTAGATTATTTAGTTGGTATAAGTGTAGCCCCTGAAGATGCACTCTTGCAAGTCGGGGCTACTCCCGGAGCGACTAATTCAAGCGGATTTACAGGAATTCCTTCACCTCTTCGTTCTGCACAAGGTGGTTTTTCTGCAAGTGGTGAATCGGCAATTTGGTGGACGACATCAAATCAGGCCTTAAGTGTAGGTGGCATGATACCTTATTGGTTTGTAGGATATGATGCACCTTGGGGTTTGAGTATCCGATGCGTCAAGGATTAATCAGGTAGTATTTTGACAACCAAGAAGCAGTCCTTTCGGTAGAGGGCTGCTTCGGCATACTCAACATCGGCCGTCGAACCTGCAACCACCATCAGGGGACAGCCCACACATGCCTCCCAGCAGGCCGCACCATAAGGAAAGCTTTCGTTCGAACCATTGTCTCTGTCCTTGGCGGGGGAGAAGGTCTTCCAAGGCTGCCGCTATTTTTTTACCACCTCAACGCAGGGCTACTTCAGAAAAGGTTGAATCCTGCTTCGTTGGAATGAGTGTCATGGGCGAAAAGCGACTGAAAAAAGAGTGCTTGCAGGATGCCGGAATTTTTGAAGTGAAAAGATAAACATCGGATTATACAGGAAGCCTGGACAATACCGAAAGCGATTCCGACCCCGACGCTCACACCCCCCCCAAAAAAAATGCCCAACCTGTCTCCAGGTCGGGCAATTGCGTCAAATTCCCGGGGTGGAACCAAAAAGGGGGATAACCGTCCAACCCGGAAACCCAGGCGCGTACTGCATTATTCTTTTATAAACGGTACTACCGCCGTACGGCCGTTATCCAACTTTCGTGAAACGATGTAAACGCCTCCGGTGCTTATGTCACGTAAGGCATTTACGGTGCCTGTTGCGTAATATGATCGAACAATTCGCCCGCTGATAGTATAAACGGTGATCGCACCATCCGTCGTCGATTTCATGGCCTGATGCAGGTCAACACGTTTGTTTACGGTATCCACCTGGCCTTTGCGGGGGACGAAATCCTTTGAGGCTGCCTTGAGAAATACTTCAGCATATCTTTTACCAAAGGTACGAACACTTGCACATGAGAAATGGAGTCTCCATGAATCATTAACTCTCATTTGCAGCCCTTCGGATGAAATAACATATGAATTAGGTATTACGCCGGGTATTTTTGCTATTGTAGTATTGTGAGATGCAGCATCGCCGGTTCGAAGCACTTCCCCGGCAAGAAATGGCACCTCTTCACCAAGATTTAGGTCGGTTCTAAGATCTTTAACAATTTTTGCGACTCTTCCCGGATAGGTAGATTCGTCCTTATTGGCTTCTCCATGATGCATCAAAATTCCTTTAATAACACCGGACTCCTGAGCAATTTTGCATCGTTTTACCATCCATTCGTAGGCGCAACATGTAAGGCGTTTTGAACCAAAATACGGTTGGGTATGCTCATCAATTGCTGCTTTATTACCTTTTTCAAAAACAGCTATATTTTGTCCTGAAAGTGCGCAAGGTATGAATCCGATTTTAATATCCTCCCGGATTGAATCAAGCAGAGTTTTTCCGAAATAGTCGGCAGGGCCCAAACCCTCGGTACATTTATGTAACGGCGGAAATGCAGTATACCAATTATCATACGTTCTTTTTAATGTTAATTTGGGACACGGTGAGGAAGTTACGTTGCAATCTCCCCATGCCAGCACTTTAACTCGTGGGGTTGTATCACAATCTGCATCTTGTCTATCAATTGATGCAGCATCAACTGTAGCATGGTTACACCCACCTGCCATATTCGATTGTCCGAATAGCAGATAGATATGGAAATTCGGATCAGGAGCGGCGAGTACTTGGAAAAGGCATATTAGAACAGGAAACGCGGCCCAATGAAGTTGTTTTTGCAGTAACATAACGGTACCCCCTTTTTTTATAGTTCGTATATAAATATATAGACTTGCATAACTGAAAATGCCGTTCTCCTCATTGAGATTGACCTTTTTCGTACACAAATCATGTACAAATAAAATGGCGTTGCGCATGGCTATCCGGAGGTGTGCGATAGCGGATATCGATGCCCTTGTCGAGGCGGTTTGAACGCGACAGAGGCGCTGGGCAGACCTGATTACAGCATCGAAAACGGAGGATTCAACTTGCGTCAATTATTGATAAACGGCACCATCGCGGCGCGGCCGCATGTCGCTCTCCTGTCTATAACAAAATAAACTCCTGGAGTGTTCATTCTTATGAAATCCGGTATTATTAAATTGGTTTCGTATACACCCCGTGTACAACGAGGTTTTTTTTTCATTCCTTTTTAATGAAATTTATTTATATTCATTAATGATTTAATTTCTTTAAATGTCGATAAATTCCAACTTTCAAGGGGGATTTTCATGATCAAGCGACGGATGTTCATAAGCGCTGCTGCGGTCCTCGGGTTGCTGGCAGGAAACCTGCAAGCTGAGCCAAGCCCGAACTTTAAAGTTTTTCTCTGTTTCGGCCAGTCAAATATTTCTGGAGGAGACGGAGTGACTCCTGGGACAGATGAAAAGAAAACTACCGATAGAGTTATGGCATTGGCATTTAATAGCTGCAGTAATCCATCGTGGCAGAAAGATACTTGGGTCCCGGCACGGGAACCGCTCCATTGCGGTGATGGCGGTAGTGGAAACAATACAATGGGACCGTGCTATGTATTTGGAAAAATTATGGCCGATTCCCTCCCTAACGACACTATCGGCCTTATTCCATGCGGACAGTCCGGGGTGAACATTGAACATTTTTTTAAAGGCACCGGTACGTGTAACGCGGGTTATTGCGTACCTTATCCTAATAAAAACAATACTCCAGGGCTGGTGTATGATTGGATGCTGAAAAAGTGTCAAAAGGCGGTTGAAAGAGGGGTATTCGCGGGAATATTCCTTCATCAGGGTGAATCGAACACCGGCGATGGAGCTGCCTGGCTGACCAAGGTTAAAACCATTTACGATGATTTGAAAAAGGATATTCCGCTCGCAAAAGATGTTCCCATTGTAGCGGGGCAGTTGTTGGGCAACAGTGCGCTCAACAGTACCATCGCAAATATGTCCACGAAGTTTACTTTTGGTTCCTACGCATCATCGAGTGGCCTGCAGGGTGGGGGCACCTATGCAAGTCTTCACTTCAACCAGGCCGGATACCGGACACTTGCACAACGTTACGCCGTTGAGATGATGAAGGGATTACGAGCTGCGGGTCTGGTCACCGGTACCAAACCCCAGCAGCGGGTCATTTCCGCCGCTTCGGTTGGTTCCCTGCAGGACAATGCGAACGTATACGCGCTTGACGGGAAGTTCATTTCCACCGGCGCGGTAATGACCCATGCAACATCATTCAGGCCAGGCAATATCTATGTAGTGGCAAATAAGACTGCCGGCTCCTCCGCCAAACTGATGATCGCCCCAACGGCGCGTTAAACCGATAATCAGCGGCGCTGCCGCAATCACAGGCTTCTTTCGATAACCGGAGGGCCCATCATCCTGATGGGCCCTATCATTTCCCGCCCTCTCCCGGCCGGGCCGTTCACCACATTTTACATTACGACACAGGCTGTTCGCGAACCGTCCCGAGGATAATGAATCTCTTATAATTTGTGGTTATTCCCCCCTATGCTCCCGGCCGAGGTTTTTCTCCTCATCGCTGTTTTCTACCAGAAAACGGAAAATGGCATGGTGCCGGTTTTTCGCTCCTTTTTCATGGTACTTTTATCATAGGTGCCCGAAAACAGTTCAAAGGAGGAATCCGATGTCCATAAAAACGAGTTGGTTCTACAGTGTGTGTATCGCTGTTTTTTTTACCGTAACGCTTCAGGCGCAGAATATCTCTTTCCCGGCGGATTCGGTGAAAGGACCGATGTGCGTCATCATCGATTCAGTTACGAAGGCAGCCATCCCGCTCTCGCCGAAGAATTCAACCTACAATATCATCGTCACCGATGGCCTGGCCCAGATCACGCTGACGCAGCTCTTCGTGAATGAGTTCGGGATCGTCAAGGATATCGCCTACGTTTTTCCGCTTCCGCATGATGCGGCGGTGCATGCGATGACGATGGAGTACCGCGACAGCATCTACAAGGCGGTCATCTATGAAAAACAGGAGGCGCAGCAGATCTACGATTCGATCGTGCAAACCGGCGGCGTAGCGGCGCTTCTGTTGCAGGACCGCCCGAATGTGTTCCAGCAGCGGATCGCCAATATCGCATTTAATGATTCAGCCTGGATTCAGATAAAACTGACCATGCCGCTCGAGTATGATAACGGTTTCTACGAACTGGCGATCCCCACCATGGTGGCTGAAAGGTATCAGAGCGCGAATGCCTCGACCGTGCTATCGAGCGGACGAATGTGGAACCCGCCTGCGGACCGCGACGGGCAGACCCTGCAGATTAATGTGCTGCTGCAGACCGGTTTCCCGGTTTCGCAACTGCAGTCGCCAACGCATCCATTGGTCATTTCGGAGATCGACGCGGTGCGGCCGGAGCTTGAGGCGCGGAAGGTTATGGATAAAGCCGCACAGCTCAATCTGCCGTACAACCAGGGAGCGCTGCTGCAGCAGGCCGCCACCTATCCAAACAAGGATTTCGTCCTGCGGTTCGGCCGCGCGGCGGCGGAGATGGATTTTACCGTGGCTTCCACCTTCGATACGTCGCTCGGTATCGGCTACTTCTACAGCAACCTGTTTCCCGATGCCGCTCTTTTTGCAGGAGAGCGGCCGAAACTCGATATCGTGATTCTAGTGGACAGGTCGGGTTCCCAGAGCGGCTGGCCGATTGCAAAGGAGAAGGAGATCGCCACTATTATTCTGGATAAGTTGACATCCGCCGACCGGTTTACGGTGCTTTCGTTCAATACTGCGGTCAGTTGGTGCTTCGGTTCCGCGCAGTCGGTCGAGGCGTCGGGTGCGAATATCACAAAAGCACGTGAATTTATTGCCGGAATCAGTGCAACCGGCGGGACTAACCTGCTTGCGGGCGTGCAGGCGGCGCTCGCCATATCGTCGGGTGAGGGGTTACAGCGCTTCTTCATCTTTCTCACCGACGGATTCATCACCAACGAGTCGGCCATCCTCGAAGAGATCAAGAATCATCCGACGGCCCCCACCGTCTTTACTTTCGGCGCAGGGGACAATCTCAACCGCTATTTTCTCGATGAATCGGCCAAGGTCGGCAACGGCGTGTCGACCGAAATAACCGAAACCGAAACGGTGGCGCCCATCGTTGATGCGGTCTGGAACAAGATCGAATCGCCGCAGCTGCAGGATATCGCCATTGCGATGAGCGGGCTCGATCCCGCGCAGCTGCTCCTGCCGCAGGGGAATATGCTCTACAAAGGCTCGCCGGTCACGATTTTCGGCGTATACCGGGAGAGCGGTACACACATCGTGACCATCACCGGCACGCGCAACGGAGAGACGGTCACGCTGACAAACGATATCGACCTCGCGGCCGCACCGACCGCAAATTCGATGATCCCCCAGGTATGGGCGCGCCAGATGATCCGCAAGCTGCGGATCGAGGAGGGCACGGGTACAACCAATAAGAACCATATCATCGAGCTGTCGAAACAGTACCAGGTGATAAGCGACTATACGGCGTTTCTCGCCACGAGCCCCGTTGAGGCGACCGAGGAGAACCGTATCGGCCGGTATACGGGGCTGCACGTGACGGCTGCGGGCGATATACTGCTGCAGGTATCAATGACGATCCTTCGCAACCGCCTGACCATTGAAGCGCCTTCAGGCGCGTATATCACGGAAGTCGCGGTCTACGACTTGAACGGACGCTGCCTGTTCCGGACGCTGCTGCATACTTCACAATGCACCCGGTTCGTTTGGGATGGAAGACTGGCAAACGGCAGACGGCTCGCGACGGGGCGGTTTATCGTGAAGATTCAAACGACAAGGGGGCAGATCACCCGAAGCCTATTCTGGCGATAGTGCAAAGGGGACTGCTGGTGAGGGCCGGAGTGGTAGGAGGGTTGCTGCTCCGGCCTGATTTTTTGCGGTCGATACACCGGCCGGTTTTCCTGTCCCCGCCTCATCATATATATTCTCTCAACCATTTGACTCGGTTTTTCCGGAGTGCGTCATGTCTCTTCCAACCGTCATTCTCCTCGCCCTTGCGTTGGCCATGGATGCGTTTGCCGTCTCGATCTGCAGCGGTGCGACAATAGAAAAAATGCGTCTTCGCCATGCACTGCGGATTGCCGGATTTTTCGGCTTTTTTCAGGCGGTGATGCCTGTTGCGGGGTGGAGTGCCGGGCGGTATGCGGCGGAACTTATCAAGGCCTGCGATCACTGGATCGCCTTCGGCCTGCTTACCATAGTCGGCGGTAAAATGATTTATGAGGCGTTGGTTTTCAAAGCGGAGAACGAGAAACGGGCCGATCCGCTCAATCTGTATATCCTTTTTACTCTCGCAATTGCCACCAGTATCGATGCCGCGGCTGTGGGCATCAGCCTGAGCCTGCTTGCGGTAGGCATCGTTCAACCGGCAATTATCATCGGTTGTGTCACCTTTCTGGTTTCCCTGGCCGGCACCTGGATCGGGTGCAGGTGCGGCGTTCTTTTCGGGGAGAAAATCGAGATCGCCGGCGGCATCGTGCTCATCGGGATAGGGTGCAAGATTCTTGTCGAGCATCTGTTTTTCAACGGTTAATTCTAAATGTCAACGTTTCCGCGCGGCGTGGCGGTGAAGAGAATGAAAAAAAAACCGCCGGAGTGGAAAATGTCGTATCTTTTCATTATATTTTTTCCCATCCGCCTGCGGGCTGCACCGGTAATCGGTGAGGCCGGGGGCTTCAAACAAGCGAACAGCCCTGATTCGTTTCGGGGTCGCCATGTGCGATATGCATTTATCGGGGGGGGTAAAGTATAAAACCGAATCATGGGGATTCAATCATGGAATGGACTGCAAAGGACATTATTCAGTATTACAAAACGAACGAATTCGCTTACAGCATGTGGGGACGCAACATGCATTACGGCTACTGGGAACCCGGTATCAGAAACCAGCGGCAGGCATCGCTGCGGTTCAATGAGGTCATGGCCGCGACCGCGCGCATCAGCCGTGACGATCGTGTGCTGGACGCCGGTTGCGGCGTCGGGGGGGCGAGCATTTTTCTCGCAAAAAAATTCGGCTGCCGTGCGACGGGTATTTCCATATGTTCGCGACAGGTCGAGAAGGCGCGCAAAAACGCACAGGCCGAGGGCGTCGCCCACCTGACGGAGTTTTTCGAGATGGATTATGAGCATACGACATTTCAGGACGGGCAGTTCAGCGTGGTGTGGGGCCTGGAGAGCATCTGCTATGCGAAAAGCAAGGAGCAGTTCGTCAGGGAGGCGTGCCGGGTTACCAACGGTCGCGGCAGGCTCATCGTAGGCGACGGCTTCGCGAGCCGCGAAACCTACAGCGACAAGGACAGGAAACTGCTGCACCGGTGGCTCGACGGCTGGATCGTCAATTTTCTCGATACGCCTGCGGCATTCATGCGGTATGCGGCGGCGGCTGGATACCGCAAGTACGAATATGAGGATGTGACCCCGAAGGTGATGCCCACGTCCCGCTTGATGTTCGTCGCCTCCCTGCCTTTTTTTCCTTTGCATATCTTCGATAAAATACACCGTCTGAAATCATATCCGACCGACGGGATGTTCAACCAGTATCTGTCGCTGAGAAAGAAACTGTGGCAGTACGGTATCTTTTTCGCGGAGAAATAGACGTTGACCAGAGAGAGGATGGAAGAGGCCATGGGGTAGAGGAATGGGCTTTCATACTCCTGACTGTTTTTATCCCCGTCCGGTTCTACAGTTCGATGTGAATGACAAACGACTCTACGAGGTTGGACGGATAGAGAAACCAGACGCTTCGGTAGCTTTCTTCCCTTTCATCGTCAGCATCGTCGGGCGATACGATCGTCTTAAACATTCCCTCCAGTCCGAAACGCAGTTCGGCGGTAAACGGTCCCCAGGCAAAACCGGGCATGATTCCCAGGCGTCCGAGGGCGCCGAGGGTCCGGGTTTTCTGTGTTTGCTCGGAAGAATATGATGATGGCAGAGCCCCCTTTGAAATTGAATGTTTAATCGAAGCGCCGGTGATCAACGATATAAAAAAATATAGCTTAACGGGCGGACACCGTGCAAAAAAGGTCATCATCTTTACAGACAATACGAATCCGGCGGAGCAGTCCCCGGAGAATATCCATGTACTTTCCGCCCCGCTGATGAGGTTCGTTACTTCACCGTCCGCCCCCGGATGCGCATCTCCTTTTTATCGGGATGGTTTGTTGCAATGGTAAATGCCCCTTCAGCGGCACTGTCGACGGCGAACGGTTCCAGTTCCAGTCGATACACCGTCAAACCGTCGGTGCGTGCGGAATCGATCGGAGCCAGGGTGTAGGCGACCTTTACCGGTTTTTTCCTGGACGCCGGATCGTCGCTGTAGGGAGTAAAGGTCACCCCTGTGATTTTCAGGTTGTTTTTCGGTGTTGTCAATTGCAAAGAGGTCTTCGCGTTCGGGCGCATCGTGATCAGAATCGTCGAGGGATCGATGGGCGCCTGTATTGTCGCCTTGATGACCAGTCGGACCACCGAATCATTTTCAGCATTCGAAAAGACCGTGACGGGTTTGGACATGGGTCCGCTTTTGAATCCGGCGATTTTCACCGACGCTTTGATCCGCGCCGCTTTCCCGGGTTCTATTATCGAATCGTACTTCACCACCGTGCAGCCGCATCCGGGCCGCACGCCGGTGAGGATGAGCGTCGAATCGCCGCTGTTGTTAACCGTAAACACGGCGTCGATTTTTTTAATCTTGCCTTCGTTGACAAGACCGCATTGGAACTCTTTCGTGTCAAATTCGATGACCGGTTGTGCGGAAAGGGTGAATGCAAAAAACAGAAGCATCTGCGTGGGAATAGACGGAAAACGAATCATGGTTTGCCTCCATATAACGGTTGTCCCGCGTCACTGACTCGGGCTGAAAATGCCGGCTTCGGCAAAGGCAGGCGGTACAGATGACTTCGGATCAGTATTCATCAACGGAACCGGCACGCCATTTTTTACAACATTGGATTTTCCTCGATCGTCATTCATCGTATTCACCTGAAATACCCCGTTTCGGGAAATAAATTACTTCAGTGCGGCGATGCCAGGCAATTACGCGGAAAAAGGCTATGTTGTATGATAAACCTTTAACAGTCGGTTCTTGCGCCCGGGAAAGCGGAAACTGATTTTTGATGTATTCGGCGTACGAGAAGTAGATCGAAGCGGGATGCGCGAAGTATTATTTATCTATAAAGATTTCAGGAGGTTACATGTCGCGTAGTTGTCGATACAGTTCATTTATCCTGCCTTTGGTTGTTTCGACCATTCTCGCCGGACCTAAAATCAAGTTTGATGCCAGAATGTACAACGCGGGTTTTGCCGAGGAGGGAAAAACGGAGATAGTCAACGCACATTTTGCGGTGAAAAATATAGGCGATTCCGTGTTGAAACTGGAAAGTGTACGACCGGGATGCAGCTGTACGTCGGTGAAATATGATACGTTGATTCAACCCGGTAAAACCGCAAGGATTGCAGCTGCAGTGAATCTTAAAGGTTTCCCGGGCGGTCTGATATCCAAAAGCATTACCGTTACCTCGAACGCCGAAAATGAACCCATTGTTCGTCTTACCGTCAGAGTAACGAATAAAGCATTTATTGAGATTTCAGAACGATACATCAGTCTTAACATTAACGACGTCGCTCCGGAGAGCCTTTATTTCTCGTCAAAAATGAGCGGGCTGGAGGTTACGGAAATAGTTTTTGTGAAGGATACGGATCATGAAGTCACCCCCGACTGGCAGTCCGACTTACCATTACCGATTAAGTATGCATGGCTGCCGACCGATTCGATGAGAAACGACGGCTACCGGGTCTACAAACTTAAACTGTTTATGCCTGAAATCGACAGGTCTGTTCTGGGAGTATTCATAATCAAAACAAATCACCCCGGCAGGCCTGAAATAATTATGCGCGGAACACTCCTCATATAGGGTGGGTTATTTCTTTTCACCCCTTTCCGGAAATTGACTATATTAATAAAGATTCGGGTCTGCAGGTTTTACCATTGAGCCGAGGGGGCGGTTGCCATGAGAAAGATTTCCGTCGGATTGCGGGGGAAAATTCAGACCTTATCAATCGTCGCCATCGGTCTCGGACTGACAGCTTCGACTGTTGCGCAAACGGCACAGCGTTATTACTCCTATGCCGCCGTAATCAGTAAAACCGCCTATGCCGACGCGGGCTGGAAGGCTGTTGCCGACTCGCTGGTTGCACGGCACGGCCGCAAAGGATCGGCAAAGCTCTTCATATGGGCTTCTTCGGTTAATGATGTCAAATCCGACCTTTCCGCCTTTCAACCCGACTATATCGGGTACATTGCCCGGCCGGTCAACGAATGCAATGCCGGGTTCATAGTTGCGGTGAGCCGGTTGAGCCGCAGCCTTGACGCCGATTCCTACGGCGATGCGGTGTGGGGCATAATCACCGGGTACGAGGCTGCCGATGCTTTACGGGCGATATCCGAATCGCTGACGGTTAAAACGATGCTGGCGGCATCGGGAAACCTCTCCTATGAACCGCCGATCCAGCGGTTTTATCAGGGTATCGGCATGACATGCGACAGTTATACGAAGACCGATTACCTTTTCCCCGGGAAATCCGGCAAGATCTATACCGAAGATAAACGTCCGGAGGGGGAACGGGACCGCATCAAGCTGGTCGCGAAATGGCTCAACGCATCGTCGGTGAATATTGAAGTCGCGGGACAGGGAACCATAACCGGTCCGATCGACTGCATCATGACCGGGGGGCACGGCAATGTGAACCTGTGGCAGTGCCACTACCCCGATGCCGGATCAGAAGGGTATCTGCAGTCATCAGGCGGCAAGCTTTCAGGCGCACCCGCTTCGGGCGGTTCCATCGCGATCAACGCTTCAACGCCGAAGATCCTCTGGTGCGCAAGCAACTGCCTGATGGGCAATCCCAACAGCAGCAACAACATCGTCTACGCGGCGTTCCATACCGGCCACGCGGTTCAGATGTTCGGTTTTGTCAACAGCGCCTCCTCGGGCGACGAGTTCATGGCATGGGGGGTGTACGACCGGGTGACGAAATTCGCGGGAAAATACACGCTGGCCGAAGGCTTTTTCCTCTCCAACAACAACGCGCAGTTCGAACTGAAGAACCCTTCCAATCAGATCAGCGGGCCGATCCGGTCGTACATGGATTCGACCGTTTTCTATGGAGATCCCGCCGGAGAGGTGGTCTTTTATGATTTCGGCGATTCGGCCAGGTCGTATACAACGGACCTCTCGCTGACGCCGGACGGCTCGGGAAACACCGGCTTTACCTTTACCGTGACGCTCAATCACGACCTAGAGTTCGGCGCCGGGTACTGCTACCAGTTCAGGCCGATCAGTCTGCTGCCGGTGCGCATTGATCCCGGATCCGTCATCATTACGAAAAACGAGGGCCATACTGCCGAGGTCACCGACAACCTCCTCATCTGGGAGATGCTGTCGAGGGGGGAGAATCTGCAGAAGGGCAAGTCGAAGACGCTGCAGTGGACCGCGAAGGTGACGGATGATAAGACGGGAACGCGTCGCGGCGTTGCGGGGAGGCGGACCGGCGGCACCGCGCCGCGGTTGACGATGGCGTATGGCGTTCAGGGGCTTGATGCCCGATTGATAAATCTCTCTTCCGGCGCCGCCACCTTCCGGATCGTCGATCAGGCGGGACGGGAATGCCTCACGCAACGATTCGACGCCGGATCGCATGAGCGGAATATCCGGTTGCCGGTCCGCCTCGCCCCCGGTGTCTACGGGGTAATGCTGGAGCAGGGGGGCGTTGCCTCGCACGGACGGTTTGCCGTGGTGCGATAGTCAATTGCGATCTGATGCCGTTTCATCTGAAGGATAGGAAGGGAAGCAATCACTCCGGTGACATACACTGCGCTGCTGTCGGTTATCGTCGTCGCATCCACCGCAAGTGCCTTCCGCGATTCCGCGTCGACCGTCACCGTCGTCGACATGGACCCGGAAGCCGCCTTGACGGAAATCTGCCCGTTGCCGCCCTGTGGGTGACGTTCTGACCGGTATTCCGCTTTCCGAGGAAGAATAAAAAAGGACCGGTTTTTACCGGCCCGCAAGTCTCATCACACAACGCAGCGTTGTTATAAGGGCTTTTTACCCACAGCCGTAAGGATGAAATCGACATCCAGATCGGTTCCGCCTTGTGAAGGGGCGTCGAGAAAGTTGATATCGACGATGGTGGAGACCGAAGACTTGGATTCATCCTTGATCATGGCGGTAAAATCGGAGAAGCCGTCCCCTGCGAACAGCTCTTCATTGAGCTGAAGGCCGTTTGCGAGGTCGCCGACCGTGAGCACCGGTCCGGCAAGCCCCTCGGTGGCTGCGGATTCGAGGACGGAAATTTTTGTGTTGCTCTCGTCAAGATATGATACCGTGATGACGACACGGGTATTGCGGTTGGCCTGAACGAATGCGTCCGATTCGGTGATGATGCTCAGATCGGCAAGGGCAAAGGTCGAAAGCGCAATGCCGTTATCCTCGATGACGTCACGGACCTCCTTCAGGTTGATGTCTTCACGGGTAGATACCGTTCCGGTCCCCTGTGAACTGCTGATAGTCAAGCGGTAGCCGACCGTATCGACCGCGACGATCCCGATGCCCGAAACATAATCGTCACTGCGGGTCTCCCCGGTGTTCTGATCGGTGCCGGTGTTGGTGGTGCCGTCATTCTTGTCGCTGCCGGTATTGGTGTCGCCTTCGGTGCCGGAAACTTGGTTGCCGGTGCCGCCCGGGGTCGAGTCATCGTTGTTCGCCGTGCCGTCATTGTCGATGTCGTCGTCTTGATCGTTGGGGATGCCGTCGCCGTCGATGTCGTTGTCGTTGATATTGATGATGCCGTCGCCGTCGATATCATTATCTTCGGTGTTGGCTTTT
>JAFGIW010000040.1 GCA_016929415.1 Chitinispirillaceae bacterium | reverse complement strand
CCAGCACATACACTTTGAGAGTGGTTTTCATGTCACACCGGTCGGGTGCCATCATGCATGCTCTGATTATTGAATAAAAAGTTTGTCCCGCAGCGTTTGCGTTTCGTTTTGCATGCATAACAGGTAAAGGCCTTTGGCCGTTCCCTTAGTGTCCCAGACAAATGTTCCGGCTTTCCCCATGAGAATCGATTTCACAACGCGCCCCTGCAGACTGAGGATACTCATTTTCCCGGCAATGGGTGACTTGATTACGATGCATCGGGTCGCCTGAATGATCTTTAATGAGGGCAGCGCGGATTTTTTTGCAATTCCGTTTTTAGTTCCGACTAATGATCCGACGAAAATCAGTTCGTCCTCAAATTGATCCGGCCATCTCGAGTCCCACACTCTGACCGTATGGATTCCGGCGGCGTTCGCGGAAAAAACAGTGCTCGTCCCAGTTGGAGTGGTCAGGGTCGCTCCTGATTCACTGACGCTCCAATTGAAAGTTCCGTCGGTGACGGTCGTCCCCCCCTGGGTTTTCAACTGTGCTGAGAGATTTACATTTGCACCCACCTCTGCCGTTACGGCTTTTGCGGTATCGGGGGTGATAATGTCCAGATCGCAGGGAACCGGGTCTGAATGGCACTCCCCGAACTGGTTTCTGAAGGTGTTCGCCCAAGTTGACGCATCGGTCAACTGAATGTTGAGCTTTGACAATACATGAGAATGAATCGCTGCGTCAATTGCGGTGACGGCACTAGCATTAAGCAGTGTCCAGTATTTGATGTATTTCCGCACCCGGTGAATGCCGTTGAAATGCTCGAATTGAAGCTGCTGTATCAGCGTCATCCCGCCTTTCATTCGGTATGTCCATGAAAGGTGATGAAAGAACAGAACGTAATCCTCGGGACATGTGGTGAGGTCACAGAAAGAATCGGCCAGAGCAGCCGTGAAGTATCTTTGCGCAAAGTTGTTGCGGACCGTCCCGCCGCTGCCTCCGCAACGCGAGACGCCGATACCGCTGCAGTTTCTTGCGAAGTCCATGAACCAATCGGCATAAGAACTGATATTGCGCATATTGGTAAAATTTATCGTGTAATGTTCACTGTTTCCCACGGCCGGCATCAACGCCGAGTGGTCGATCGTATAATCGGTATAGGCCTCCCATGACGTCAGGAGCATGTGCTTTAAAACGGAAAGTACCCCATAATTGTATCCATTGTCTACGCTGCATCGGATCCATTCATCCGCGATCTCTTCGGCGGTAAGGTACGGATTCCATGCCAGGCGACCATACCCGTAATAGTTTGCCTGTGCAAGAAAATGGCCGGTCCAGTTTGCCGCATCGCTCAAATTGCTTATTCCCCATACTCCGCCGGTCTTTGAACCGGCACCTTGTAAAATCTGGTGAGTAAGCGTTCCGGCCGCTCCATTCCATCCGGGTGCTCCTTTAATGTCCCCATCGAGGATCTGTTTCCATTTCGGCACCAGCCAGCAGAGATGTTTGTCCTGCCCTGTGTATTCCTGGGTGATCTGAAACTCCATTCCCAGACGTACGCCGGGCATCGAGAGCAGTTGATGCGGAGGTTCGATCATCTGGAAATCCCGTGGGCCATCCTTCATGCGTAGAATTACCGCTTCGTCCCATGTCTGGGGCGGTTCCGCAAATTCCTTGGACTGGTTGACGGCAAAATCGGGGTCTGATGTGTCATAAATAAACGTTCGCCAGATCATTACATGTCCATACCTTTTCAGGGCTTCCGCTATCGGATTGGCTCCCTGTGATTGCGTTTCACCATACGTCGAGCGCGGCCCTTCCTCGCCTTCGGAGTCGGCTTTGGTCAAAAATCCGCCGAAATTTTTGATATACGAACGCACCGTATCGACTTTATCGAACCACCACTGTTTTGCTGTGGCGATTTTAAAGGCGTCGGCAGTACTCATTTTCGGCGTTACGATCCGGGGACTGGCATAGGAAATCGACAGGTAATATTTGAGACCGTACGTGCCGATGATATCGGCGAAAACTTTCTGATTTTTAAGATTCGCGACTTCAAGGCATCTATAATTCCCAAGACCACCGCCTCGGTAGGTATTCACATTATCGGGACACATACCGTTGAGCCCCAGGGAGGCCGCCATGCGGCAGTAGTCAACAATTTTTTTCTTCTCTTCGTCGGAAAGCCGTCCGAAATTTTCCATTTTAAACACCCTGCCGCCACCGTACAGGCGCTCGCCTTCGATACCGCTTCCGTAATGGTTGTACCAGTGATCAAGCACGCGGAAGGGAAAATAGGGATTTTCGACAATGTTAAGATTACTGATATCTTTCTGCGTCTGCATGAGCCTGATGAAATGGAAGGCGCCGCGCAAGACGCTGATCTGATTTTTACCGGTGATATAGGTTTTACCATTGCCGGATTTAATAATGAAGCCTTCCTCATTCACCGCACTGTAATCGATGCCCGCGGATGCAACGGGTGCTGATCCCTGCTCCGCCAGAACGATCGCCCCATCGCCATCGGCTACGGTCAGCGCCGATCCGCCGAGCAATTTAGGTATGGCTATATCGAACTCGGCTTTTGCGTTTTTCAAAGTATCGGAAGCGGCATTACTGAGAACAAGACTTTTACAGACACTTTGATACTCCGCTTTCATGTTATCCGGCACGGCATAATAATGGAGGAATGCTTCAGATCCGTCATAGGCGAACAGAGAGATGCTTGAAGCCGCTGTAATTACAGCCAGCACATACACTTTGAGAGTGGTTTTCATGTCACACCGGTCGGGTTGCCATCACGCATGCTCTGATTATTGAATAAAAAGGTTGTCCCGCAGCGTTTGCGTTTCGTTTTGCACTTACAGCAAGACCACTGACCGCCCCCTTTGGTTTCCCAGACGATCATATAATCGGTAGAGGCTTTCCATGACGTTAGAAGCATGTGCTTTAAAACAGGAAGTACCCCGTAATTGTATCCATTGTCTACGCTGCATCGGATCCATTCATCCGCGATCTCTTCGGCGGCAAGGTACGGGTTTCATGACTGATAGATAATTCCTTCTTTACAGATTCAGGCGGAAATTTCAGAGATATTGCTTCGCCTTGGATCGGATATATGGATACAATTTCCCGCTTTTCGCCAATTCAATTACACCATCCAAGATGAAAATAGATATCATGGCGTCGAAAATGCAAAAATAGGTCATAGCTACCGCAAGGAGGGGCATTGCCACGCCGTTCTTTAAGCGAGCAGTATCCAGTGCGTTCTGTACTGTTTATATTATGCCGCTTTATCACGCTGTTCCTGAGGCGTAGAGAGTCCTGGGCACCCTTTTCGGAATAACGCTTTCTCGGAACAGTGGATTGGTGGTAACGTTCAACTTGCCAGACTTGCGAAGAACTCGTAATCCACGGCAAGTTCTGATACCGGTTCAGGAGAAAGTACCTTACAGGGTGGCGCCCTCGGCGGTGTCTCATTCCATAGTCCAGGGACATCGTACTGGGTAAAAATAACCTGATACGAAGAGTTCATGTCAGGGTGAGTTATCTTCTCATAGGCACGGATGAGAATCTCAAGGCTGTCAAGGCCGGGGGGCTGAGAGGAGAAGGTTGGAGTGGAGAAAGCCATCCTTTATCATATCCCAATTTCTACCACCCATCAGAAATGCATTTTAAATATCGTGAAATGCATTTTGCATCGTTTTATCTCATTTGATGTATGGTTGCATGTCTCCCGAGGCGTTTTAGAAGTCTTCCCCCGTTTTAAACTGGTGCAATGCCTCTATTTTGCAGTGAGTACTTATGAAACGGCGTTTTCAAGCCATACTCCACTACCTTCCCCCGGCGAAAAATCTGGAAATACTGCAATAATTTATTTCTTTCAGACGCAGTATCAACGATTCTTCATTCGCTTCCCTGAACGACGGCATGCCTGTTGCTCACTATAATGAAAATGGGGATAGTCGATTCATTCAATAAAAAACGAACAACACATTAGAAGGTCCGGTTATTATGAACCGCCATCAAAGCAATAAAATGAATATGTACCGTGTGGTAAATGCAGTGCTGGGACAGCATCAGAAAACGATTGACGCGATACCGCCGTTTTCGGATACCGTCACGAAATTCCGCGACTCCCTGAAGGTGATTTTTCTGCGTGACAATAAATACAGGTGCATTACCGCAGGGGCAACCGTCGAGAATGACGACGCCTTCTACAATGTAGCTGACCGTTTAGTCCAGCTTGCGAATTCGATCTCTGCATTCGGAAGAAAAACCGGCAACGAACAACTTAAAGTCGAATGCAGGATATCGCCGAGCGAATTACGACACTACCGTAAAGTGGAACTCGAACGCAGGGGCGCCTTGATCGGCGAATTGGCGCAGATCCATGCAGCGGACATTGCCGCCTACGGCATCACCGAAGAAACGATCGAAACGTTCCGCAAAGCTCTCGAAACACTGCGACACCGGTCCGATACGCAAAAACAAAAGATTGCGGATAGTAAGGCGGCATGGGAACTGCTCTACAACGCATTCGCCGTAACGGACGATATCCTCAAAAAAGAACTTGATATGTTCATGGAACTGATGAAGTTGAACGACATCGAGTTCCATAATCAGTATCAGGCGGCACGGATGATAATAGACCACGGCGGACGTACAGTGAAAAACGACACAATGGGAAATACTGAAACCACTGCCGGTATTCCATCAACCGAATCGATTGCGGAGCCGGCGATAGCTTAAGCAAACACCCTTTCTGATATACTATTGCTTTTGATGCCCGTTCTCAGGTTCCGACCCTCTTTTCATACCGTGTCCACAAGTAGTATTCAGCCGTGGAATAACTGATAGACAATCTTGCCGTTATCGGTCAGACTGACCATTAGGGCGAGTGAAAACGGACACCGGGAAATGTACTCGATAAGGCGCTGTCCCTCTGCAGGAATTTCGCAGCATCAAATACCGGTTTCATCCCCCGTCTCGATCTGTATTTAACTTAGCCACTGGAAAACATCTTGCGATGTGTATAAAATTAAGGTATATTATGACTATAGTCATATGATCATGGACATAAGTATCAGGAGCCGGTTATGATAATAGCCGCAGGACAATTCAAGGCCGAATGCCTGAAACTCATGGATCGGGTTAACGAAAACCATGAAGAGATAATTATATCAAAACGGGGAAAACCGGTTGCTAAGCTCGTACCTATTGAAAATGAGCCTGCCCGTTCTATTTTCGGTTACACCAGAAATTCGGTAAAAAACGAAAAAAATATCGTAGAACCAACCGGGGAGCATTGGGATGCCGAAAGGTAAATGTTTTCTTCTTGACACTCACATATGGGTTTGGCTGCTCAACGGTGACTCTCAGATACAACAATCCGCTGTTTTTTCACATATGGTTGGAGCAAGTAGAAAAAATGCATTGTACATCTCAACAATTTCCATTTGGGAAGTTGCGATGCTTGAAGCCAAAGGACGTATCACATTTTCAACTGGTATCACATCATGGATTAACGATGCCATTTCCGCGCCGGGACTTCAGGTTGTACAACTGCTGCCGGATATTTCCATTGACAGCACACATTTACCCGGCCAGTTTCATGGCGACCCCGCTGACCGGATAATTGTCGCCACCGCCCGTTTTCTTAAATGTCCGCTGATAACCGTGGATGGAAAAATATTGTCATATGCTAAAGAAGGTTTCCTTAATGCCATTTCATTGCGATAATCCTGTTTAAATATAAAGCACCGCATCGATCCTGCCTTCTTCCATAAGAATCTCAAACATTTTTATCGGTTAGGTATATTCCAGAAAGTATTTTTAACCTGAACCGGATGGTTTCTTATGAAGTTTAAACGTTGGAATAATTCGTAGAGGTTGGAAATTACTGAAACAATATGCTGAACAAAATACGTATTGCCCATTATCAGATGCCGGTCAACAGCGGGTTGCAAGGGAATTAGAATGGAAAGAAGAGAATCGGCAGTCAACAAATTTTAAGAAGGGTTCAATTGCGCACAGTCGGTACTATACTCCTTTGCAAAAGAATTGAATTTATCGGAGGACACGGCATTAAAAATAGCCGCCGGATTCGGTGGGGGAATGGGAAGAAAACAAGAGGTGTGTGGAGCCGTAACGGGCGCAATCATGGTTATCGGATTACTCTATGGAAGAGGTAATAACGATAGTCAAACAAAAAACGAAACCAGTTATCTTAAAGTCCGACAATTTATCGATTCGTTCAAAAAAGAATACGGAACTATTGTTTGCAAAAATTTGCTGAACGGATGCTGTCTGCTGACCGAAGCAGGTCAGAAAGAATTCGATGTTGCTTGTCGTAATGGTGGCAATTGAACTTTCGACCGCCCAGCAGACCAAATACACCGGTACTATCAACAATCTCTCACGTGAATGGATTTTTTATATTCCTCAGGACCTTCCCGAATCTCCCCCGCTCGTATTTTGTCTGCAAGGTTGTTGCAGCGATTACGCCCAATGGGCTTCTCAAAGCGGTTATAACAAGGTTGCCGACACGGCGAAAATCATCGTTTGCTATCCTAACGCCACAAGTACGAGTTTACAGGGTCAGATTAATGATAGGGACTGGGACGTCACCGGCGACAAAGACCTGAAATTTATACTCGCGCTTATCGATACTGCCGTTAAAAAGTACCACATTGATCAAACCCGGATCTATGCGACGGGTTTTTCGTACGGCGGATGTTTCAGCAATTATCTGGGTTGCGTTTACCCTGATAAGTTCGCCGCTATCGCTCCGTCAGCCGGATACGTTATGACGCTTCAACTCAAGGAACGAAACTGTAAAACCACCCGTCCTGTTCCTGTTCTGCACATGCACGGGACGAATGACCAGATCGTGGCATACAGCAGCGGCGTCAAGTCGGTGGGGATCTGGGTAAAATTGAATGAATGCCCCCGGTCACCAATAACTACCAGGGATCCGCCACTGTCAAAAAGGAGTATTACGGGCCCTGTAAAGACAGCACCGAAGTGATCTTTCTCTCCGCCCAGGGAATGGGGCACGCATGGATGTCGCAATCGCAGGTTGGTGTGAACGCTGCAGTTGAAAGTTGGAATTTCATGAGCAAATATAAACTTTCTTCGCCTGTTGCCGCTGATCGGGCGATGTCGAAACCTGCGACGATGTTTACTCCCATAAGCGCCCGCTACCATGCCGGAACGATTTCCCTGCACGGCATGAATGATGCATCAACTATTCGACTGGTTGCTATGAATGGACGTGTGGTTGGTTCATGGCGCCACCATGACGGTCATTGTCTTCTGCCAACCTGCTGAGTGACAAGCAACCGATCGACTATACCGTTGACGTACATCTTTACCGAGACGACGATAATTCCACTCTGGGAAAAACCCGTTCAAACAAACGGACGCCTTATAGAAACATCAGTACCTCGGACGGACGGTACGCTTTCGATTCTCTTCCGGAAGACACCTACACTATCGTTTTTATCAATGATAGTGTTCCGGTCGGCGACACCACCGGTATCGAACTCAACAAAGGAGATTCGATCAATATAAACATTGTAGTCAATAATATCACCATCCAGATATTCAATATCACAAACGTTGAAGATAATGACATCACCGTCAACAACTTCAACATAGAAAACGGAAGAATAGAAGCGTCTGACAGCGGTTTCATTCTTACTACTGCTGCTTTTGATACACTTGTTTTCAAGGCCGAGGTTGTTATCGGGAGCAAAACCGGAACAGTTGCTGTGCAGCTTACCTATGATGAAAACGGGGCCGCCCAATTTACTATCATCGAAAACGACGACGGGCTGCCTGTCAACGTTGCTCCATTGCCTCCACCGCCGCTTTCCGGAAAAACACCCACTAATACTGCTACTCCCACCTGGCACTGGAGTTCCCAGGGAGGAACCGGCATGTACCGGTACCGGCTTGATAATCCGAACCTCTCTTCCGATGCAATTGAATCATCAGACACCTCATTTACACGTGATAGCTCACTCACTGAGGGCCCGCATACCCTCTACCTGCAGGAACAGTGCTCTTCCGGCAGCTGGTCGACGATGGCATTTTTCTCAATCACTATCGATCTGACACCGCCGGATGCACCGCAATTAAAGGATTCAATTTTAACCAACGATCAGCAACCGAACACAATACTAATGTTAGAATAACAAAACCGGGTAATACTACGTTAACGCCTCACTATGGCCCAGCTGATTAATTGAGGAACGGATGTTAAAATTAGAAATATGCTTACGTGATTTTGATAAACGTAAGCCTGCGGTAAACTACATCCAAAAACCGGAAGGCGCCCCGCTTGCCGGAACTATTTTAATTACACTTTTGCAGGCGTTGGTTGCTTTTGGAAGTTCAGTAAGAAGTTCTTTGAAATAATCGAAGGGGTTTTTCAACGACAATATAATGGATCTGATTCTATTTGCGACAGAGAGACGTTGAGTTTAATTGGATAGAAAAATTAAAAATGAACAAAGAACACCGATAAAATAGATGACTTTATTTAAAAAAAGCAAGAACAGGCGATTGCGTAACACCGAGGGTTATTGTCACGCATTTCTTGAAATGTAGAGAATCCGGTGCCTCCGCACCGTTTTTGGTATACCGCATTCTCGCATGGGCGCTACGAATAAGTGTGACAAAAAGAATAAGCCTTTGTAGCCTGTACTTTAGTGCCAACAATAAGAGGTGTTTCATGCATTTTCTAAAAGTGAAGGCTGCATTAACGGGATTGTTGAATCTTATAGTCGTATCGCACCTGTTTGCCGATGTTGTGGTCGATATGACCTTCGATGATAACCAGAATGATCTGGAGTACTACTGGTACTACTACGATGATAATTCCAGGGTCGGCTCGAACGATCGTCCGCAGGTTGATCCGACCGGAAGGCCTTCGGTGATCGATGTCCCTTACACCGAAAGAGAACGTCATGCATTTGACGATAAGGCCGACACATGGCTGGTGAAAAGTTATAAATTTATCACCTCCGAGAGCCGAGGGAAGAAATGCGCCATGATGCCGTTTACCTTTGGTGATCCCTGGAGCCCGTATTATTGTTCCAAGGGAAATGCTTGTGCCGCACCGTATGTCGGAATCGGCACCATGCTGACGAAAGAGGGGGCCGGTATAGATCTTACCGGTGTGAAATCGATACACTTTTTAACTAAATCCCGTGTCAATCCGCTGACCGTTCGGTTCAATCTGCAGACACTCGATATCGATGAGTATTCGTATAAAGAGGTAAAAGAATATAACGACGATGAATATGGGTATTACGGGCATACGTTTATCGTGACTCCTGGCGAATGGCAGGAGTATGACATTGCGATCGACAGTCTGATGTTACCCGGAATGTGGGCTCATGAGTTTGAGTTCGATATCAAACACTGTACGAATCTGTCGTGGGAGGTACAAGGCACCCTTGATAGCTCGATTACCGGTGACACGCTGGATATTGCGGATGTCAATTTCTGTACCGGTTGGATTGTGCTGCGCGATTTTATAGATTCGACACTGTGGATGAAGGAAGAACGTTCTTTTCCCGCGGATCCTGCAGGCTTATTCGCCTCTTTTGATGATGCACCATACGACCGGTCTGCACTAAAAACCACCTGGTATGCATTCAGCGATGCCGGGATTGGAGGCAGATCGATGGTTTCGACCGATTATGCGATAGTGACTGATGTGCAGGGTTATTATACTCTCGAATGCGCTGAAGGGACCGGATCAGATGGAATCGGAAGAGGTGCTGTTTTACAGTACGAACTGGGGCCGTTAACGGTAACACTGACCGAGGAAGTTCCCGGATTTTCGGGCATCGGCTGCTCCATGTTCGATTCAATTTCGGGAAAGTATTGGAATGCCGCAGCTGCAGGGTCGTCGGGGGATATTTATTTCGAGTACCTGACCGATGAAGGCGCGGATTATCTCACCCTAGAATTAAGAGACAGTATTCTGGTTTTTAATCGAAACAACCCGGAAAAACAGCGATATTATTACTTGACCGGGGCGGTTTATTTTCGCAATTTTCCGGCCACCAACGGCGTATGGAGAAGGGTGAGAATACCGATGGACTCACTGCTGCTTTGCCATGACCCCCGTCAGGTGTATGTCGACAGGCCGCTCGTTAAGACACACCTTGCCAGAATCGAGTGGACGGTCCATGGATCGGGAGTAAACGGATTGTTCGCGATTGATAATGTCTGCTTCCCCGGGGCGGGGGTCTCTGTCGATAAAAGGTACACCGGTACCATTAAAGGTGATGCATTTCATATCATTTGCCGCAACAGAAATGTCCGGATATTTCGGAATGACGCGTGTAAGTTTACCGGCGGCAAAATAAGCATCATTGACGCTAGGGGCGCGGTGGTCGCACGGGCAGCGGTTGGCGACGGCGGGACCGCCGCAACCATTTCGACAGAAAGGCTTTCCGCGGGCATGTATTTTGCGGTAGTTGAGGGGATGGATGCCTTCGGAAAGGTAGACGTTTCTTGTGTAGTGGCTTTTGTCGTAAAGTGAGCGGGAGGCAACCTGTTTCGGCACCTACGGTCCCGATGAGTACTGGGAAAAGCTTGAGGGCGATACCGATTTGTCATGTTTATTCCTGAAGTATAATATATGTGGTGCCTTGCACCGCTTCAATTATACCCCTTTCCGTAAGCAGTGTACTTGTTTCGGCAGGAATCAGGAAATTTCTATTAATTTAGCCTGGTTAAAGGACGTTATTTATATTCTTCATCTGCCGGCCCGGTTCATGGTATTCCAGTGGCACTAAGTCCGGCGGTGGGATACTGAACGATTGTATCAGTCTCACTCCCAGGGGTAAATATCGATTGATATAAGTTACCCTGATGGTCAAAAAAGAAATCGGCAATACATTTCTGAAGCGGAATGCGTGCAAGCAGCCTGCCCTCCAGGGTAAAAAGAATGACCAGATCGACCATATCCTCGTAACTTATCGATGGTGATAATCGAAGAATGCAGGTCACTGCACCGATACCATTCGGCCCGAGAATGAAACCGTAATCCCGTTCATACTTATTATACCCATACTCATCATCCGGCAGATACGGTACAAAATCATCTAAAAATTCGATACCATCCGAATTCCTCAAATTGCGGCCGATACTGTCAATATAGAAATCGTCATCGACAGTACGTCTTTTACTGAATGAAAATGAGTTATACTCGATATACATTTTTTCGGAGAGCCGGTATTCCCGTATGAGAGACAAACCGGTGTCGTATTCGGTGATAACGTATTCGCTAATCTGGTTTTCCTCGTCAAAGACACTGCCGACCACACTCACCGTTCCTTTCCAGGAAGAGACAATATGTCCTTCGTTTCTTATCATTCCGGTTTTCGCGTAATATATAAACGAATCCACCGGCTGAAGGTGCCGATCCGCCCGGGCAAGCCACAGCGTATCGTTGCTGTAGTTTGAGAAGTAGGCATTGCCGTACCGGTCGAACCCTTTGAAGAAATCACCATTGTAACTTCCGATTGGTTTGCCGGTTGAATCGATTTTTCCGGTGATATGTTCATAAGCCACATAGAAATTACCGCAGGTATCGATACTGACCATCGGACGATAATACATATGAAATTTCCGATAAGGAACAGTTCTGCAACGTGTCAATCCGCACTTCTTCACGAATTGATTTCCGATGGCAGCCGGTCCGGGTTTCCCGTCCCTGCCGATTGCGGCAACCTGATACGTAAGGGTATCCGACGCGGCAGCCAGTACATCCAATTGTACCGACGTTTCACTATTGCCGACTTCCACAACGGGAGACAGATTCGTTTCGCGGTTGAGATAAATGGCATACCCGTCAATAAATGCCGTATTGACAGGATTCCACCGCAGTGTCGACATCATCTGCAGCGGATCGTACACTACCTCCAGACTGTCGATGGTGATATCAAAATCCGCATCGAGTCTGATTTCCGGAAGTGCGGTATGGGCACTCGACAGGACGGTCACGGTTGTTTCCACAACGGCAAACCCCACTTCCATTGACAGTACCCGGATTGCATAGGTCCCCTCCGCCAGCGTTGCCACCGAAAAGGTTCCATTCATATCGGAAGGTTCAGTATACAGATTGGTACCCAGAAACAGAATTACCGCCGAACGGTGATCGGTTTCTCCCTCAAGAATAACCGTACCGGAAAGTGAACCGGGAGAATTGACAACTGCATCACTGACGGTACGCGCGTCGGACTCAATCCGCACGGACGGATTCAGAGCGTATTGTTTGTCGTGACTCGCAAAGAGGTTAAAAGTTCCGTTCTGACCGACGGTGAAACCGAAGCGCCCCCACGCATCCGTTTTCGTAGAATCGGGACGAACATCGCTGCCGTTTTGCAGCGGATTGTATCCGTCGGGAACAATAATTACCGTTGCGCCGGCGACCGTATTACCTGCGGTATCCTTGACTGTTCCGATGCAATTTCCCGGCACTTCCCCGGATGGAATTGTCGGACTGACGGAATTTTTCTGACAGCAGAACTGAGATACGACAGCGACATATAAAACGACTTCCGTAATCAGCTTCTTTTTCATATAGAAACTCCTCAATATATGAGTTACTCAACATGTTTACTTCACAGAAAACAGCCAGTCGGTCGTATAACCGAAGATGGTCCAATCCTGTATCTCCGCATTCGGCAGCGAATTCATCCGCCTGAAGTATATGTTGCCGGATCGGTCGAACTGCGGCGTATCATGCATAACGGCGGGCCGTATGAGTTTGCGGGCAAGCATATGCCCCTGTCCATCGGTGACCATGATCGTTATCCGATTCACCTCATCGTAAGAAAACAGATGCGAGACATACGCAATGATGGTACCACCCGGTCCGACATGAATTATATCCACCATGCCGGGTAATTCCTCTGACTCATCCGGAGGTAGATAGGGGCTGAAAAATGAGTACTCGGAAAACGACCGGAGTAAATTATATTCGTAATCGAAAAACATTATTTCCCCGAATTCCCGGAATTCCTCCTCTGTAAAATCATCAGGTCCAGGGTCATCGTAATACCGTGCGACAACAATATCCCCTATTCTGATGTCATTCGGGATACTGATCGATAATTCCCGAAATATTTCGCCGGTAAACGTCAGTGATGAATCATAAATGGCGCAGTAAAGGGCGCCTTGTTCCCCTGTGTCCAACAGAGTGCTGAAATAAACGGTGCCGTTCCGTGCCGCTTCAAGGTGTTGATAATCATCGGAGTATTCAGGAATCGTACATATCACCTGTCGCTGCAATTCAAGCGCATCATTAAGTTTGAGAAGCATATCCCGGTCATCAACAGAGTTGTAATAACTGCAATAGATGTTGCCATCGCCGTCCTCATCGTATCCAGTGATACGTGATTTCTCCTCTGGTACATCGTAGCGTGCGATTGGGTTACCATCCTGAGAGAATCTTCTGATGGTGTATTCCGTTCCCATTATGACATCATCATTGTTTGCCAGGCTGAAAATTTCTATAACCGGCCGTTTATCTTCCGGATATTTGATCTCTGTCGTACGGAAGAGAACGATCGGGCTTCGTGGTACAATCACCGGAAACGTGCCGCTATACCCCTCCCTGTAATTCAGAGCGATCGCGGCGATCCGATAGGTAAGCGTATCATCTTCGAACAGGACGACATCATCCGTAAACGATCGTGATGATTTGCTCACAAGAAACGAGGTGTCGGTGCCGTCGGCATGCCGCCGGGAAATCCGATATGAGACGATCAGGGTGGTATCGGGCGGTACCCAGTTCAGGGTATAATACATAAGCGCGCCGTCGAACTCAGCGGAGAGTCCACCTACAGTCGGTGCATCAGTAGAAGGAAGTGTGACCAGCAGCTCCGTCTCGGCACCTTCATTGATTACAACAAATGTATCGAATACGGCATATCCTTCCTCGGTAGTGAAAATACGGACCCATAGGATGCCCTGGGGAAGTAGTGGAGTCCTGAAGGTACCGTCGGATTCGGGAATGGTATATATATCAGTTCCCCTCATCAGAATAATGGCCTGCGTCGGATCACTACCTTCCTTCAGGGTAAGTCGCCCGGTTAACCATCCCGATTCTTTAAGAATCAGATCATCAAGATGCGCGGCGGAATCGGGTTGAAGATAGATTGAGTCACGCATGCCGGAGGCGGAAGCTTTCTCGGCGATGAGGTTGTAATAACGGGAATCTGAAACATCAAAGACGTAGATGCCGTTGCTGTCGGTAAAGGTTGAATCGATGGTTGTAGCGTGTAATGATGCAGGAGTGAAGCCTTCCGGTATCAACCGTACTATCGCTCCCACCGCCGGTGAACCGTAAGGATTGAGAATGCGACCATTGCAGTCACCGTTGGTCACCTCTATCGCTGAAACCGGTTTGTCGCCAGTACAGGCAACATACACTGCAGCCAATAAAGATGAAAGGAGGATAAGATGACGAATGGTTGTATTCATAGTTCCGGTTTCCTTTTCTGACTGACCGGGAAAAGCTGTACATTGTACTGGTAAACCATGTCCGCTTCGGTATCGTTCTCTGAAAGGGTGATAATTTTCTGGCGTAGTGCAGAGATTTCACTCCGTATCCGTTTCATTGTTTTTCCGGATATTCTTAAGGTGATGTTTGAAATGTCACGATCCTTCTTGGGAACCGTAACAACCGCTTTTTTCGCGAGATCGATCACCTGCATCTGCAGATTGGCAATCAGTTCCGATTCCCATACCTCGCCGGTCGTGAGCAGGGTTTCAACCGGACGGTAGAAGCCCTGCCCGTCGCGGGAAATAAGGCCTATTGTTTCCAGCATTTCGATCGCCTCCCGGGCCTCACGGGTTTTGATCTTCGGATGGAGTGAAGCGGCAAGCGCACGAAAGTCATTCCTGAAATTGAAACCGCCGAGCAGTTCCCGTATGGCAAGGTAGTACCATTTTGAAAACAACCGGTATTGTACGGGCTTCAACCGGTGTTTATTCAGTTTTTTTACATACGTGGAAAGTTCTTCCAGCAGTTTTTCCCGTTCCGCGGGATCGGTTGAGTGGTTGTATCGTATCATCCTCCGAAGATATGCACACTCTTTATCATCAAGTTTGAAAAGTATGGCGATTTTTGGTATCAACTTCTCCGGAAGTTTTCTTTTTCCGGTAATAACCCAGTTGAAAAAACTTGGTGAAACAAGACCGAGATACCGGGCAATGAACCGGTACGAAAAGTGATAATTCTGCTCTTTGCGTTCCCGGAGTGCCTCAACAAGATATTTTCGGTAATCGAGATATTCGTAAATGTTTACCATATTTCATCCGTGTACGTTTATTGGCAATATATGCATAAAATTAAACAAATTCAACGCATGTAGAAAAATATCGTACACTTATAAGTAGACGAAATATAGAGATGAACATCTACTGATGGATGATTTTCCGGCAATTTTCACTCTTGGGAAGGAGGGATGGTGAGCACATGTAACGCTCGTTACAGATAATCCTGAAGTCCTGACATATATTCTCTCTTGATACTGGTCGTTTGGATAGTGCTTGTTGCCCAGTGATTCCGCTCCACCGGACAGCATGGGAGATCCCGCTCGGCGGGAATTGGTACCTCACAGGGAGGCGCTCGAGGCGACGTCTCATTCCACATACCGCAATGACATAGTCCCGCGGGGCGGGATTCTCTAGTACATCCGTCTGGCGCTCTGGCCACCCCCGTCCGATGTTGCCGGAAAACGGTAATTAAAAGCATTAAAACTTATGGCCCCGCCCGCATCCAATATTTATTTTGCTGCCATACCAGT
>JAFGIW010000039.1 GCA_016929415.1 Chitinispirillaceae bacterium | reverse complement strand
TGCTGACGAATCCGCTGCTGACGAATCCGCTGCTGATGAGTCCGCTGCTGATGAGTCCGCTGCTGACGAATCAGTTACAGGAAAATCCGTTTTAGAGAAGGTCTCCTCAAAAATATCACTGAGCGGCAACGGGCATATAATGTTCGGGCAGATAGCTTCCGGCCATACCCACGGGATAGAGGGGGCTAATTTCATAAAGAAGCATTGGCAGAACTTTTATGGCGCAAGAATAGATGCCGTATCTCAACCGGTATCGTGGTTTACATCAAAAGTAAGTCTGGAGTTGGGGAGTGCGTGGCCTGTGTTGCGGGAAAGTACGATCATGAAAGAGACCTATAAATTGCAGTACCGTTCCATACTCCCTCAGGCGGTGGGTATCTTTCACTTCAAAGTCAATGACATACTATCCTTTTTAATTGAAAGCGGAATGATGGAATATGCATTTAATCCGGAGGTTAAAAATCTGGGTAATTATCTGCACAGAAGTACCGCCTATCCGCTCAATCTCTCCACAAAGCTGGATTATATTTATTCGAACCTGATGGGAATACGGTTTGAAACCGGGCTTTTCAATGAACGATGGAAAATCGGATGGATGATCAACAGCATTCTTAATCAGGCGCCTTTTTTTGACATGAATATGTCGTGGTATATGTCATATATCACCCGGAACAAAGTGTTCGAAGCCGGTGTAGGTCTTATGGCGGAGAGGGTCATGGCCATAAACGACACGTTGACGGATTGCATTAGATTGCGATCCACGCTCGGCGATACCACGTTGACATTACGCGGCCAGAAACTCAACGGGCGTCTGACCTTTGATGTGAAACAATTATTTGATAATAATTCAATCTTCGGTGCGAATGACGCTAAAATCTATACGGAAGCCGCAATCCTGGGGTTTAAGGACCCGGAATATTATCCCGACGACACCCTTGCTCCGAAGCCCGACTTGCTGCATCGAATACCCCTGATGATAGGTATCAATCTACCGGCATTCAAGATATTGGACGTTTTCAATATTGAAGTGGAGTGGTGCGCCTACCCCTACTCCTTCGACTGGTGGGGAGCCACCCGTCAAGCCCCGTCTCCAAAACCGCACCTCCCTTCCGATTCAACAATGCGGGATAATTACGAGAACAAAGACAACTTTAAGTGGTCGTTTTATTTCAAAAAATCCATAAGCAAATTTGATGTCATCGCGTTCTTCGCGAACGATCATATACGATACGAAACCTACAATGCTGAATCACAATTCTTTACCGAACAATCTTTACGAACTCGCAACAACTGGCACTGGTATGCCAAACTGCAATACAACCTCTAACCCGTTTTTTCGGCTGGATTTTTCAGCAGGGGAGTATATATTACGAGGGTGATTGCCGACATTCCGAAAAGAGACGTTGCGTGCGACGTCTCTTCATTTTTCTGTTGCATATCCCTTTTTATAATGAAATTATTGAGCGGTAACGCTAAAAACAACACTATATTAATTAATATGTAGGGGAGTGGCCTACAACGCTCCACATATGATATGGATTTTTTAATATTAAGGAGGGGGGGGAGTATGTTTTCCAGGCTGTTTCAGGTAATCCTTACAGTTTCATTGTTTTATGGTTCCACCGTATGGGCCCTTTCCGGAACCGGCGGTACCCCGCTGGGAGGAATGGGAACCGGATATGTCGTTTTTGACGGCAGCAAGATCTGTGTGAGCAGTAAGTTGCCGCCCGCGGCTGTTGACCATTCCGGAGGCAAAACCCAAGGACAGCCTGAAAAGCAGCTTTCATCAAGCGGATTTTATCTATTCGCCAATGGAACGGCGAAAACCCAGGTCAAAGCGGCTTCGGAAGAAGCCAAATGCCCGCTCCAGACTGCTGACTTCGGCGCCGTCGGCAATGTTAAATTCGCCCTGGATGCGTTCGGGCCATACTGGCCCGGTGAGGGCAAGTTAAAGTATCAGCTTGCCACGTCTCCGCTGGCGCTTTTTGACGTTACCGCCGTAAATAGTGGTGCTGAAGCTGCGGATGTAGCCGTCGCCCTGGAAGTCGCCCATGGCGGCGCACTCGGCGGCGCCAGCAGCGGCAAAGTGGAAACGGGGAACAAGGCAATCAGTTTTTCCGGTTCCGAAAACTCCTATCTCGCGGTCGATTGCGACGGTACGACGCCGACCTTCAGCGCGGGCGGGAAAGGTACCTTCGAAACCGACGGCAAACTGGCTAATGCGGACGGAAACCTGGTCGCTGCCAAATGCAACATTCCCGCCGGGGGAACCGCTCATTTCAAATTCGTTCTTGCCTGGTACCGCACATACGATTCGGAAGGTTATTACTACCAGAATTTTTATCAAAATTCAAAGGAAGCCGCCGAGGCCGGACTATCTAATTTCGACGGGATCAGAAACGGTATAACATCCTTCGTCGATCGTGTTATGGCATCGAACTTTCCCGAGTGGTACAAAGACCGTCTGCTCAATAACACTTATCCGCTTATCCACAACTCGGTATGCGCAAAAGACGGCCGGGTGGCCTTCTGGGAGGGAAATTACGGGATTATCGGCACTGTCGACCAGGGCCAGCATGCGGCTGTTTTTTATACCTTCAACTGGCCTGCCGTACAATGGCACGAATTGCAGTATTGGGCACGGCAGCAAAAGTCAACCGGACAGGTACATCATGATTTCAATGAAGGAAAAGAGAAGTTTAATGCCGGATCTTCCGCGAATAACCGGCATCTGCTTGCGTGGGATAATAAAACCCATGCCGACTACTGGTGGTTTCCGAATACCGACACCTGGGCCGATCTCAACTGCATGTTCATTTTCAAGGCGCATGAGCTTATGATGGCTACCGGAGATCTCGATTCACTGAAAAAAAACTGGCCTGCTCTCAAGAAGTCTGCAGACCGTCTGGCTTCCCAATGTGGTGGAGGTTCAAGTGTTCCCAGTGATGCTCACAGCACCTACGACAGATGTCAAAGTGCCGGAACCGGTTGCAGCTTAACGCCGGAATATAACGGCGGCATAGCAATTGCCGCCTTCAACGCGATTGCCGAAATCGCCAAATTTTGTGGTGAAGATGCATCAGCAACTACCTTCGCCGGGCACAGTAAATCATTAAAAGCTGCATTCAAGCAGAAGTATGGCAGCTCAAGCGATTTCGGCGTAAAAGCGTCTGCTGCAAACAGCGGCCGTTTTCCGGAATCGCATGTTGCAGGATACGCCTGGGCGAACTACCTGTGCCTTGACCCGGTAATGGATGAGGGTTTCATTACAAACACTTGTCAGAAATTGCGGTCCACACAGAAAAGCGGCGGCGTACGTGCGAACGGCGAGTGGATTTTTTATTGTGTCGATCATTACGGCGGTGCGGAAATCGCCATTAATAAGCCGGATGAAGGACTCGCCATACATAAACTTGATTATGACTATTATTATAAGCAGGTTCCAAAAATGGTTTTCTGGCAGTCACTGCAGGAAGGAGACGGCAATACCCATAAAGACAGTTACATGACCGCTCCCACCGTCTGGCACTCCTACTTCCAGTTTTGCGGCTACATGATCGACAATGCCAATAAACGTCTATGGATCAGGCCGAGAATTCCCACTTCGATGAATAAAAAAATCACCGATGCCCTGCTCCTCAACCCCAAATGCCTGGGCACGCTCAATTACGAGGAGAGTGCCACCGGTCAATGCATCCGGGTTTCCTACGATGCACCCGGAGCCACGGTGAGTGAAATCGTTCTTAAAAACAACTCCGGCTCCGCCACCGCACCGCCGGTGACGATCAACGACGAAGCCGTCACCACGGTCACGGCGGAAGGTTCCGACTTGGAAAAAAACCTGCGGATAAAACTCGCCTCCCCGATCACGATCGGTCCCGAGGGCATAAGAATCAGCGTGAACGGAATGGATTGTAAAACGGGAGCATGTTCGAAGGCCGCCGGATCGTCATCCGTCTTCCCGCTCTCAATGAACAGCTACCGTATTTCAGCCGGCATGCCGGTCCATTATTCAACCGATGCGGTGGGCGTCGTAACCATGGAACTACTCAGCCTCAACGGCGCCAGAATAGGTACCATCATGCAGGAACAGGCAACCGTCGGAGCGCACACTTTCGTCTGGGACGGTAAAACGCTCAACGGCAAACGGGTCGGCTCGGTTTTCGCGATTCTGCGGCTCACGTCGCCGGGCGGTTCAATGACAAAGGCCGTGTTTACCGGGAGGTAATTATTTGACAGGGAGACGCACGGCCGTGCGTCTCTGCGATGATGAGGGAAAATTGGGGGTATTTACGATAAGAGACGTTGCGCGCAACGTCTCTACGTTTTTATGGACAACCATCCACTGCGTCCGTGACTGGTAATCTTCCCTACCCTAACCCTTTGATAATTACACCGCCCCTAACGTTTCGATTCGCGGGCGGCGGTTTTTTCTGCATCGCAAATTGACAGAAGTACCTTCCGCCTTCAGCAGGGAATCCGGGCCATACCGACCATAGGTACCGGATAAGCGCATGGTGCTGCTTACTCATTTTTGACGGAAAGGAAACCGCCCGGCAAAGTTCAGCCGGGCGTTTGTATTATTCATGGAAAAAATCGGATCAACCGCCGATCTCGAACATATAGCCGACCATAATCGAGAATGCTCCGTTCTTCTCCTTCGGCAGTATAGCTCCGGCGTCTTTTTCCTCCTGGGTGAGTTTGGCGATTTTCAGTAATCCGAGTGTGTATCTGAGATCGAGCACGATGCTTCCGGGACCTGCTTTGAAATTGACGCCCGCTCCCATTGCCAAACCGAAATCGACAGCGCCGGATTGATCTTTTATCAGATCGACCGTCTCCTCGGTAAAATCGACTTTCTCATCACCGGCTTTCGTCGCACCGCCGACACCCGCGCGAATACCCAGCGCGGGAGCCGCATAGACATTGGGAACCACAATACCCAATGGAATATTAAGTTTCAGGAGAATCGGAATTTCAATATAGTTAAATTGAGTGACGATAATAATGTCACCGACCTTGTTTTTCGCCCCCTTCATTGAAAAGAGGATTTCCGGCTGAATTGAGAACTTCTCCACAATATTGATATCCCATGCGGCGGCGGCAACCATTCCCGGTTTCATGGTCAAACCCTCAGCGGCGAACATCGGGTTGTTTTTATCCCCACCCCAGGGTTTGGCCAGATTCAATCCGCCCTTTAAACCAAAGGATAATCCGACCGCCGAGGCGGAACCGACAAAGAAAGCGCATGCCATTACAACTGCTGCACATCTCAGGGACAACTTCATTACTCCTCCTTGAAAAAAAATATTCTATTAAATTCAATCCAACTGCAGACATAAGTGAGCGAGTCACTTATCGGATTATAGTTTCAAAGAAAATACGTTATTTCTCTTTCGAAATGAAGCACATTCAACGTAAAAATGCATCGAAACGATAAGAGTGGATTTCTTTTCAGACACTACCGCAAAATCGGCATGAGATGAAATATAATCCGATCTGGAACTATTTAAAGTAATTGTTTGAGCCCCAATCAGACAAATAAATTTAACATCCAGAAAATTTACCATTTCCCGAAGTGCATGCCTCACCAGCGGCTTCTCTCAGCGTCTCCCCGCTCCCCTCTTGCCCATTCCCCTTACAATACCTATATTCATTATCTTAACGGGCGGATTGTGGTTATCGCATTTCTCCCGCTTTCGAAGTAACCATTGGAATCCTAGGAGGATTGTCATGAAAAAGCACTATACTGTTCTTATCACCGCACTGTCACTTCTTACTTTTGCAGCAGCCGCCACACCGGTCTTTGGCTGGGCCAACAGTGAAGGAAGTTGTTACGGACAGGGGAACATGATCGCATCCCTGGGATTGAGTATTCATTATTTCGGCGCATACGGGGCATTCGATTACGGGGTCCATGACTGTATCTCCGCGGGCGCTGCGGTCGGGTATGTCGGGTATTCCCTGCTGGATGCACGCCATCATCATATACCTCTTATGGCGCGGGCCGCGTTTCATCCGTTCAACCTGGCGGCACTTGCCGACAAAGTAATCATCCGGGACGTTATCGATGTCTATGTCGGTCTTTCAACCGGATGGCTCTTTGTATGGATCAAAAGGGATAATCTCTCGCTGCAGGACGAAGCGGATAAACCGGGATACAGAGTACGTGAATACGTTGGAATGCGGTACCACTTTTCCCCGAAATGGAGCTTCTTTATTGAAGATTGCGGCTATCTGAGCAATATTGCCGGCGGCGTCAGCTATAAGTTCTGATCAGAGCGCCCGACGTTAAAAAGGCGTCGTGCGGTGATTGAGACGTCGTAATGTGCCCCCCGCTACCTCGTTATTGTTTTATCCGTCAAGATCGGACCTCGAATGACCGCTCTCCCCCGATCGGCGGCAGTTCGATCACCTGCATATCATGCACCCGTGCCAGCATCGGCCCTTCGCGGATCGCGGCCTTGAATGCTTCGAGTTCACGGTCAACGCCCTGCACCTCCATGGCGACGCCGCCGTCGGAACAGTTGCGCACCCAGCCGCTCATAACGTGTTTCCGGGCGCAATTGACGGTGAAGAAACGGAAACCGACCCCCTGGACGCGTCCATGGACCTTTATTGAAAGGCGCCGCGTCTGCATGGAGCCTGTCGTCTATCGTCGTGAGAAAAAATTGAGTATGAGCGTCAGGACGACACTTATCAGTATCGATGTCGCAAGCGGAATATAAATTTTGAATCTGCCGTTACCGAAGTGAAAATCTCCCGGCAGACGGCCGAGCGGCA
>JAFGIW010000038.1 GCA_016929415.1 Chitinispirillaceae bacterium | reverse complement strand
GAGCCGGGCGCTCATCGACGACTTGACAAAAGCGTACAACCGCCATTTCTTCGACGATGAATTCAGGAAGCTGTTCCTGCAGGCGCGCACCGTGGGCAGGATTTTCTCGCTGATCATGCTCGACCTCGACCACTTCAAGATCTACAACGATTTGAACGGCCATATCCAGGGGGATATCGCCCTTATCGAGACCGTGCGTATTCTGCATGCGGTGTGCAGCAAGGACGACACGGTCTGCCGTTACGGGGGCGAGGAGTTCGCCATGCTGCTCAACGCCCAGCCGATCAATCTCGCGCTCAAGAACGCCGAGCACATCCGGCAGGCGATCTACGATTACCGTTTTGTCAATGAACAACTGCTGCCCAACGGCCGCCTGAGCGCCTCGCTCGGCGTCACGATGTACCGCGACGACATCGAAACGGCGCAGGATATGCTTGAAGAGGCCGACGTCGCGCTTTACCGGGCGAAAAACGGCGGCCGCAACCGGGTAAAAGCGTTCCTCAACGAAGCGACGCCATGACCGCCTTCGACGCGATTTCCAATTAAAGAACTGCAATCCCTTATCCAAAGGAGCTGATTCTCCAATGAAATTGATAGTCCGTCCATCACAACTCAAAGGTTCGATTACTATCCCGTCGTCGAAATCGCACACTATCAGGGCGCTTCTCATCGGTACGCTCGCTTCGGGAACCTCATATATCAGAAAACCGTTGCTCACCGGTGACGGTGCTTCGGCACTCGGCGCGGCCCGAAGCCTTGGTGCGAAAACGGCTTTCAGCGGAGATTCGCTTGCAATTACCGGACGCGGCGGCGATTACAACAGCGGCAGCGATTTTTTCGACATGGGCAACAGCGGCACCGGTACGAACCTTTTCACCTCGGCCGCGGCGCTCGGTTCGCGCAAACGGAGGTTTGACGGCGACAATTCGTTGCGGTCGCGGCCCTTCAAGTATCTGCTCGACGCACTGGTGCCGCTCGGCGCGCTCTATGAGCGCGAACGGAAAAACGGCGACCTCCCCTTTACCATCTCGGGACCGCTCAAAGGCGGCACCTCGACGGTAAACGGCGTATCGTCGCAGTACGTCTCGAGCCTGCTCTTTTCCTGTCCGCTGATCAAAGGCGGAGATACCGATTTCACGGTGGTCAACCTGCAGGAAGTCCCCTATGTCCGGCTGTCGCTCTGGTGGCTTGAAAAACAGGGAATACGACTCGAACATAACGCCGACTACACCAAGTTCCATATACGGGGAAACCAGTCGTACAAACCGTTCGACATGACGGTGCCGGCCGATTTTTCATCCGCAACCTTCGCCGCAGCGGGTGCGGCGCTTACCGGTGGACCGGTCACCCTGCACGGGCTCGATTTTACTGATCCTCAGGGAGACAAGGGGGTCTTCGACCTGCTGAAAATGACCGGAGCGGCAGTCACCCATGGCGGCGACGGCGTTACCGTCAGCGCCGATCGGACGCTTAAAGCCGCCGTCATGGACCTCAACTCCATGCCCGATTCGCTGCCAGCGGTCTCGGTGCTTGCCTGCACGCTCGACGGTGAGACCCGGATCGTCAACGTGGGTCATGCGCGCATCAAGGAGACCGACCGCATCGTCGTCATGCGGGAGGAGCTGACGAAAATGGGCGCGGCCGTCACCGAGACCGCCGACGGGCTTATCATCCGTAAAAGCGAACTGCACGGCGCTGCGGTAAGAGGCCGTGACGACCACCGGGTGGTGATGGCGCTCGCGCTTGCCGGATGCGTCGCCCGGGGCGAGACGATCATCGATACCGCCGAGGCTGCGGCGGTCACCTATCCGTCGTTTGTCGATGATTTCAGGGCGCTCGGCGCGGACATCAAAGTCGTCGAGGAGTGATCAATGAAATTAACTGTCAACCTTGGTTCCCGGTCATATCCCATTATTTTTGAAAACGGGGCGGTTTCGAAGCTGCCGTCGGCACTCAAGGCTGCATTCCCGAAAAGCCGATTCGCTCTTGTCACCAACACGACCGTCGCGGCTCTTTACCGCGACCTGATTGCCGGATGGAAAAAAGAGTTCGATTGCGTGGTCTACGAAATGCCCGACGGTGAACGGCATAAGACGATTGAAACCTGGGGCGGCATCCTCAATTTTCTTCTAGAATCGAAGCTCGATCGGTCGAGCATCGTAATCGCCCTTGGCGGGGGCGTGGTCGGCGACGTTGCCGGGTTCGCGGCGGCGTCATTCCTGCGGGGCGTGGGGTATGTGCAGGTTCCCACCACGCTTCTCGCCATGGTCGATTCGAGCGTAGGCGGGAAAACGGCGGTCGACCATCCGCTCGGTAAAAACCTCATCGGCGCGTTTCACCAGCCGAAAATGGTCTATGTTGATACTTCATTTTTGTCAACACTGTCCGACCGGGAATTCATGTGTGGCTATGCCGAACTTTTTAAAAACGCCTTTATCGGCGGAAGGGAGATGTTCGATTTTGTGCTCGCCAACCACGATGCGATGATCGCGAAAAATATGCCGATACTGCTCGAGGGAATCCGCCGCAGCATCGCGGTGAAGGCGGGAGTGGTGGAAAAGGATGAATGTGAGACCTGCGGCCTTCGCGCCCTGCTCAACTTCGGCCACACCTTCGCCCACGCGATCGAGCGGTATTTCAAGTTCGAGAAAGTCCTGCACGGCGAAGCGGTCTGGTGGGGCATGCAGTGCGCGATTGCCTGTTCAAAACAGTGCGGATCGATCAATTGTGAGTCACTGACCGATTACGATGCCATCGTTAAATTGATCCCCAAACCGACGCTTCCGGAAAAACCCGACACAAAACGTTTGTACGAGATGATGTTTACCGATAAGAAAGTTGTCGACGGCAGGCTCCGCCTCGTGCTGCCGACCACCGCCGGCAGCTCGGTGGTGAGAAGCGACGTACCGGCCGGGGTGGTGAAACAGGTAATTACAGCGGTGTTCGGATAAGGAGAACCGTATGGATTTGATATCCGCCTTCAGGCAGGAATGCACGTTGGTTCAAAGTGATGCCCGTGATAAGGAGTCGCTCCTGCGGCAGATTTCATCCCTTGCAAAGAAGTGCTCCGTCTTGGAGAACATCACCGAAGAAGCGATATTCAGCGGACTGTCGAAACGTGAAGAATTGGGTTCCACAGGATTCCAAAACGGTATAGCCATACCCCACTCCTTGATGTCGGATGTTGCAGAATTTGTTGTTGGAATGGTGTTGCACGCTTCCGGTGTTGATTTCAGGTCACTTGACGGAAAGCCGACGCGGCTGATTCCATTCATCATCGGGCCGAAGGACGAAAAAAATACGCATATTCGTATCCTTTCCGCCATTTCCAGAATCCTCAACGATAAGGAAACCGTGGATGAACTCCTCTCTTCTACAAATGAAACGGTTCTCTCCGAACATTTTCTGCGCCATGTAAGCGGCACGATTGCCCAGGGCGCTTCCGCCAAGCGCAATATCGTGATTGTAACGATTCAGGATGAAAGCATCTTTGAGGAAATCCTTCAGCTCGTTTCCGAATTCGATGACGCCTATATATCGGTACTGGAGGGTCACGACTGTTCCGAGCATCTTCGAGGCCTGCCGCTTTTTGCGGCCTTCTGGAATGATGACAAAAGAGGATTTCACCGGATTATCCTCGCTTCCATCAAACACACACTGACGAATGAACTCCTGCGAAGGCTTGAAACATTAGTCGGTGGATTTGAACGGAGGAAAGGGCTTCTCGTGCAGACGATTGAAACGCTCTATGCTTCCGGCCAGCTGGATATTTGAGGAATCGGCATGCATTTTATAGCTACACCGCCGCCGTTGCTCGCCGTTGGAACAGTGGTTTTTCTCAGCCTGTTCGCGGGAAAACTCGCAAATCTGGTCAAGCTTCCCTCTTTAATAGGGTTCATGGTTATCGGTGTCGTTGCCGGCCCGTCTCTGTTGAATCTTTTAAACGAGGGATTTCAGAACAGGCTTTCATTCATTACCGAAATAGCGTTGGCGTTTGTTGCCATTTCAATCGGGCTTGAATTAAGCTTTCCTTCCCTTGCGAAGCTGGGGAAGAGCATCATAGTGATAATCTTTGCGGAATCATTCGGGGCATTCATCGTTGTTTTTCTTTCGGTTTTCTTCCTGACGCGCAATATGGTAATGGCATTGATTTTTGGCGCTGTTGCTCCCGCAAGCGCACCTGCCGGTACGGTTGCCGTCATAAAGGAGTATCGTGCCAAGGGGCCGCTGACCAAGGCACTGTATACCGTTGTCGGATTTGATGACGGACTCGGGATTATCATTTTCGGTTTTGCCGCTGCGATCGCCCGATCGTTGCTGCTCGCCGAAACAGGTTCAAACGATATGAGCGTGTTGTCGATGTTGTACGAACCGCTGGTTGAAATAGTCGGAGGTATTCTCTGCGGCATTATCCTCGCAGCGCTCTTTTCGATACTCGGCAGACGTCTTGCCAAGAGCCGCGACCTTTTCCTGCTCATGTTTGCCTATGCGTTGATTCTCGCCGGCATCTGTGATGCTTTTCATTTCTCAATTATCCTGACGAATATGGTATTCGGGATGATGGTGGTTAATACGCAACCGCACAGTTTCACGCATAAGATACATGATGAGCTGTCAAGTGTCATGCCGCTCCTGTTTATTCTCTTTTTCACCTTGGCGGGGGCGAATTTGCATATTTCGGCGCTTCCTTCTCTTGGAATTCTCGGCATTGTCTATGTCGTCGCCCGAACCCTGGGATTGGTGGGCGGCGCCCGAATCGGAGCGATAATCGGCAGAGCCGATGAGAACATCCGAAAGTACATCGGTCTCGGCATACTGTCTCAGGCAGGTGTTGCCATCGGTCTTGCTTTGATAGTCAAACATGAATTCGGACGGCTCGGTGCAGTAAACGGCGATGGCGTTCATTCCGGAGAGTTGCTGGGAGCCGCGGTGATTACCACCGTTACCGCAACATGCATTTTTTTTGAAATCATAGGCCCGATTCTGACAAAGTATGCCCTCGGTAAAGCTGGTGAATTGAGGGAGGATGACCGGCAGCATTCAAAGGGAAAGATACAATGAAAAGTAAGGGCGGCTTCTCAACCCGGTTAACCCGCGGCGAAGCCGTCAGCACTGAACCGGTTGGACGGCGCATCGGAGTCCGCACCATCAGTCGTTTTCGAGGTCAGGCACCATGAACCACCTTCCGGGATTACTGTCGATTATGACGTGTTGTCACATCCGTTCACCAATGTAAAGTAACGGTATTATATACCTTACCACTACCGTTACATCATCCCTCATTCATTTTAACTTCCCTGTGTTCAGGATCAAATACAATTCCATTATCCTTCATACTCATTTTTCTGACAGTGAATTCAATATCAGCTTCCGTCTTCTTCAGATTAACCGAAAGCTCCTTCAGCGATATCGACCGGTTCCCTTTCAAATTAGCTTTAATTGCCTCTTCAAGACGGTCGGAACCGCGCAGTGCAATTATCGCAAATATGACAACAGGAATACCGATATACCATGCTGCAATGGAAAGAAATATTCCTGCAAGCAGACACATGAGCCCACCAGCCCGGTATTTTCGGGCAATAATCAACCCGGCACCGGCAATAACTATCGATAATGAGATGAAAAGATACACTACACCTTCCAACTCCTCTCCTTCGAGTCTCCCGCCCGACTCATAGAGGACGAAGAAGGAAAAAGCGAAAAAGAGCGCTCCACCGACAGAAAGAAGAAACAGCAGGATACCTGAAATCAATGCCGGGAGTGGCCGTTTTACTTTTGACTCCCAGCTTTGACGCGTATTATATTCCAATTTCCGTACGATCTCTTCCATTGCAACTCTCCACAATTGGTATTAAATCATTTGCAATTTTTCACCCAATCCTTTTTCGAACACCTCTTTATCCTGTTCAAACTGTTTCTTCTCCATTAGGGTAAACTTGGTGGTTTTTCCGTCATGATCAAGTGAAAGTGCGGCAGCCGATAACTTTCCCGGTTTTTTCAGCTGAGCACGATCTATCGCTGAAAGGGCGTAAGTGAAATTGTTTTTATCAGAAGTGGCAATACTTTCGATTGTCAGCTCTCTGAGCTGCGCTGATTTCTTTTTTGAAAAATATGCCGCCAGCCCCTGTCCGATTGCGCCAAAAAACGCTCCCCACATAACAACACTGCCGGTTTTTGCCGCTACGATTCTTTCTGTTGTAATGTACAGATCAAAATCAGTTCCCTTGAGCTTGGTTCTGACTACGCCGATTTTTTCTTCAGCCATTGTCTCCTCCGATGTATGAAATAAGAATTACCTGAACTGATGGATGTTTCTTTGAAATCAGCCCCAAGCTGCTTTTAAAAATATCAATCAGTTCAGGTAATAGTAGAATTGTCACAAAATTGTATATTTAAAACAAATATTTTGCATCAAATTATAATGCGGAAGGTCGCCTTCGTACTTACCTGCCATTGAAAAATCAACCGCGGACTGAGGGCGCCAGTGCGCCGGAAAGCTCCGGTTAGAATCGGTATATCTCAAATGTACCGGCAGATATGGCACCCTTAACTAGGAATTCTGAATGATGTTTAAGGATAATGGCTAATTTCCAATTCGGGAAATGTCTTTTATCTTCTGCGGACAGGATACTTTCATGTACATGACTTCCGGGTTACTTGTCATTTTAAACCAGCCGAGATACCATTCACAACCCCGCATCAGGTCCTCCTTGTCTCCGAACGCCGCTTGGCACATACTGCGTATGCAGCCTTCATTGTTTCCGCACGTACTGTGGAACCCCCCATATTGTACCCCCAGCGGTGCATTGCCCCACTGGCGGGAACAACCATTAAGGGCGCCAACCCCGCCTCCGGGAATCAGCAGGTCAAAGGCATCGCTTCCGCCGTCTCCTATGTTAATAATCTGGACGATCATTTGTTTACCCTCAAGAGCTCCCTGGAAATCAAGCTGGAAGCAGTCGCCGCACTGGGTTCCCATATTATTGAAAGCCGCCCAACCGTAGGATATCTTGCTGTTGATTTCTATTGGAGCGTAGTCCCAACATTGAAATGAGGCCCCCCCCATGCAACCGCTTTGGGCGCCTTGATTATTCAGGTCGTTGCCGTTGATGTCACACATTCTCATATTTGAATGCCACCCGCAATGCGGCTTGCAGCAGTCCCAGTATCGAGTGGTTTTAGCCCTTTTCCCATTTACGACAGGCGGGAGTCCTTCGTCATCAGGCACATTTTTCAAAACTATATCGGGTAAATCGGTCGCATAAGAATGAATATCCAGTTGAGCAGTTTCGTAATCGTTTTTACTGACTTCAAGTGTATCAATAACTTTCGACACGTCAGCAGATTGTTTTAATCGTCGTTTTTCACAGCGTAGCTCTTTGCCCGGCAGAGAGCGGGTTCGGTTTTTAAGGTTTAATACATTGAAAACGCTTGACCTGTTTCCAACCTGCAATTTCATAAAATACATAGCGATGGGTAAATTATCCGGTAGAATATTTATGTTATGTGTTCCTTCACCGATTCCCTCCTGTATTACTTTACTGACCCTCTGGCCTTTATAGTCGAATAATTCAATATGTACCTTCTGTTGGTTTCCGGACACATTAAATGAAAGAATGCCATTATGGAATGAGATCATATTTTTAACCGGATCGGCCGGAAGGATGTGTGTTGAAGTCATATCGATAAAAAATTTTCCATCCCAGTCGGTGGTCTGTGACGTATCGGCAGCGATTAACCTCACTTGGGCTCCTTGAACGGGCCTATTATCTTCGTCGACAACCCGTCCACTGACACCAATTTTCTGCCCATAACCAGTTGAAAAAATGAACAGTAAAATCAATACGGTAAAATTAAGGGTGCTTTTTATCATTTTTCTCTTTCCACTAAATTAATATTGATTATCCTCTTAATGAATTAGTATAAAAGAAACTGTCGTTGGTTTAAATAATTTTTGTCTGGAAATGGGGACGGTGGCAAAATAGTTATTTAAATATTCCACTTTTTTCAGCGATCAACTTTCCTCGTATCGCCATGGCCGAGACAGCCGCACTGCCGACACCAAGGTATTCGCACACCATTGCCGAAGGGGCCTGATACACACGACAGGCGCCATATGCAAAAACCTTCCGCGCGTCAGATGCCGCTCCTCCACGCTGCCGAATACGCAACGATTCAACCGGTACTTTAAAATGTTTTGCCATTTCCAACGCTATCTGCGTCAACTCTGCCCCCTCCTTCTCAAACCGACTGATGCGTAAGCGGTTTGCTTCAGCTTTCAATAGCGCCTTCGCCACAAATTCCCGGTCACCAATTACCCAGCTCGAAACCTTCCTGCCTGAACCAGTTCCTTCATTATTCTTTCTTACAAGTGTTATCAAATCATCATCCGCAACAGAACCGGCCAGGCCTTGCTCCAAAAATTCGCAGTAGAGTTTTTTCGCATCATGGTCATTGGTACCGAATCTGAGTAATACACTTTTTACATCCTGAAATGCTTCGCTTGTTTCAAGCATCAAATTACGATGCCCGCTCCAGCGGTATTGTTTTAATTCCATAAGATTCCTGCAAATACCCGCCCTGATGGGGTTGAGGTGAACATACCGGATCAACTCCAATAAATAATTCTGATCCTGGGTTACGATCGACTTGTAACGATCCATAAACAGCGGGCCTCGGCGCCCATTTTTTCTGCCGTGGTACTGCGCATAACGCATCTGAAGCGGTTTCATAAGACGCCACAGTTCTTCATTACCCGAACGCAGGACCAGATGGTAGTGATTGTCCATCAGAACCCATGCATAACATCGACAGCCGCTGCGCAGCAGGCAGAAGGCAAGAAGCGACAGGAAATATTCCCGATCTGCATCATCGCTAAACAATTTATACATCGGAAGACACCTACTCATCACATGGTACAGAGCGCCGGGAATATTCAAACGGGCTTTCCTTGGCATGTTTTAAATATATATTTTGCCACCGTCCCCATAATTTAGAATCCAATATAGCTGACTGATGGCAGAGGCTGCTACTTGAGAAGCAGGGTTCTGGTTACAGGAGCATTGCCGTCTCCCCGGCGCTTAAGAAAATATATTCCGTTTGGCAAATTGACGGTTGAGCCAAACGCCGGTTCTGAACCGTTCAGTCGCACGGACTTCAGCACCGTACCGGTTGGTGAAATGAGTGAGTAGACTCCTCGCGTAATGCCGTTCCTGAATAATGCCTTTTGTCCCCATGAAGTTCTTGGTACGACCGGCACCGGTGGTGATGTGTCAGCCACCAGGGTCGCCCTTGTGAAATCAATGCTTCCATTTCCACCCGCTGCTTCCACGAGAATCCTGGCCTCATACATCTTCCCGAGTTTCAGGCCTAAACTGTCCCACTTTTTAAAGTGCTCGGAAATGGATATGTGTCCGCACTGGCGGGGCTTCTGTCGGACACTGAAAAACTGCGGAAAAGTCGCATTGCCATGAATGGAAGGTTGATTGACTTGGGTGTGCGTAATGATGTTGTACGTTTCCCCATCAACGGTAAATGAACCCTTCTTGGTACCGCCATAAATAGAGGGGGCCGAGCCCGAGCCGAACCAGTCTTCGACAATGTAGTATTCCACGAGTGGGTTGTTCGACCACCCGTAGATTCCTATATATGACCAGCTGCCGCCGCTTCCCTTTTTTATGAACGCGTAGTCTGCTGTAATGGTTCCTAATTGGCTGTAAGTCTTGGTCTCGTTCCATCCCAGGCCGGTACGTGCCAGGAAATCCCCGGAATTGTTCCAGGTTGCTTTAAACGCACAGCCGGAAGAATCATAGGTGGTGATGCAGCCCCCGCCTCCACTCGACCAGATTGTCCAAGTGTAGCCGCCACCCATTTTGCCTGAGGCGTTTGATGAGCAGTGTTGCTTACCGCCGGTCAAGGGGGTACCGATTTCGCACGTGTCGGCACTACCCTGTAGTACGCCGGATAATAAAAATACCGCCGTCATCGCAGCGGGAACTCTGATGCATTTAACCGCATAATAATATTTCAAAACCACATCCCCCTTGAAATGATAGGAATTATTATCACTAAATTATCATACACCTAATTAAATAATATAACAAGAAATCTAATTCAACGCTCACGAATTTGCCTGGTTTTCGCTTGCAAAAAAAGTGATAAAAAGTGCATTTTTTCAACCATGTCTTTATAACATGTAAAAAATACGAACATTATGGTATTGAAGACTGATCAACGAGACGAACGCTGACGCGCCGTCCGACAACCCGGTTTAACCCTGACCGGTTCAATCTATGGTAATGAATCTGAATTCCCGGATGAAAGGGCAAAGTATTATTTTTTCGTAACTGACCGAAGGATTTTCTGCGGTAGCCGCAGTGCGGTGTTGAACAGGCTTTTGACCGATTTCAACATGACCGATGCAACATCCTCGGGATTTCCACGACAACGGTCCGCCCGCATTTCCGATTGAGGATGAATATCGTTCGCGTGTGGAAATCGGCGGATAGAGCAGAACCATTTTCGGAACGGGCATTTTCCTATTTTCCAGAACCAATTTGAACCGCCCAGCCTAGCAAGCCCCATAAATGACCGAGGAGGCCATCAAGCCCCCTTGGTTCGGTTCTTTGTTCGGACGAGCAGTCGAAGCCTGCTCGAGGCTACTTGCCGACGAACGTCGTGACGCTTTTGCTGCCAAGCTCAGCAGTCAGGATACCGCCGCTTACTGCAACCGCGGTTTTGGACTTAAGGTTATCGCTCGCCGACGTCACCCACGGCGTCAGCGAGGCCGGCGCAGTACCGCCGGCAATGGTAATCGGCACGGTGGCCGCGCTGCCCTTGTTAATGGCCACGACGACGACGGTGCCGTCATCGCCCTTGTAGGCTGAGAGAAGGATATCCTTGGGAATGGTTCCCGTAATGTCCACCCGTTTATAGCCCGGCCGTACGAATTTGCTGTAATTACCAAACGTCCAGTGGCGTATTGTATCGTTTCCGCTCTTGAGTTTCAAACCCTCGTTGTCGTCGGTATAGTACGCCTGCCACCACCAGTAACGCCAGGCCGAACAATCGCCGACTACGATTGCGTCGTGAATCCCATCCAGCGACCGCGATGCCGTTGTTGATGTCGGTGCTGGGCCCCCTGTTCAGGCCACCACTTCACACCGGACATTTCAGTCTGCCAGACCGGTTTTCTGTCCTCTTTGGCTACATAATCCGGCCAGGGCTCTGCACGCTGCGTGTCGTACTGGTGTACTCCGAGTATATCCAGAGCTGCCCATGCCTTTTTATCCTCATACATATATTTGCCGTAGCTGTATCCCTTACCCGCAGCGCATTTGCATGGGCTTGTCTTCCCCTGAAAACAACCGCACTTCAGCGGGTCTGAACTGTTCTTGCCCGACGGTTCCGAACAGCAGCCCGATGTGTCGCTCCATGTGTTGATCCATTCCGAAGCATGCGCTGATTCCACTATTTCCCAATGTTTTCCAGTTGTTATTTATCCCCCACCCGTCGATCACCTGCCTGGTCTGATCGAGTTGCACCACCACGGCCCCTTCATTATAGAGCGTAATATCCAGTTCCTGATCGTAGGATGTGACTGGTATTGTCCTTTTCGCATAACTGGCGGCAGTGACTTTAAGCGTATCGTTAACAGCTGCCGCCACCTTCGCCAGTTTTCCGCCAACGGGAATGGAAGATTCAATAGAGGTGTTCATGGTATACTTGCCGTTATGCAGCGGAAGGTAACGGAATGTTTTTTTTCTGTTTGCCCACCGAAGCATGAACAACAAGCGGCTTCGATGCACGGGAGTATTCGGCAATGTTCAGATAACGGTATCCCGCCGGACGACTGGAATACACCTCTTTTTTCAGAAGATTACCTTTGACGTCAAATAATTGAATTTTCACCGGTGAGGGTTTGTTCAGGCTGAGTTTCAAAACACCCCTGACCAGTGCTATTCTTTCGGTCTGCGGCAGCAATGATTGAACTATTGTACCGGTTCCATTCGCGAGTGCGTATAAACCGTCGGCTTTGGTGGTATCCTTGATTCCCGCCTTCACAAGTTCAACTATTGCACCTTCTACCGCCTGCCCGGCCTGGTTGGAAACTTTTCCGTAAATATCGATATCCTGGGCATTGACCGTTACCCCGATTAAAATAAAAAAGCAGAAAACTATACGCTGGCACATAACTTACCCCCTTTTCGCTTTGTAAAATATGCCGGTATCAGCGAAAATATCCTTTATCGTAATATGGTTTAGCGAAGTTTGAATTATTATCTCATCGGTATAAAAATCGTGGACAGGTGTTCAATAATAACAACGGTGCCGTCGTCTCCCTTGTAGGATGAGAGGCAATTCTGTTTATGGGTTTATCGAGGTCCAACCGGATTAAGCTCTTCTTGATACACCTTTCGATCATTCGAAGGGGGAGTGTTTTTGCCGCTGTAAAAAATCAAAGGGAACTTTGTTGCGGCTCCCTTTGACAAATAGAATATAAATGTATCTTAAAAATTTATTCACCCACAAATGTCGTCACCGACATTTTTTCAAGCTCCATGGTCAGTACGCCACCACTAATGGTCGCGTTCCCTTCTTTCCAGTTTGCGCTCCCGTTCGTTACGTACGATTTGAAAGAAGCCGGTGCCGTTCCACCTGCAATTTGAATCGAAACGGATTGAGCGCTGGCTGTCTCATTAACGGCAACGATAACGACTTTACCATCGTCAGCTTTTGATGCTGTAAGGAGCACTTTTGCAGGAAGCTTATCAGTCCCTGTGATGTTAACAATTTTCTGACCAGGGCGTATGTACCGGCTGTAGTTGCCGAAGGTGTAGTAGCGCTTGGCTTTCTGCGAGTTGTTCTTAATTAGCGCCAGTCCCTCATTGTCGTTACTAGTATAATAGGGAGCTCCGTACCACCAGTAGCACCAGGCCGAAGCTTCGCCGACTGTAAGTGCGGATTGAATCCACCGTGCGACCGCGACACCGTTTTCGATGGTTATACTTGGGCCCTGTTCAGGCCAGTACATCACACCGGACATTTCGGTCTGCCAGATCTCCTTGGTTCTCTTGCCGCCGGTGACATCAGCCGGCCACTGATACGCTTTTTGCGATTCGTACTCGTGCACGCCCAGGATGTCGATCGCGTTCCACGCTGCGGTGTCCTTGGCCAGCCAGTGGCCGTAATCATAGCCGTCCCCATTTTTGCACTTTTCAGCGCATTTAGCAGCCGCTTCATCGGTAATATCGTTCGAGAAGCATCCGCAACCATGCGGATCGGAGCTGTTATAGAGACCTTGGTCCTTATAGGTAGGTGATATATTGCTCCACACGTGGATCCACAATGATGCTTCGGGTGCCATCATTTTTACATTAGGAGCAATTTTGTTGAAAGCTTTCCTTGCCTCTTTGACGAACGCTACCATCTCTTTGCCGGTGTACGTCATTGACGCGTAGTGGTCAGTACACGGTGGAGTACCGGCGCACGCAGATGAAAAATCAGCCTCATTCGAGACGCCCATGGCGTAGAGATTGTTAGTTTTAGCGTATGTGGCAATCCTCTCCGCCCATTGTGTATAGTATGTTGGTTTCAAGTGCCCACCATCGTTCTCTTGACCATTAGTCTTCCAATCTCCGGGCGCACTCCAGCATGACCCGATGATTTTGGCATTATATTGGGTCCTCGCTTTTTCCCAACCAGATGGGACGCCTCTGTGCCCCCCGCCTGTATCCATTCCTATCCGCAGTACGGACATACCGAGTGCGTCTTTGCCATCGAGTCCGAAACATTCGTCTATATTAAAAATCGACCCCGTCATCAAACAAGCATTAATGCCAAACCCCTGAATGGTCTGTCGCTCCTGGTCTAGACGCACGGTCAGGGCGTCGGGATCTTCAATATTAAGAGTAATATTGATTGTGGTATCGTAAGTGGTGATTGCCACTGCCTTTGCCGTGTAATTCTCGGCGGAGACTTTAAGCGTATCGATGACAGCCGTTATTTTCGCCAGTTTTTCGCCTGCCGGAACGGAACTTTCAGCAGAGGAGTTCACCGTATATTTCCCGTTATTCAACGGAAGGTAGCGGAACGTCATCTCACGTTTGCCGATCGAGGCGTGAATCACGAGAATGTTCGCTGTACGGCTGTTTTCCGCGATATTAAAACGATAGAATCCCGGTTGGGCGTTCCGCAGCACCTCTTTTTTCAGAAGATGACCGTTTATATCAAGAATTTCAACCTTCACCGGCGAAGGGTTGGCCAGGCTGAAATTGATGACGTCCCTGTTCAAGGTTATGGTCGTGCTTCGCGGTTTTAAACCAAGAAATTTTGAAACAACAGTGGTGATGAGCCCATAAGAACCGTCTGCTCCGGTTGTGGCCTTTTTTCCTTTCACCACAAGGGTACAGACAGCATCGGCTATCCCTTGCCCCGCCTGGTTCGTGACCTTACCGCTTATATTAGCGTTAACCGTTGTAACATTGACCGTTAACCCGACTAAAACAGAAAAACAGAAAACAATGCGTTTGCACATAACCTACCTCCCCTTAAGGAATATGTTTTTAGGTCCATGTTTAAGTAAAAATGTAACTCCATGTTCCCCGGCAGGTCAATACTTACCGCCGGGATATTGCATTGAATGGATCATCATAAACGAATAAGCGATAATTCGAGTATTCGAAGATCTGTTTTATACTAATATACTAAGGTAATTGCTGCAGATAGGTAATTTTTTTTAAGTTTAGCCGCCAGAGTGATTGTCCCGAACATGGACACTCTACCCGAGGTGGGCGGTATATTATAAGGCTGACTGTAAGAGCAAATTCACATAATGTAAGTTAAATGCTGTTTTGTGATACGTATCACGTTTGTGAGATACATAAAGCATTATTTTTTTATTTAAAATTAACTATATTAAGGATGGAATTTCACGTTTCCTATTACATCCCCCGGGACTTTGCATCGAGCAGATAACCGTGTACGGATAAGCGATACTCCGAATATTCGAAGATCGGTTTCAGAGGTCGTATATTTAAAATAATAATTTAAATTGTATTTTTTCTATATATTTTTATAAGCCGGAATACTTACTAATTATTGAAAAAGCACCAAGTTTTCAAGACCGATCCCGATGCCGATACCGACCCCGATTTCATTTTATCTGCAACGGTGCAGATATGGCAGACTGTTAATATTCCTTAATATAAATGTAACTATTTGCCCGGCTGTGTGCCCTGCGGGTGTTGTCGCATCTTCTCCGCACATCCGTGCGCTACCCCGGTCATTCTGCGGTAATAAAAAGTAAATGCTACAACAAAAGATTTCGTACCAGCCTGGTATCTTTATTTTCGATTCTCAGCACATACGTCCCCCGACCTAATGTAAGCGACCGCAGGGAGTATACCCGGCATGACCCGGTTGAACGTGATGGCCGGGAGAATGAGTGGACCATGCGCCCGTTGAGTTGATGGATCGAAAGACGAAGCCCTCCGGCAACTGATTTTTCAACAAAAATGGCGCCATGTGCTATTCGCACCGCATGTCGAAGTTGACTGTTGACGTATTTGCCGACAAGGTGGGCGGCGGGAGTGTTCGCGACCCTCAACGCGTTGTCAACCGGTCTGGAAGGCAGTTGTACGGTCAGCAGTTTCTTTTCCGTATCCCATACCGATCCATTCCGGTGTGCCGGAATATCGGCAATTTTCGTGAACGTGGAAATGGCCGTACCGTCAAGATACATCGGTACTGTTGCGGACAACCCGTGGTACACAATGCGGCAGGAACGATTGGCTGGTGCTCCGGTGAATGAACCTTTCGATGCATCTATCACGGTGCCGAGATCAGACTGGTTAAAGCGAATGTCGGTTATCCGAAACGCTTTCTTTGTTCTGAATTTTTCGGTTACCCCGTCGTCTTCGTACAGCTGAAATGAACCGTCTGCGCCGGTATAAACATGAACAAACAAGGTGTCCGGGGGTATGAAAAAGGTCGATTTAGCAAAAGGCGCCATGGGAATGATCGCACCTTCCTTCACAAAAACCGGTACGACACCCGTTGCCGCGGAAATGCTTTCCGTCTTGTCGCCTGCATATTTTTTATCGTCCCAGAAATAATACCAATTACCTTTCGGCAGCCATACCGAAACCGTGTTATTGCCGTCGGAACAGTTGGGGACGATGAGCATCTCGTTTCCCCACCGGTACTGAAGCTCCTTTTTCCATGCCGTCGCATTATTCCGGTCGTCTAAAAACATCGGTCGCGCCATGGGAATACCGGTTGTCTGCGCGGCGTGTGCGTACGTATAGATATAGGGAATCATCCGGTAGCGTGTGGTGATATATGTTGTTGCGGTGCTCCGGCAGGTACTGTTGCGCTGCAGCGGCCATCGTTTGTGTGACGGACCGTGCGGTTTCCAGATCGGGGTGAAACTTCCGAATCCCATGTCCCATTGACGGTAGAGATTGTCCTCATTGACCGTTACATCGAGATGCCCGCCGGCGTCGTGATTGAAATAGGGAAAACCCGACACACCCGCAGACTGAAGCGCCTTTACCTGGTACGCCATGTCGGTATAGTTGCCGTCGATATCACCGCTCCAGTACGAACCGAGCCGCTGCGCACCGGCTGTTATACCACGGCTCCAGAAATAGGGGCGTTTCGCCTCGCCGATTACCGGATCCCAACCCTCCTGAACACATGCCTTGTGCAGGTCGAAATGGTAATTGATCGACTCTTCCGCCCATTTTTTGCCGCTCGAAAGCGTCATTGAATGGACCTGGTCAGGATAATCGAATTCATCGAGCCACACTGCATCGCCGGGGTATTTAAGTGCAGGATCAAACGATTTACTGTAAAAGAGCTCCCATATCCATTTGCGCGTTTCCGGGTTGGTGAAGTCGGGACAACCGGTGGTTCCCGGCATACCGTACGAATCCTTCCAGCTCGGATTGAGCGGAATACCCGGCCGGTTGAGGTCGAGCGTAACGGTAATACCATTGGCGTCACACCATTTTTTGTACCCTGCAGGATCGGGGTAGCGATCGGCTCTCCACTCAAACCAGGAATTCATCTGTCCCGAAACCGCCTCCTTTGATGCTCTCCAGGCATTGTCATTCACCTGGTGATCGAACGCGTATCCGGCATTACGGTGATCGGTAATCATCTTTTTCCACCATGCTTCGCCATTATTGGAGGGATCGGATTTGTCGGAAAGATTGAGGCCGAAAAGTGATTTCTGCGGCATCCGGGGCCGCCCGGTAAGTTGAGTATAGCGGTCGATCACCTGCGTGAGTGCCGGTCCTGTAATAAAAAAGTAATCCATCCTGCCTCCAAAGCCTTCACCGTCGATATTCAGGGAATAGACGTTGTTCCGGCACAACGTAATTGTATGGGTAAAGGTTGTGTTCAAAAAGACGCCATATCCTCTCGAAGAGAGATAGAACGGTACGACGCACGCCCCTTCATTACCCCGGCTCACTTTCAGGCTGGTACCCTTCCGGTCGAGGTTTTTGATGCGTCCGTACGCTTCGTGTCCGAGACCGGCAAAGTGCTCGTCGGTGGTTGGAGAAAAGGATTCGGTAACGGTATTGCCGCTCCAGGTAATCCCATCCTTCTCACTGAGCAGCGGTTCATTACGTTTATTGATAGAGAAGGAGAGGCGGAGAGGCTGTTTTGCGGCAGAAATGGCAATACCGTCAGCGGCGTTTGTCGATAGAGTTACCACAGAATCGTTGTCAACAACACTCAATGTTCCATCCCAGTCATGACTGACAACCATTTCATAACGATCGTCGGGATAAAAACTTTCGTCTTTCCGTACGGCCTGAACACGAACGATGTAATCGCCGTACGGGGTAATTCTGATAGTTTCACCTGAATTCGTAGTGATCACCACGCTTCTGCCCGAAACGGCAGACGAGGAATAGTCGCCTGTCTGGGCGGAAGGTTGGGTGGACAGGAAAAGAAGGTACGGGATCAGAATGCTAATAGACAAAAACACATTATTATTCAATAGATTTCGCGTAAAATACATAAATTTCTCCCCTTCCAACAATATAGTATAGTAATGTAATCAATAAATGAAATGAACAAGCGGATCTTTTTTTTGTTGACGACACATTAAATTTGCCCAGGCGGCAGCTGCCGGCACCGAAAATTGTTTCCGAATCAGTCGCCTGACAGGATCAGTGATACTATCACCGATTCTTGCATTTTTCACCTGAAGATACCTATTTTACGGGTGAATGGGGTATCAGTTTTAGGCGAATACTGTTCATGCTGAAAAAAAAGAAAATGCTTATCAGTTTTTTATCATTATTTTATAAGGGGGGGAGGAATGCCCAAAAAAATAGTTTCTTTGCCATTACTTTTCGTTGAAGCAGTTGTAGTCGATATGTATTTTATTTCTTGTGTTAAAAATAATCATTATCCCGATCAACATTTGAAAGAGAGCAGGGTATGAAAAGAGTATCAGTACCAATTACCGCTATTTATCTTACATTATCAGTTGCCGTATGCGTGGCAGCACTGGAAATTGATACCACTTTCGTGATCGTCTCCAGCAAAGGCAACTACTGGAAGGACGCCACCTTCTCTGAAGGTGGTAGCGCAACCGTTACGGTAAATGCAGGTCAAACCCATCAGATATGGCGCGGATTTGCCGGTACGTTTAATGAAGCCGGCTGGGATGCACTTAAAGTGCTCAGCCAGGATAAACGTGACGAAGCGATCAACCTGCTGTTCGACAGAAAAAACGGTATTGGGTTCCAATGGGGACGAATTCCGATCGGGGCCAGTGACTACGCGCTCAGTCGCTATACTTTAGACGATGGACAGGGTGACGACCTCACGATGCAACGTTTTTCAATCCAACGTGATAAGGATTGTCTGATTAAATTTATCAAAGCAGCCCAGGCGGTTAAATCCGATATTAAATTCTGGGCCAGTCCCTGGACTCCGCCATCATGGATGAAAAAGGCAAATACTGCATTTGATAATGCCGGTTTCGATGGTGGGGAAATGCGTAACGAGGCAAACGTATTTAAAGCCCACGCGCTCTATTTCAGCAAATTCATCGAAGCATATACAGCCGAAGGCATTCCAATCAGCGCAGTTTGTCCGCAGAATGAGCCCGGCTACACCCGAAGCTACCCAACCTGTGGCTGGGGTCCATATAATTATGATGACGGCAAAAATACTTCGGGTGATAAGACCGGCACTGAGTATCTCAGCACTTTCGTCGCTGACCACCTTTATCCGAAACTGCAGGCGGATCACCCGGAAACTGAAATCTGGTTCGGCACACTTTCCAATGATAATTCTGCACCGTCCTACTGGAATGGTATGAAGCAAAAAGCGGGAAATAACGTGAAGACTATGATCAAGGGTTTGGGATTACAGTGGAATAATTGGTCTCGGGTTAGCGAAAATGCCACTGCCGGCTACTTCGTATTCTGTTCCGAGCACCAGTGCGGCAACTACTATTGGAAAGATAAGGTAACCACGGTGGAACAAGCAGACTCGATACACTTTCTGCCGACTATGGCGCCCAACAACTTTTCCTATGGCGTGGAGAGCTGGGGCCTTATAAAAAAGTGGGTGAATGCTGGAGCACATTTGTATAGCGCCTGGAATATGGTACTTGATACAAAAGGTATAAATCTGAATACAGCATTGGAGTGGCCACAGAACGCTCTTTTAGTAGTCGATCGTAGTGCAAAAACACTTACAGCGACCCCGTATTATTATGTGATGCGTCACATTGGGCAATATGTGGATTCAGGTGCTGTTCGTATCGGCACGCAGGGAGGTGACGCTCTCGCCTTTAAAAATCCGAATGGTGCATTTGTAACAATTGTCTACAACAGCGGGGGGTCGAAACAGATGACCGTAGCAGTCGGTGGCAAGAATATCCAGTTCACCCATCCCGGCCAAGGCTGGGCTACTGTGTATACAGGTCCAATTACCAGTGCAAAGAAAGACATCTCATATAACCAGATACCCGGTAACAGAAGCGGGCTTACGATTACTACCAAAGGAGATCAGTACAGGATCGCGCTTCCTTCACTGAACGCCGGACATATCGAACTGCTGACCCTCACAGGCCGTGTTCTGGAGTCCAGGGCCATACCGCAGGGCAGCCGGGAAATTCTGCTCGGGAAGCAGGCTACCCCTACCGGTCTGCTCCTCGTAAGGGTGGTGTATGGAGGCGAGGCCAAAACCGCACGACTTATTAACTATTAGTGCACGTTGAGAAAACGCCGGGTGAACCCAGCGTTTTCTCCGCATTTTGTGTGACACGTGCCACACAAAATGACTACATCGTCGGCGCATACAAATCATTGGTTGCCAATGATTGTTTGAAAATATACAAATCGAAAAATAAACGCATGGGAAAATTACGGCAACGCAATTATTGCGGCCACATCATCCGTGATAACACATCGTTGTATATCATCCGTAACTACATCCGCGAGAACCCGTTGCATTGGTTTGATGACGGGGAAAACCATATCGATAGAGAAATCGATGAATTTGACATGGAGGAGGTTTGCAGCGATGCGTGAAGAGCAAACCCGGATGTTTCATCAACCGAATAAAGAATATTTTTTCCCACGTCGGCAATGAATAAGACGGACCGATCGCAAAAGACGCAGTATCTCCCGCGCCTCCAATTTAACCGCTTGAATAGCAGCCGATTATTTAAACAAAATATTTTTGTTTGCGGGACGATTCATTAATATATTGATAGCGAATGCATTTGCAGGACGAAATGATGATTTTTCTAAAAATAGAGGAAGAGGTAGAGATATGAAACGACGATCCTTCAACAAACTCCTGACGGCGGCCGGGTTGGCAACGTCTTTCCGGAAGGGGTGGACGGCTCCTTTTTCAGAACAATCCGCGCCGACATTGCCGGAAGTTGCCATGAATGGTAATTCGGTTGAGATCTGCACCAATTCGAGGTATTCGTTTCATGGCGGATACAGTTCCACTGCAATGAACCAGGTCCTTGCAAACGCACTCTGGGCTGCCGCCAGCGCGCCGCTCATGGCAACGGAGAGAATAATCTATGTGGCATTGCCGGATAATCTTTATACCTATAAATTTAAGGATGGGCAGCATGTATTGGAAGTGCATGCAAGCAACAACAAACGGAGCGAGTCAGCCGCTGCATTTGAGATTGGAGTTGCAACAACTCCTGCCGGCGCTACGGAAGACGGCGGTGTCGCCCTGCACTGGGCGCAACTTGCCTCGATTGCATTCTGGAAAACGAAAACCAAACAACCAGCCTGCTGCCCGAAAGAAACAGGAAAGACTAATGCAAATAAAAACTGGAATCCCGCTTCTGAAGTCCATTGTGTCAACTGCTACGGCCAGATCGGTTCCGTAACCGGTCTGGTAAAGACGGTCACCGCGGTTTCATCGGATAAAAGCCTTCCCGATCCGAAAACCGACGGCGAGGTCAGTCTCGAGGATGCGATGAAGAATCCGCTGTTTGGGACCAATTTTGCCGCCGATGACCCGACCAAAGAGCAGCTCTCGCAGATTTTATGGGCATCGTACGGATGCACCCCGCATAAAGCAAGCACAAAGCAAGGAATTTCCGTTGCTTCTCATATGATGGGGTATTTTCTGACAGGACGGGTATATGTGATCTCTTCAGCGGGAGTACAACGGTATCACATGCGGAAAGGCACGGATGAAAAAACAGCCGACCACCGTCTCGAATCGGTTTCGGCCGACGACTCGCGTTCAAAGCTTCGTACCGCGCTTTCCCGTCTGCCGCAGAACGCTCCGGTGTATATTGTTTATTGCGGGCAGAAAATCGAATATAAACAACTTATCGAGGCCGGCTACTGCGGAGGGGGGGCTCTGCTTCAGACAACCGCGCTCGGGTTACAGGGACACTACATCTCCCAGTTTACCGCGGAAGAGCGGTCGGCCGTACAGACCGCATGCGGCATTCCGACGGCCCATCTTCCCATGCTCATCTTTTCCGCCGGTAAACCGAACGGCACGCCGGTCAACCACGGCCATCGTATAGGGCTCAACCGTCCTGCTGGGCTTAATGCAAATCCGAACCCGTTCGGCCACGCCACCGCCCTTTCATTTTCGATCGCCGCTCCGGGAACCGTTGCGCTACGCATATTCAATGCCGGGGGTAAGCTGATCAGAACGCTCTCCGAAGGAAGGAGGGTTACCGGGCCGGCATCGATCACGTGGAACGGGTGCGACAACCGGGGTAACGCGGTACCTCCCGGTATGTACACCTGCAGGCTCGCGACGCCTGGACATGAGGAGTCGGTGCTGATCCGGAAAATCTGAAAACCGGGTGTTCCGGCAGCGGTGAAAAACCTTTATTGCCGCAACAACCTATGCGGCAAACGAAGGTTTTTCCATTTTTGCCGGGATGCAGGGAGGCTCAACTGGCAATTAATCTCTTTGTAATACAGGAATCGCTTGAGCGGCTTTCCGATCCCGACCAGGCGTGCATCCTGATGCGTTTTTTCAAGACAGGGCCGGGTGAATATGGAGAAGGGGACCAATTTCGCGGGATCAAGGTCCCGCAGATTCGGAAGCTGGTCGGCACCTTCAGCGGAGCGCCGCTGACCGCGATCACCGAACTGCTTCACTCACCGTTCCACGAAGACCGTCTTCTCGCACTGCTGCTTCTTGTCAAAAAATACCAGGAAGGGAATGACCGGGAAAGGGCCGTCGTCTATCGGTTGTACCTTGCGAATTCCGGCCGCATCAACAACTGGGATCTGGTCGATTTTACGGCCGAGCATATCGTGGGCGCCCACCTGTATCGCCGTTCGCGCAGACCCCTCGCCCGCCTCGCGGCTTCGCCGCTTCTCTGGGACCGGCGCATCGCGCTCCTGGCGACCTTCTATTTTATCAGGCACGACGACTTTTCCGAAACGCTGCGGCTTGTAAGCGGTATCCTTGATGACAAGGAAGATCTCATGCACAAGGCGATGGGCTGGATGCTGCGGGAGATCGGAAAACGCGACTTAGCTGTGGAAGAACGGTTTCTGCGCGACCATCTTGCCGCGTTTCCCCGAACGACACTGCGGTATGCGATCGAGCGGTTCCCCGAGAAGAAACGGCTTGCCTATCTTCATGGAGCGGTTTAATCGGCCATCAGTGTCCGCACCTGCGCAACCGACGTCAGCCCTTCCCTGAGGCAATACTGCTCGATTCCTTCGATGACCGCCACAGGGATGCGGGGATCCACAAAATTGCCGGTACCGATCTGGACCGCAGTCGCGCCGGCGAGCAGATACTGCACTGCATCATCGGCGGTCATTATCCCGCCCATGCCGATGACCGGGATCGATACGGCCCGGCAGACCTTGTAGGCCATGGCGACGCCGATCGGCCGGATGGCCGGCCCGCTCAGTCCGCCGGTTTTCATCGAAAAGACCGGACGCTTCCGTTGCGTGTCGATCACCATGCCGATGCAGGTATTGATGCAGGAGAGCGCGTCGGCGCCGCCCTGCTCCGCGGCACGGGCAATGACCGTGATATCGGTGACATTCGGGGTGAGCTTGACAACAAGCGGCCTGCGGGTTCGTGCGCGCAATTCCCTCGTCAGCCGCTCGATCTGCTGCGGATCGGTGCCGAACGCGAGTCCGCCCTGCTTCACATTCGGACACGATACGTTGATTTCATACCCCCATGGAACATCGCTGCTTTCCAGTCGCTCCAGAACACGGCAATACTCCACTTCCGTCGCACCGGCTATATTGGCGACAACCGGGCAGCCGAAGCGGGCACCTTCGGGGGCTTTTTCAATAAGAAACCGTTCAACGCCGACATTGGCGAGCCCGATGGAGTTAAGCAAGCCGGCAGGGGTCTCCACGATCCGGGGTATATCGTTTCCGCCGCGCGGTTCAAGTGTAATCGCCTTGGTATAGAGCGCGCCAAGCCGTGCGAGGTCGATGAGCTGTTCGTACTCGCCTCCATATCCGAAGGTGCCTGACGCAACGCCGACCGGGTTGGGAAGGACCGCATTGCCGATTCGAACCTGCAGATCGATCACTCCCATTCGATCTCCCTTGCGTCGAACACCGGACCGTCTTTACAAGCACGAACATACGACTGATGTCCGCGGGTCCTCACCGCGCACCCCATGCACGCTCCGACACCGCATGCCATGACCTGTTCCATCGCCACGTAACAGCGCAGATTCCGGTTGCGGGCCACTGCCTGACACCCGTGCAACATCGGGTAAGGACCGCAGCAGTAAAGTACCGTGTCGGGCGGGAGCGACGGTGCGATCGTCTTCAGGTAATCGATTGCCGTTCCGTGAAACTCCCGGCTGCCGTCATCGGTACAGAATGCGACCGGCCGGTTTTCAAAAACCGCATCCGGCAGATATGCCGCCGAGCGGCAGCCGAACGCCAGCCGGTAGTCGGCACCGAGCCGCTGCAGCTCATCCGCCAGAAAAAGGATCGGGCTGAGACCGATACCGCCAGCGACGAGAAGCGGCCGCTGATGCGATTGCGGAAGCGGGAACGGTTTCCCGAGCGGAGCGATAATGTCGAGCGGAGTCTCCTTGCCGAGGGTACTGAGAAGCTTTGTGCCATTACCGCGCACCTGATAGATGCAGGAGGCACTGTTATCAGTAACATCGAATCGTGAAAAGGCAAACGGGCGACGCAAGAGCGGTACAAAGGAATCGGTGATACGGACCGTAAAAAACTGACCGGGGCGAGGAGGTGAATCGATATCATCAAGGTGAAAGTCGAGCTGATACATGGAAGTGCAGAGTGCGGTATTGGAGAGAAGGGGGGTTATGTAGTGTCTCATCACGATGCTTCCTGCACACTTTTTCTTTTAAGCATATTTCACGGCCGGAATGGCTGCCGGTTGATCTTCTTCCCGGAAGAAAATACATGGTGGCTATCCTATCGCTCAATCCGGGCCTGAGCACTTCAGGACCGGTGTCGGTGGAATTCACTGACCACTTCGTCACCGCGTTATCGTACCCTGTTTTTATTTATGCGGAATTGCCCCAAATACTACAAATTCGCTGAAAAGGGTTTTCAAAGAAGTAACATCCATGTATATTTTAATAAATTATAAGATTATTCCTGATAATTCATTTTGCTTCTTCTGTGCCGGAGGAGGGAACGATTGACAATCATTTATCTTCAGGCCGGAACGTGCAGAAGTGAATTACGCCATGAGTCAGGCATCGATTATTACGAATAATAACTCCCATTAACTCCATAAAAGCACGGAGGTTACACAATGCGCTGTTATCGTGTTGACACTATTTTCCGCTCATGTATCGTTATCGTTTTTCTCACGTTAACGGCTGCCGCGGATGACGCTTTCGACAAGTTATTTTCCGCCGGCAAATACAAAGAGGCGATCGCCTATGCCGACGAAAAAATGCCGGTTGCGGAACGAAATGCGGCGGTGTGGTCGAAACTCGGTGTCGCACACGAAGAACAGCAAATGGTCGAAAAGGCGCTGGCATGTTACATGGTCAGTATCCGCCTTGACCAGAAAAACTACGAATCGCATCTTGGCGCCGCCCGAATCTACAACAAAATGGGACAGGCGGACAAGGCACTTGAGCTGTCGAAGAAAGCCATGGAACTCAAACCGACCGGAGAAGCCTCATGGACATTTGCGCAGGCGTGCATTACCCTCAACAGGGTGGACGAGGCGAAATCAGCGCTTGAGAAAGTCGTCGAGGTTGACCCTTCCAACACGACGGCGCAACGTGCGCTCGGAAATCTTTACTACAAGGAAAAAAAATATGCGAAGGCCGTCCGGTATCTGAAAAAAGCCTATGCATCGAAACCCGATGGAGAAACCGCCCTCGACCTCGCGAATGCGTATAAGATTATCGGCAATCTGGATAGCGCCGCTATTTTTTACAAGGAGGCATCGCGCGACCGAAAATCGGCGAAACCGGAAGCGACCATCGAACTTGCCCGCATTTATTACAAAAAGGGGAAATACGACGATGCCGCCGAAGAGTATGAAAAGGCCAACCAGGCGCTTCTTACCGGTCAGGACCTTTACAACTTCGCCACCAGTATCGAAAAGATAAAGGGCAACAAGGATACAATGATCGCGTTGTTCGAGGCGGCCGCCAAAAAGGCGGGGGACGCCGCCATACCGGACGTCCTGACTGCCAAGGAAAAAATCGGTCGTTACCGGCTCGAGACGAAGAAATATCAAGAAGCGCTTTATGCGCTCGAATTCATCCGCAAAAAAGTGGGGGACGCCAAGGTCAATCCGGACATCCTTTTTCTTATCGCCGAAGCACATGACGGGCTTCGGCAGCGTTCCAAGGCGATTCCGCTTCTCGAGGCGGTTATTGCGCGTGACAACAAAAACATCGAAGCGTACGCCCGCCTCGCCGATATCTATGCAAAAGATAAACAGACCGAAAAAGCGAAAGGGATCTATGAAAAACTTCTTTCGCTCCAGCCCAACAGCCCCTCCGTTTATCAGGCGCTCGGCGAGTACAATTTGAAGGCGAAAAAATACGCCGACGCCATGAAGCATTTTCAGAAAAGTTTCACGCTCGACCAGAAGGTCCCCGCGGCGCTCGGCATGATGAAGGCGGCATGGGAGCTGAAGAAGTATGATATCGCCCGCGATGCGGCAGAATCGGCATTACACAAGGACAAAAAGCTCAGGGAACCGCAGATCGTGCTTGCCAGGATTTATTTTCAGGAGAAAAACTTCAGCGGCGCCGCAGCGAAACTCGAAGGCCTCCTCAACGACGAACCGAAAAACCTCGAGCTGCTCGAACTTCTCGCGCAATGTTACGAGCAGATGAACAAAAAAGACAAGCTTGCGGAAGTCGACAAGCGCATTATCGATATTGACAAGAAAAACATTGATGCACGGCTCCGTTTCGCGCGGTTTTCACAGCAATCGGGAGACGTCAAAACCGCTAAGAGCATACTTGACGAACTGATCCAACTGCAGCCCAAGAATACGGCCATTTTGAAAAGCCTCTATGAAATTTCCCTTAAAACAGGCGATAAAAAGGACGCACTGCGATACCTTACCACCTACCTGGGGTTGAAACCGTCAGATGCCGCCCTGCAGAAAGCATGCGGCGACTTGTTATATGAGTCGAACGACAAGGCGGGTGCCCTTTCAGCCTACCGCGCCGCTATTAAGATCGACTCTTCAATCAAGGGTTTGTACAAGCGTTACGCCGAACTGGTCATGGCCAAGAAATCGGGGGGCAAAACCGAACAGCAGGAGGTCATCAACGTATTGAATGCCGCGATAAAAGCGGGGGAAGCCGACGCGGAGATTTACGCGACGCTCGGGTCGATTTATAAAACCCAGGGCGTTTACGTTCAGGCAATCGACATGTTCCAGAAAGCGCTGCAGAAAAACCCGAAGGACGTTGAGTCGCTCTCGTTACTTGCCTACTGTCAGGAAAAAGCGGGGAAAAACGCCGAAGCGATTATTTCCTACGAGCAGGCGGCAGTGATGAACGCCGGGAGTGTAAAGGAGTACAAGTCGCTAGGCGACCTGTACATGAAGACCGGCAAGAAGGAGCAGGCTGTCGGCGCGTACAAAAAATATCTTGAAAAGACGCCCGACGCACGAATCGCCATTCTTGTCGGGACGTTCGAATATGATCGCAGGAAATTCAACGATGCCGCGAAATATTATGCGATGGTAAGCGGCGCCGAAGCCAATAACATCGGCTTTTTGGAAAAGTACGCCGAAGCGACCTACCAGGCCGGCGACATGAAAAAAGCCGAAGAGACCCTGCGGATACTTACGATCAAGTCGCCGCAGAACCCCGAGCCGTTCAGGAAAATGTATGAAATCACCCTGAAGGCCGATCGGAAAAATGATGCAGCCAACTTCCTGCAGAAATATACGGCGTTAAAACCGCGGGATGCAGCAAGTCTGCAAAATCTCGGCGATCTTTACTATGAATTGAAGAATCCGACCGGCGCCATCGCCGCCTATCGCAATGTGCTTAAAGCCGATCCGAAGGCGAAAGGTTTCTATAAAAAATATCTTGAATTGGTTGCGACGCACGGTACCCCGGAAGAAAAGACGAAGGTGTTGAATAACGCAATCAATGCCGGTGAGGCGGATGCCGGTGCCTACATTCAGTTGGGCACAACCTATATGAAAAATAAAAACTATGCCAGGGCGCTGCACTATTTTGAAAAAGCCTCACAACTCGACCCGAAAAGCATCATCGCCCTTAAATCGGTTGCCGAATGTCAGAGCCGTACCGGGGCTACGGCAGCAGCAATTTTAACCTATGAGCAGGTGGTCGCCCTCGACCCGAACGCTGACGATGAATACAAACAGCTGGGCGATCTCTATACAAAGCAGAACAAGACCGACAATGCAGTCACGGCGTATAAAAAATATCTCGATAAGAAAAAGGATGATGCCGTCGCCATATTTATCGGTGATGCCGCCTTGAAAAAGAATAATTATTCCGAAGCGATTACCTATTATGATATGGCCAAGGGAAAAGAGGCGCAGTCGCCTGCGTTTCTGGAGAATTACGGCGAAGCCTGTCTCAAAGCGAAAAACGACGACAAGGCGTTCGAAATTTTCAAAAAATTTTACGCGCTTACTCCGCAGAACGCCAAGGTCCTCAACACGCTTTTTGAAATACTGTTCCGCAAAAACCAGAAGGATGAGGCGCTTGTCTTCCTGAAAAAATATGTGGTGTTGAAACCCGCCGACGCAAAGGCGCAGAAGACGCTGGGAGACATGCTGTATGCACGCAAGGACAAAACGGGTGCCACCGCCGCCTATCAGGCGGCGGTGAAAGCGAATCCGGGAATCAAGGGACTTTACAAGAATTATGCGGAACTGATCATTGAAACGGGCAAGGAAGATGAAATCGGGACGGTACTCTCCGGTGCCGTGGCAGCGGGCGAAGCCGATGTCAACATGTATAAAATGCTCGGTTCCATTTACCTCAAACAGAAAAAATACGATCAGGCCATACCGATGTTCGAGAAAGCATCCCAACTCGAACCGCAGAATGTCCAATTTCTCAGTAACCTCGCCGATGCACAGGCAAAGAGCGGCAACAATGCAGCCGCCATATTGACTTATGAGCAGGTCATCGCATTGAACCCTAATGCGGATGACGAATATAAAGCCCTTGGAGACCTCTATAAAGCCCAGAAGAAAAATGATCTTGCGATTAAAAATTACAAGAAATACCTTGAGAAGAAAAGCGACAATGCGATCGCACGTGAAATCGGCCAGTACTCTTTCAACAACAGAGAATATGCGGAGGCGGTGAAATATTTCGACAGGATAAGCGGGCCGGATGCCGGGACCGCCGAGCTGTTGAAAATCCATGCCGAGGCCGCCCTTCTCGCCAAAGACGACGCCAAAGCGTTCGGGCTTTACAAGAGGCTTTCGGCGCTTGAACCGGGGAATGCCCCCGTACTGAACAAACTGTATCGCCTGTCCGGCACCGCCGGGACCAAGGACGACGTGCTTTTTTACCTGAAGAAGTACACAGCGCTTCAGCCCTCCGACGCCGAAGCGCAGAAAACACTCGGTGACCTCTGCTATGAGAAGAAAGATACCGAAGGTGCACTCACTGCCTATCGTGCCGTGTTCAAGGTGAACCCAAAGACCAAAGGGTTGTTTAAAAATTACGCAGTGCTGGTAATGGCGGCCGGAAAAGACGATGAAATCATACCGGTGCTTTCCGGAGCCGTAGACGCAGGAGAGGCCGATGTCGCCATGTACAAGCGCCTCGGTGCCATTTATCTCGGAAAGAAAAATTACCCCGCTGCAATGTCAATGCTGGAAAGAGCGTCTCAACTCGAACCGAAGAACGTTTCCATACTGGAAGACCTCGCAAAAACCCAGGTGGCGGCAGGCAATATCACCGCGGCTATTCTTACCTATGAACAAGTGGTGGCCATGAACCCTCAGGCGGACAAACAGCTCAAGGAACTCGGCAACCTTTACTGGCAGCAAAAAAAGACCGATCAGGCAATAAAAATTTACACTAAGTATCTCGAAAAAACCCAAGACAACCAGATCGCAAAACTCGTCGGGCAAAAAATGTACGACCAACGGAAGTATCCGGAAGCAATGAAATATTTGAGTATGGTTACCGGAGCCGATGCAAACGACCCGAAGCACCTGATGCTCTACGGACAGGCAAGCATCGCCGCTAAAGATGAGTATAAGGCGTTCCAGCTCTTCAAGCAGCTCGCCAATGTCACGCCGAAAGATCCGGATGTTTTCGAAAAATTGTACGACCTGGCGCAACGCACGGGAACCAAGGACGAGGTACTCAATTATTTAAGAACGTACACCGCCTTGAAACCGTCCGACGCGAAAGCCCAGAAAACATTAGGCGATCTGTTGCTCGAACGTAAAGATGACAAGGGCGCTCTGAATGCGTATCGCGCAGCGCTTAAGGCGGATCCGGCGATCAAAGGCCTCTACAAGAACTATGCGACGCTTGTCATGTCGTACGGCCTTGAAAATGAAAAAGAAGTTGCGCTTCAGGGCGCAGTCGCCTCCGGCGAAGCGGATGCGAAAATGTATGCCACGCTCGGCGATATTTACACGAAAAAAGGTCTGCCCGACAAAGCGATCACCGCCTACGATAAAGCTTCCCGGCTTGATCCTAAGAATGATAAATTGCTGTCGGCGCTGGCCCTGAACCAAGTTAAAAAAGGCTCGATTTCCGAGGCGATCGGAACGTATGAACAGGTAATCGCCCTCAATCCCCGTGCCGAAGGTGAATTGAAAGCGCTCGGCAATCTGTATTTACAGCAGAAAAAAGACAGTCTGGCCCTGAATTGTTTCAAGCGGTTTCTTGATAAAAGACCGGGCGATTCGGAGGTTTCACTCATTGTCGGCGAAGCATCACTCGAGCGGAAGAACTACGCCGACGCCGCCCGATATTTCAGTATGGTCAAAGGCGACGCGGAAAAGAACGCATCGTTCATCAGGATGTATGGTGATGCATGTTATGAGAGTAAAGACAACCAGCGGGCGCTCGTTCAATACCAGAAACTGGCAAAACTGACACCCAAAGACGCGACCGTTTACAAACGTCTTTACGAGATCAACCTCCAGTCGGGTGCCAAACGCGATGCATTAAACAGTTTGCGCGCTTATGTTAAGTTTAGGCCGAAGGATGCGAAGGCACAAAAAGATCTGGGCGGTCTTCTTTACGATCAGGGCGATAAAGAGGAGGCGCTTACCGCCTACCGCAATGCCCTTACGGCCGATCCTAAAATCAAGGGATTATATAAAAGGTATGTTTCGCTTGTTCTGGCATCCCCGAAAGCCCCCGATAAAATGAGGGCACTCAACGGCGCTATCGCTGCGGGTGAGGCCGATGCCTCCGTCTATAAAACGCTCGGCGGGATTTATGCCGATGCGAAAAAATACTCCAAGGCCGCCGAAATGTATCGGGAGGCGGTCAAACTCGATAATAAGGATGCCTCCCTATATCTCGATTTTGCCGATTGTCTGATAAAAACGGGCGATCTCGCCAATGCATCCGCCAATCTGGAAAAAGCTTTACAGTTAAATCCGGCGGCGGTAAAGGAATTCAAACTGCTCGGCGATCTGAACATGAAACAGAAAAAAACCGATGATGCGATCGCCGCGTACAAAAAATATCTGGCGAAGGCTCCCGGCGACGAGGAAGCCGCCAGGATCGTCGCCGACTATGCCTACCGGCAGAAAAAATACGGCGATGCCTATAAATACTATAGTATGATTAAAAAGAACAACTCGCCCGCCTTCCTCGTCCCTTACGGCATGTGCGCTCTTCAAAGTAAAGATTATCCGGCGGCTATCACCATTCTTGAAAAAGTACGGCTGTCAAAAGAGAATGTCCCCGAACGTGATGTAGCCTACAAATCTCTTGCCGAAGCCTATGAAAAGAGCGGCAATCCGCGGAAAGCGGCCGAAGTGCTTTACAGTTACGTAAAATTGCCTGGAGTCAAGGATCCCGACGCCGCCTACCGCATCGCCGCCGTCTACGAGTCCATCAATTTGGATGAGGCCGTCCAGATGTACAAGACCAATACGACCAACTACCCGAAGGATCACCGCAACTTCCTGAAACTTGGTCTCTATTACGCCAAACAGAAGAACAATGAAAAAAGCGCCATACCCTATCTCGAAAAAAGCATCGCGCTGGTTGACTCCCTCCCCGATGTTCTGCTTCAGCTGGGAACGATTTACAGCCGTTTGAACCGCAATGACGACATGTTGAGGGTTTATCGCAAATTACTCGAAATAGACTCGAAAAACGCCCCGGCCATGGCGGACATCGGTGAACTGCTCCTCTCGAAAAACCTGATCTCCGATGCTCTTATTTTCCTTGAAATGGCCAACGCCGAAGTGGCGAACAATCCGAAATATATGACACTGCTTGCGCGCGGTTATCTTATGAGCGGTCAACAGCGTGAGGGCGCCCGCCTGCTCGAGAAGGTCGTCAGGGAGGCAAAGGGTAGTATCGATGACGACCTCCGCATGACGCTTGCCGATGTGTACATCGCGACGCGGGAGTATAAAAAAGCCGCTGATGAACTGGAAGAGGTCATGAAAAAGAACAAATCGCCGAAAGTAATGATGAAATATGCCGAAACTCTTATTGCTGCCGGTAAACCCGCAGATGCCCTTAAAATCGCCGAACAAATCAAAGCCAAAGAGCCGGAGAATATTGAGGCGCATATGATGATCGGAAAAATCAAGGTAGCCCAGAAAAAGTACAACGACGCAATCGAAACCTATAAAGAGATACTGTATATGGACCAGAATTATGCTCCAGCGCTTTGTGAACGGGCCAATGTCTATCTGCTCCAGGGAAAACTGCAGTGGGCCGAGACCTTCTACGACAGGGCACTCAAGGCTGACCCGCAAAATGCATTGGTGTACCTCGGGCTTGCCCGACTTGCAAAAGAGAAGAAAGATTACGCCAGCTATTCCGATTACCTCGAAAAGGGACGCAAGATCGATCCGCAGAACCGGGAGATCCAGGTTGAGATGCGAAGTGGCCATTAAGCACAGGTAACCGGCAAATGATATCAGACTCCTTCGGCAACGGGAAGGAGCTTTTTTGTTGAGAGAGAGGGCGGGCAGCGCCTCTTTTCGAAGGATGGACGACGGCGGAGCAGGTGAGGGTAGTATTGAAATTCGAATATGATCGACAAGAAGACTATTTCTTCGTTTTCCTCTCCCCGCATCGCACCATGCTCATCCACTCCTGCGGGTGCTCCACCGCCTCGTCGTTGATCGTAAAGAGCGTCGCTTTCGCTTCGACGGTATCTGATCCTTTCCAGCGGTAGAGGTATCGCATCTTGAGGGTCACCTCGTCGTTGAGAAGTGTTGCGGCGAAGGTGCTGTCGGTCCGTTGGTATTTCCCGACACCCTGAATGGTTTCATCCGACGTGCTCGTGACGAACAGGGAGTCTCCCGAAAACCGCAGTACCATGCCCTCTTCACCGGTGCACCAAGTGCCGTGGAGCTTGTCGGCCGGTGCCGTCTTTTTCCTTTCTGCCCATGAAAATGCGGCCATGACGCAGAGAACGAGAATCATTATCTTTTTCATCAAATCTCCTTCATTGAATTGTCTCAAATATACTATTATTTTTATTCTGGAATAATAGCTTTCAGTAACGACGACGCATTCAATAGCCGCCGCACCGATATTGTAACTTAGAGACGCATTAATGAAAGGATTCTGCTCAATACGGTCAATACCATGTCTCGATATCGGGTTCCGATTTTGATACCGGGGCTTGTTATCTCTAATCAGCTTTTTTGATTAAAATTGAAATAGCGTATTTTATCGAAACAATTCCTTCATCGACTCTTTTGAGGGGGGGAAGTATGCGGATTATCAGAGAGGAGACAGTCGGGTTGGTAGTCGACCTTCAGGAACGTCTGGTGCCCCATATGTCCGGACGCGATGAACTGATTTCACGGAACCGTATTCTGCTGCAGGGGCTTAAACTGCTGGATGTCCCGGTTTTGTCGACCGAACAGTATCCGAAAGGGCTCGGAAAAACAGTCGGCGGCATCAGTGAACTTTTATCGCACGATATCCCCTTCGAGAAGATCACCTTTTCCTGCTGCGATGACGCGGCGATCAGGTCGCGGCTGCAATCGCTCGGGAAGAAAACCGTGCTTATTGCCGGCATCGAGGCGCATGTCTGCATCCTGCAGACGGCACTTGACCTATGCAACTACGGGATGTCGCCCGTTGTTGTCGAGGATGCGGTTGCTTCACGAAGCGAGAACGACAAGCATGTCGCCCTGGGGCGGATCGCGGGCGGGGGCGGACGGATAACGACCGTTGAATCGGTGCTTTTCGAACTGATGCGCACAGCACAACACGCCTCATTCAAGGTACTTTCCAACTTGGTCAAATGACAGTATCGCACACGGAAATACCTGCTTTGATTTTCTGCTGGAAAGTGATGAGTTCCGGAGCACCCGGCACCATCCCGTTCTGCGTTGTTCGGTTGCCTTTTTAAGCGGAGTATCCGGCCTTATGAACGTTGATTCCCTTGTCGATAGGTTATTGTTGCGGTTTCCTGCAGGAGTGGCCTACCGGGAGGAACGGATAAAACGTCTTTTCCTGTCGATCTGTATCTCGCTGATGATTCCCGTGACGATTGTTTTCGGAATAAGGGACCTGTTCACGTCGCGGGTACACGAGGCTTTTGTGGTTTTCGGGATCGGCATTGCGCTTTCCAGTCTCACGTTCCTGTTGAACAGGTCGCGGGCCTATTTCCGGACAATACGGTTTTTTATTTTGTGCCTTACCCTCGAGCTTTTCTACCTGCTCTATATCGGCGGGGGAAAAGGGGCGGCCTTGCTCTGGTTCTATGTGATGCCGTCGTCAATGATTTTTCTCCTCGGCTTCAGGGAGGGGATTGTCTGGGTCGGCTGCCAGATTGTCGTCATGTCGGTGATCATGTTCGGAAAATTCGGTACTGTTTATCAACAGGACCTTGCCATCCGGTTTATTGCCGTCTTTACCGTGGTAACCCTCCTTGCGTGCAGCCTCGAAATCCTCAGAGAACGGTACCTCAAACAGCTGCTGGCCGAAAAGGAGGCCATGCAGAAGGCGCTTGACGAGATCAGGGTGCTCAAAGGCATGGTGCCGATCTGTGCGTCATGTAAAAAGATCCGTGACGACAAAGGCTTTTGGACCCAGATCGAAGCGTATATGAAAAATCATGCCGATATCGAGTTCAGCCACGGCATCTGCCCTGAATGCGCCGCGAAGCTTTTCCCGACATCAACAATTGCGAAGCAGAGTAAGCCGGTGCGGCAGGCGGGACGCTAAATATTCGGCGGCGGAAAAAAACGTCCGAATTTTCGGAAAAGCTCTTTATCCCCCTCAAGCCTGATACAACCTTTCGTCAATGCCTTAAGCGGATCGGTGGTCCGGTGGATAATGCCGACCCACACCGCTTCGGGGCAGGTGATTTTGAGATCAAAAGATTCTTTTTCAACCATTTCGAGTCGCGCCGTGCCCTTCTCCATGCTGATGCAGTAAGCGGATGCGGTGTCGGGAAAAATTAATTGTATGACCGCTTTTACTTTGGCGGTGGTAACGGGATCGATCCCGTGCACCATCTCCTGCATGAGGATGCGGATATCTCCCCGTGTCAATGACTTGATTTCGTCGACGGATCCTCCGCGTGAAAAAACCTTCTGAGCATGTTCCCAGTAGATGTTTGAATACAGCTCAAAGCGGGCATGGTCGAAAGCGAGGGGGGTGGCTACTTTTTCGATGAGTTCCCGATCTATGGTTCCTTCGAGGGCGAACATCCTGCCGGCCTGCTCGAAGGCCGTTTCGATGGTCTTGATTGTTTTCGGTTTTGTGTCGGTAAATTGAAGGAGGTATGATTCATTACGCACAAGGGCGCCGGCGAAGGTCATGTTCATCCCCTTGGCGTAACACCGAAGGGAGGTAACGGCACCGTCGGCATGCGACCTGGCACCGAGGCCCCCGGTAATAAGCGCAGCCATCGAGCGGGGCCCCCGGTCGGGGAAACGGATTTTGTTCCGATCGACTCCGCTGGTTGCAGTAGAAGTGACCCCAGGAGTAAGAAGCGGCATGGTCCGTTCAAGAAATATTTTCAGGTAACTCGAAACGCCGTAAGCGTAAAGCGGTGTCGCACAGGCAAGCAGATCGCAATCAAGAAAGGCATCAAGTATGCGTTCCATGCCGTCATGCTGGATGCAGCGGCCGGGCGTCGAACACCAGCAGTGGAAGCACCCTCTGCACGGGTTGATATTGGCGAGTACTATATCAATCATCGTAAAAGTAATCCCCGTTTGTTTAACTCCCCTGATGAACAAATCGTTACAGTAACGGGTGAAACCGTTGTTGCGCGGGAATGCGGTGATCAGGAGCATTTTCATGAAGTACGTTCCTTCATGGCGAGCGTGAGCGTGCCTTTGGCGATGAGACGGCGACCGCAGGTCGCCTCGACGTTAAAGGTATGCAGTCGGTCGAACACCCGGTCGGTTTCTGCACATAAATGGAGTGTCTCTCCGGGAGTTGCAGGATTGGTATACTTCATCGATACTGCCGCAAGGTAGAAGAGTTCGGGTTTTTCGGGAGTGCCGCTGTTTCTAGTTACTTTGGAGAAACCCCAGAGCAGCCCGCTGGTTTGCGCAAGGGCATCGGTGACAAGAACGCCGGGCATGATCGGTGTTCCGGGGAAATGGCCGGCGAAGTGCGGCTCATCGGGCCGCAAATCGCGTTCCGCGATGATCCGGCGGTCGGGAATGAACCGGATGACGCGGTCGACAAACAGGAATGGCGGGCGGTGCGGCAAAATGGCAAGAATATCCTGCAGGTCGAATGTGTCATATAGCGTCATAACGGCTTCTCTTGAACGCAGGAATCTGATCCATACGACGGCTTTATCGAAAGGGAAGCAGGTACCGAGCGGTGGCGGCGATGCTCATTGTTCTGCGGTGCCGGCAAGTTCTCCCACACCGTGCCGCGGTCGAGCTGTCGCAGGGTTTCAGCCATTATGCGTCTTATGCGGTCAGCGAAATCGGAGGTTCGTTCACCATCACGGCCATACTGGGGAGCGAGCGCGCGGATGACGACGGCGAATTCTCTTCCGGGAAAATAGCTGCCTTTTATTTTAGCCATGAAAGGGAGTTCGGAATGGATGATGACAGGGACAACGGCTGTTCCCGTTTCGATCGAAAGACGGAAGGCGAGCTCTTTGAAACTGTTGAGGCGCGCGCTCCTTGAACGCGTTCCTTCCGGAAAAATGAGAAGCCGTTTGTTTTTTGCGAGCAGGTTTTTGCACTGCTGCATCGTGTCGGCAAGTGAAAGGATTGAGTGCGGGTTGACGCTGATGAAATCGAGATAGCGCACCATGGCGCGGTAGAGAGGGAAACGCGCATATGATGACTTGATGAGAATGCCGGTTGCGGGCAGGAGCGGGATGAGCATCGGCCCGTCGATCCGGCTGCGGTGGTTGGCGATGAATATGACAGGAGCTTCCGGCGTTGAGTGTTCAAAGCCGCTCTCTTCGATGATCCGGTAAATGTGAAGGGCTGGGAGGTAAACATGGGTGAGAAAATGACAGTATGCCCGGTACACCTTTGAAGCAACTCGATATTGCAGCGGTGGATTCCAGATGAAAAGGAACATGAACGGCGGAGACAGCAGCATGAAAGCCAGATTGGACACAAGGTAAAAACCATATCCGAGCAGTGTGGCCAGATGAGACGTAAAGGGGTGAATGTTTTTCCGAAGACTTTTTGTCACGACTTTCGCTCCGTATGCATCATCGTCCTCTTAAAAAGGCGGCGGGTTGTCGCACAACAGCGGAAGCTTTGCGTCCTTTGTTGAAAGGATCGGTTGTGCGACCGGCCACGAAACGGCCAGTTGCGGATCGTTCCAGATAATCCCGCTGTCGTGCTGCGGCGCGTAGGGTGCATCGACTTTGTACTCGACATGGGTATCAGGTTCCATCGTGCAGAAACCGTGGGCGAAACCGGCAGGAACGAACAGCATGCTGAAGTTGGCCGCGCTCAGTGTAAATCCGCGCCACTGCCCGAAGGTCGGCGATTTTGCCCTTAAGTCAACAGCTACGTCGAAAATACCGCCCCGTGTTACCCGTATCAGTTTTGCCTGCGTGAAGGGCGACTTTTGGAAATGGAGTCCGCGCAGGACCCCTGCCACCTGAGAGCACGAATGGTTGTCCTGAATGAACCGGCAGGTGATGCCTGCCTTTTCGAACGCTGTATGGGAGTACCATTCCAGAAAAAAACCGCGTCGGTCGCCGTGCACAGCCGGTTGAATTTTAATGAGTCCGTCGATATCGGTCGTGATAAATTCCATGACAATCAGCCTTCAGCCGCGGCGGAGCGGGCGATTGAAATCAGATACTGTCCGTAAGCATTTTTCAGCATAGGCTGCACGAGGGCGAATAAATGTTCGGCGGTGATGTATCCGCGGCGCAGGGCAATCTCTTCCGGGCTCGATACAATGAGCCCCTGACGGGACTGTATGGTTTCGACGAATTCTGCGGCCTGCAGCATTGATTCGTGGGTACCTGTATCGAGCCACGCGATGCCGCGCCCGAGTTCCACCACATGAAGCTCACCGTGATTCATATAACATTTGTTAAGGTCGGTAATTTCGAACTCTCCGCGCGTCGACGGGGTGAGTGTTTCGGCAAAACCGCTCACGCGTGAGTCGTAGAAATAGAGACCGGTTACCGCCAGGTTCGATTTCGGACGCGGCGGTTTCTCTTCAAGCGAGAGTGCAATACCTTTTTTGTCGATTTCGACGACGCCGTAACGTTGGGGATCATTAACCCGGTAGGCGAAAACGGTGGCGCCCCCAGGCTGTCCCACGGCCTCTTTGAGGTGTTCAATAAGGCCGTGACCCCAGAAAATGTTATCGCCAAGTATCAATGCAACGGCGTTGTCATTGATAAATTCTTTACCGATAATGAATGCCTGAGCGAGTCCTTCCGGTTTCGGCTGGATGGCATATGAAAGGGAAAGCCCCCATTGGGATCCGTCATCCAGAAGCCTTTGAAACGCTGCCTGATCGTCGGGCGTGGTGATTATCAGGATCTCCTTTATTCCGGCGAGCATCAGTATGGAGAGAGGGTAATAGATCATGGGTTTATCATAGATCGGCATCAGCTGTTTACTGACCGCTATCGTAACCGGATAAAGCCGTGTCCCGGAACCCCCTGCAAGAATGATCCCTTTTCTCATATAATCCCTCTCTTGGCAGAAACATTAATATACTTTATTACTCGGGAGGGGGAACAGCAGGGGGTTTGAGGCTATCAGGCTGCTCATATTCAGGAGTTTAACCTGAAAACCTGCAGCAGAGCCTAATAGTATATTAAACCGGGAGAAATAGTGGCAGCCGGGCTTAATGACACCATCTCCGCATTCATCGATTATCTGAAAAAGGAGCGTGGTTTTTCAGAACATACGACAGCGGCTTACCAGCGGGACCTCGGTCAGTTTGAAAAATTTGTGCAGAAGGATGGAAACAGCGATATACATTCCAGTATGAACAAACAGCATATTAGGGCATTTCTTTTCCAATTGAGCCGAGACGGGATCAAACCGCGTTCCATTGCCCGCAAACTTGCAGCCTTGAAAAGTTTCTGCCGGTACTGCCTCAAACAAGGTCTGCTCAATGCCAACCCAACCAAGGTGCTCGCCACCCCCAAACCGGAAAAAACCCTCCCGGTTTTCCTCACAAAAAAACAGGCGCGCGATCTACTCCCCGAGGCTGATCTTCCAGGTCATCTGCGCGACCGTCTTATTGTTGAATTTTTTTACGGGAGCGGGATACGGTTGAGCGAGCTTTATGCACTTACTATCTCGGCGGTTGATACGAGGAGCGAGACTGTCAGGGTTCTGGGGAAAGGCCGTAAAGAGCGTATTGTTCCCCTGACACATGTGGCGATTGTGATGATGAAGCAGTACCTGCATGATAATGGCCGCAGCGGTGATGCAGAGGAGCCGCTCTTCATCACTACCAAAGGATCGCGGCTGTCGAAGCGGCAGATTCAACGTGTCGTTGAAAGGGAACTTTCCACGGTTTCACGGCAGAAAAAACGAAGTCCTCATGTGCTGCGCCACTCGTTTGCCACCCATTTAATGGACGGCGGAGCGGATATCCGCGCGGTGAAGGAGCTTTTAGGCCATTCATCGCTCACTTCGACCCAGATCTATACGCATGTATCCCGCGAGCATCTGATCAAAACGTACCGGCAGGCTCATCCGCGTGCGGGGGGGTCCGCAGAGGACGGCTAGACGGCGCTTGCTTCTTCATTTAGGTATAATGGAAATGATTGCCACTATCAGGGTAATTGTTGTGGCGAACATTGAGAAAAAAGGCAAGATAATATTAGTAAAAAACTTGTTTTCCTTTGAAAAAGGAACGACGATGATGTCGCCGTCTTCGATTTCGGCGTTATTTGAGTATTGAATGATATTGCCGTATTTGATTACCTTGTAAACGTTCTGCCGATCGGCGAGTTTGGTAAACCCTCCGGCCTGGTTGATATAATACGACACGTGCTTTCCCTCATTGAACTTGTATCCACCCGGCTGTTCCACCGCTCCGCTTATGTAGACGATCTCTTCACTTTTAGGAACAATGATCCGGTCATTTTTTTCGAGCTGGATATTCTTCTTCTCTTTCAGACGGATGACGGTAAAGTCTTTTGAGGTCATCATGAGTGAAATCGCATTGTTCATTTCGGATCGTGTAAATGACTGCGGAAGCGTTGTGGCGACCAGATTCTTTTCCTGCGGATTAAAGGGGAGGGTCAGCGCTTTGCCGGGTCGCACCACCGCGATTCGATTGCGTGAGGCGGAAGGCAGAAGAACGGCACGTTCGAGAATCGCTTCAGCCGTGGTACCGATTTTACAAATCGGGTAAGTGCCGGGCCGCTCGACTTCGCCGCTTACCATGACCGTCGACATATCGGGGTAGTTTTTTTTTATCGGAACGATCAGAACGTCCCGGTCTTCAATCACCTGGTTGTTGAATGATGAACAGGGAACGGTGATTGTCGTTTCACCCGAGTCGGCGTCGGCCCGTTTCAGAATGATGAACGTCGTATCGGCCGATGCATCCAATTCTAAAATGGATAACACGCTTGCAACGGTTTCACCCTCTTTAATGGGGACCACACCCTGGCATGGTTCGCTTATGGCGCCATCGGCCGTGATACGTCTTGTCAATCCCCGCACCGCGACCTGGTCGCCGGGATAGAGATACGGGTTTTGTGAAAGATCGCCGGTTACCACATATTTGTGAACATCGTAATAGATGGCCGTGTCGCTGGAGGAGCAGCGGACTGTTCGACCGTCAAGATTGGCCATCAGCGACAGCTGCTGATCGCATCCGAATTTTATCGCGTCGAGCAGGCGCATCGTTCCCGGAAAGACGTACCTGCCGGTGCTTTTCAACATTCCGCTGATATACACGGTCACATTCTTGGCGTTATGGAGCGCTATATACACGGAGTCTTCAGCTCTGCTTTTCTTCTGCAACTCCTCATGAAGTATCTGTTTTGCCTGCCTGAGCGGTATTTTTCCCAGTTTGAACAGACCGAGAGATGGAATATACAGGTCGCCTTCCTGATTGACGGTTCCGATATAGGAAAACGATTTCCGATTGATAAAAGAGATGAAAAACTGATCGCCCCCGCCTATAAAATAGGTGTTTTCGTCGATTGAATTATCCAATCCTGATGGCGGTGTTGGGGTGACCAGATCCGTCGACACTCGATCGTTTTTTACGAGGGATTCCATTGCGGCGAACTTGTATTTTGAAGTGAGGTTCGGAAGATTATCCACGTTTTGCCCGTAACCAAAGAAGCTCAGCAGCATGATCTCCACAACGGATACCAGTCCTCCGTACATGCATTTATTCAACGTATATCACCCCATTCAACGTGCGATCAAGTTTTCACTGTGGTTCAATATAGTAATTACCTACCGATCGGGACAATAACAACCGTAACAACCCCCTGTTGCTCCGGTATGATTCAGAAAAGCATGCACGGTTTTACTGCAAAGCTGCAAGGTATTGCCGGATAGAGGCAAGAGCTATATTTTGATCGATGGATCATAGGAGGGTATCAGGCAGTAATCGCAGCGTGGAGTATAATGGAAAATAAAGAACAACCGGTGATCTGCAGCATTATTGCAAAGAATTACCTTGCATTTGCCCGTACGCTTTGCGCATCGTTCCGGGAACATCACCCCGACGGCAGATGCTTTATCGTAATCACCGACAATATCGAAGGGAAAATCCGTCCGGAAAATGAAACCTTCGAGATTCTGCCGATTGGGGCACTCGCGATACCGCGACTGCAGGAATTCTGTTTCAAGTACAACATCACCGAGCTGTCGACTGCAGTCAAGCCGTATTTGCTGCAGTATCTTCTGAAAATCAGACAGGTACGCAAGGCCCTTTATCTCGATCCCGATATTTATATCACCCGTCGTCTTGACGGGCTCTTTGACCTTCTGGATATTCATGATATAATCCTGACCCCGCATCTTGATGCTGATTATCCGGATGACGGGAAGTATCCGGATGACGGCCATATTCTCATGAGCGGCATTTACAACCTCGGATTCATCGGCATCAGGGCAGGTGAGAATACCGACCGCTTCCTCAGCTGGTGGGCGGAAAAATGTTACGACAAATGCGTCGTCCTTCATAAGCGGGGATATTTTGTCGATCAACGTTTCATCGACCTGGCCGTACTTTTTTTCCACGGAATCGGAATTGTCAGGGATATCGGGTATAACGTCGCCTACTGGAACCTTCATTCACGCGAAGTAACTTCTGTAAACGGGCAATGGCGCTGCAACGGAGGTCCGCTCTATTTTTACCATTTCAGCGACTATAAACCGGAAATGCCCGACCGTATTTCAGGCCATCAGATGCGGTATTCGTTAAATAGACTGCCCGGACTGGAACTGCTTTTCCGGAAATACCGTGAACTGCTTTTTGCGAACGGGTACGAAGAATCGAGGAAATGGCCCTATACTTATCAGAAGCTGCGCAACGGCTGGAAAATAAAGGACATTTACCGGAAGATTTACCGGCTCAACATTGCGACCATCGGCGCCGACGATCCGTTTCGTCTTCACCCGGTCTCTCTGCTCGGCGTCGGGGCGAAATGGTTTGTTAAAAAAGCAATCAGGCGTCTCAGCGGCAACAGATATTAAGCGGCCGCTGCAGCGACGGCCTGCCGTCTCCCGGCAGGCCGTATAGTTACCGGCAAAAATTACTCTTCGCTTTCCGGCGCTCCGCCGCCGTGCGGGCGGTCTCCTTTTCGCAGGGTGTCGCTTTTGTGCGGACAGGTAACCCCTTTATGGGGGCACGCTTTACCCTTGCGCGGGCCGGCGCCGCCTTTCCCGGGGCGGAAATCTTTACCCCGCCCCATCATCCCGCCATCCTTTTCGACAAGTTGTGCAAACTGTTCAGGGGTAAGGACCTTCTTGATTTTTAGAAAATGGTCGCCTTGGTCTTTGCTCATCTGCTTATGCAGCTCTCCAAGCTCTCCGGCATACCCGTAAAGCGTGTTCTGCGACGGGTCGGTCTTGAGCAGTTCGGCTTTGATTTTTTCACGCACCGTTTTAACAGCTTCCATATGTTTTTCGCGCACCGGTTGCATCTCTTCGTGGAGCGTTTTGAGTTTACCCTTTTGCTCTTCGGTCAGGTTGAGTTCAGCCCACCGGTGGTGAGGGCGGTTGCTTTTTCCGGCACCGGGGCCATTCCCCGGTTCGGAACCCGCCTGGGCCGGGCCTGTCGATGAGAGAAACAGGGCCGCTATTACAACCGGTAAGAGCGCACGTTTCATTTTCATAAGAACTCCTTTCATAAGGTTAATATCCTTCGACAACAGCATACAACTCCAGCTCTCCTTCAAGATTGCTGCCGTTGAGATAGTCATGAATGATCTGCAGCTCACTGGCTACCTCGGGTTGCAAAATGTCGGTTCGAGCCGGTGTGATGGTTTTCAGCGTAACGGCACCGATCAGCAGCACGATCGACGCTGCAAGCGCAAGCAGTGCTTTTTTCGCCAGCGATCGCCGGCGGATCGCACGATCAATGCTTCCGTAGAGATCCGGCGGAAGCGGCGGGATGTTTGCGATTTCGCGGTAAAAATTATTTTCGTGTATCATATCAGGCCTCACTTAGTGCAAACTGTTCTTGAGGATATGATTTCCGGATCGTCTCTTTCAACCGGTGAAGGCGCGTGCGCAATGCTCCGGCGTTCTGCCCGGTGATCGCGGCAAGGTCTTCAAACGGCATATCGTCGATCTCACGGGCGACAAGCAGAAACCGGTCGTCGGCGGAAAGATCCGCAAGTATCCTGTCCGCAAGCTGCCGGTCATTGTAAACGTCGGCACGGTCGGTGGCGCGGACCGACTCGGTGCAGGATTGAAACCGATAGTGATTGTGCGGTTTGCGGGCACTGGCCATTGCCGTTGTGTAAGCGATGCGATAGAGCCAGGTGGAGAGTGCCGACTCCCCCCTGAACTGATGCAGCGACCGGTAAACTCTTATAAAGGTGTCCTGAACAAGATCCTGAGCTGTTTCCATATCGCGTCCCGCCATTGGAAAAAGCACCCGCCATAAAAAAGGTGCGTAAAGATCATAGAGCTTTTTAAATGCATGCCGGTCTCCTTTTATCGCCCTTTTCAGTGTTATCGCATCGAGTTCCTGCATGCTTTCCGGTCGCTCCTGTTTGCTGAAAAGTTAGATGATACTACGATGAAAATGTTACCATTTATTGTATATTTTAATTGTTATAGATGCCGCACACATTCTTCGTGACGATTGCTATCGTCAGGACCGGCCGGGGACACATAATTTTGGAAGGAGCGGATAACGTGCGGCCAGCATATCCTCCCTCAACCACACCTGAATTATTTTCAATAAAATAACCGGCGACCATGCTTCTTAACGATTGGACACCATGCAATTGAATCGCATCCCCGCCCGGCTGCTCGTCCCTGCACTTGCCGCACTTTTTTTCTTTGCACTTCCCCCACCTGCCACTTCCGCCGAGTCTCTCACGGCAATCAGAAGTCTGGTGGAGAACGGTTCCGTCATGCTCAATGACGAGAACGGAGCGGCACTTGTCGCCATCAATCCCGACAAGCTCTGCATTCCCGCGTCGATCATCAAGATACTTACCGCGGAGATCGCGCTCGATCTGCTCGGGCCGGAGTTCAGGTTTAAAACCGAGTGCTATACCAATTGTAAATATTGTCTTGTCATCAAAGGCTTCGGTGACCCCTACCTCATTTCCGACGAGCTACGGAACCTCGCGCGGCAATTGAAAGGAAAAGGGCTGGCCCGTATCGATAGAATCAGCCTCGATCACTCCTATTTTTCGGATGATTTGACGATCCCCGGCATTTCGAAGACGAGCAACCCGTACGATGCGCTCAACGGCGCCCTCGTGGTCAATTTCAATACGATCAACGTAGGGAAAGACGCCTCCGGAAAGGTCTTCTCCGCAGAAGAAGAGACCCCGCTCACGCCGCTCGCCGTCGACAAGGCGGCATCCATCGCTCCCGGCACGAAACAGCGCATCAACCTCTCCGCCCAGCGGGCCGACTGCAACCAATACGCCGGGGAACTGCTGCTGACTATTTTAAGGGAACAGGGGCTGGCCGTCACAGGCAACACCGTCGGTGAAGCAACAGCCGATTCGAACCATTCGCCTGTTTATACGCACTACAACTCCCGGCCGCTCCCGGAGGTGCTGCAGGGGCTTCTTAAATACTCCAACAATTTCATCGCCAATCAGATCTTTCTGGCAATCGGCGCGCAGCGGGAAGGCGGTCCGGCGACGATGCAGAAAAGCAGAAACGTGTTCGAAAAATATATCCGCACCAAACTGCATATTCCCGAAACGGAACTGGTTATGGTCGAGGGATCGGGCATCTCACGCGACAATCAGGTTACCGGCAACGTCATGATTTCGATCATGGAACGGTTCAAACCGCATGCGGCCCTGCTAACCCCGAAAAACGGGCATCCATTAAAATCCGGAACGCTCAACGGGGTGAGCAACTACGCAGGATATATCAAAACTGCGAAGGGATTGCGGCCGTTTGTCATCATGCTCAATCAGGAAAAAAACAATCGCGATATGATTTTCAAGCTGCTGGAAGGATATTGACTTCTTGACTGGTTGGCGCTGAATAGATTTGCAGGCAACGTTGCGTCTGGTTAATTCGACTGGTATGGTACGGAGACGCACGGCCGTGCGTCTCTACATATATTAATCCGCATCACTTTCCGCTACAGACTATCCTCTTCATCCAGACGCTTCAGAAACGCCCGTCTTTTCATCCAGGCAATCAGCATGAATGAGGCGCTGACAATGCCGAGAATGAGGATAACAAGAAGGAACACAAGGATGCCCGATGCCCCCTTCTTTTTCTTCGCCGCGTTGTCCGCTTTTTTCGCCTTTGCGGTGTCGGCAACGGTCAATACCTTCGCTGAAGTGTCCTTTGGTGCAACGGCAGTCCGCGGCGTGCTTTCCGATGAGTAAACAACTGAAATCCGGTCGATTCCCTGGATGGTCAACGGTTTTTCATTGCCTGATGTACCCTCCTCCCATTTGTGGGAGAAGAGACTTTTACGACCGAGTTTTATCAGGAACGGATTAAAGATTGAACTCGAGAATTCATGAAAGCTGTCCCACAGATCGATCTTCAGGAGGACTGATCCGATGAACCGGTCACCCTTTTTGAGAATCGGCCGCGCCCAGAAAAGGTAGTACCTTCCCTTATCTCCATCTTTTATCAATGAATAATAGGCCTCTTTTTTCTGGCTGACCATTTTGAACCACCTCTGATCGGAAATATCACGCATCGGCCGTTCAACCTTCTGCGCCCGGATTACCTCGGAAATAACCGATCCCTTCGAATTGGTTCGGATAAAGGTGTTGTAAGCCTGATTTTTTCTCATCTCACGGATAAAAAGCCGTTCCGCCGACCGAAGGTTGGTACTTCTCAGAGCCCCTGATTCCACAATTCGTGCAAAAGCCTCGTCAACCTTCACAAAATAAAAATTCAAATCTTCCTGAAGGCTGGAGGAAGCGCTGAATGAGCTTGAAAAGAGGAAGAAAACAGTGGTAAGAAAGAGTGGCAATTTAATTGTTTCGTGCAGCTTCATCATGGATCTCCCTCGGGTTGAAATTATTGGAATCGACATGCCGGGTAACTGCTGCTGTTTTCGGCTTATTTGAAAGAGGTTAAAAGGACAGGCCGGTACGAACTCAGAGTCCGGCCCCAAGTGCATCTATATTATACAATATTACATAATATAATACTGTGTTAATCGGATAAGGCAGGGTTCGATGGGGGAAGACTAAAAGAAAAAGCCCCGGCTATTGCCGAAGCTTCTTTTTTATTAATACGGCCAGGGGGAATTGAACCTCTCTGCCACAGGCAGCGTTTTTAACCTTCGTCTACCTTAGTGTCAAAGGATCAGAAGGTTGGT
>JAFGIW010000037.1 GCA_016929415.1 Chitinispirillaceae bacterium | reverse complement strand
CAGTTCGGACCGGTCCTCATGTACGGGCTGGGCGGTATTTTCGTCGAGGTGCTCAAGGATGTCGCCTTCGGGCTTGCACCCATAACCGAGGAAGAGTGTTACACCATCATCGAAAGTACGCGCTCATACAAACTTTTACGCGGCGCACGGGGAGAAAAACCGGTCGACGTATCGCTGATCGTCGGCAACCTGCAGCGTCTTTCGCAACTGGTAATTGATTTTCCCGAGATCGACGAGGTGGACATCAATCCCCTCAAAGTCGGTCAGACGGGCGATAACGCCTATGTCGTCGACGCGCGGATTATTCTGGCAAAGGAGGCATGAGCAATGCCGGCATGGCAGGAATTATATAAGCAGAAAAAAATGACCGCCAAGAGCGCCATCAATAAAATCAAAGCGGGGGACCGTATCTTCGTCGGCACCGGATGCGGGAAGCCGCAGCTTCTGGTCGATGAACTGGTGAGTGACGACAACGACATCGTCGATGCGGAAATATACCATCTTCTGACACAGGGAGACGCCCCCTATATCGCCGAGAAGTACGCCAGGAAATTCCGCACCGCCAGTTTTTTCCTCGCCGCCAATGTACGTGACGCCATCGCCGGCGGCCGCGGCGATTATATTCCGATGTTTCTGTCGGAAATACCCCATCTGTTTAAATCCGGCATGCTCCCCATCGATGTGGCGCTCATACAGACCAGCCCTCCCGACCGCAACGGACAGTTGAGCCTCGGCATTTCCGTCGACATCGTCAAGGCGGCGGTGGAAAACAGTCTTACCATAATAGCTGAAGTCAATGAAAAAATGCCGCGGACATTCGGCGAATCGACCATTCCGCTCGAGCAGGTCGATGCGGTCGTCCCGAGCGACCGCGAGCTGCTCGAATTCAGTCTGCCGAAGGCCGATCCGGTGGTCGAGGCCATCGCCCGGAACATCGTCACGCTGGTGGAAGACGGCGCGACGCTTGAAGTGGGCATCGGCAACATCCCGCAGGCGGTTCTTCACTATCTCGCCGAGAAGCGCGACATCGGCATCCACACCGAAATGTTCAACGACGCCATCATTCCCCTTATCGAATCGGGAGTGATCAACGGCTCGCGAAAAACCATCAACCGCGGGAAGATAACCGCCTCGTTCTGTTTGGGCACCCGTAAACTCTACGATTACATTCATGAAAATCCGCTCTTCGAGTTCCGGCCGTCCGAATACGTCAACGATCCTTTCGTGATAAGTCAGCACCGCAAGATGGTGGCGATCAACGTTGCGATCGAAGTCGACATGACCGGGCAGGTCTGCTCGGATTCGATCGGCTACAATTTCTACAGCGGCGTGGGCGGTCAGGTCGACTTCAACCGCGGCGCGGCACATGCTCTTGAAGGTAAAGCCATCATCGCCCTTCCCTCCACTGCCCGCGACGGAAAGGTTTCCCGCATCGTCCCGAAACTTACCGAAGGAGCGGGGGTGGTATTGAGCCGCGCCGATGTTCACTACGTGGTGACCGAATACGGTATCGCCGATCTCTTCGGAAAGAACATCCGGGAACGGGTACTGTCGCTCGCCGAGATCGCGCATCCCGACTACCGCAATGAGATCCTCAAAGAGGCGAAAAACCGCAAGTACATCTTTCAGCACCAGAAGGAGCTGCCGACCGGCGCCGTCAATTATCCGCGCGAATACGAAATGACGAAAATCCTGGCCGACGGCTCGGAACTGTTTTTCAGGCCGATAAAAGCGAGCGACAGCAAACATTTACGCGACATGTTCTACGATCTCTCCGAAAAGTCGATCGCCTTCAGGTTCTTCCAGGCGGTCAAGTCATTCCCCCATAAATTCATACAGGATTTCACCTCGATCGACTTTTCGAAGGACATGGCGATCGTCGCCATGGTCAAAGACGTCGGGGGCGATCAGATCGTCGGGGTGGCCCATTTCTACCTCAATCCCGCGACGCACCACGCGGAGGTGTCGTTCCTGGTCCGTGACGACTGGCAGGCGAAGGGACTCGGCACCATTCTTCTTGAAATCCTCACCGACGTCGCGCGTAAACGGGGCATACGGGGGTTCGAGGCGCGGGTCCTTACCAACAACCAACACATGCTGACGGTCTTTTACAACAGCGGTTACAAGGTAACCACCAAGAAGGAAGAGGATACCTATCTCATCACCTATGCGTTCAAGGACAAGGCGTGAACCTTCATACATTCTGGCTCTGTTTCGTTCCTCTTTTCATCGCCGCCGATTCGATCGGCGCCCTGCCGGTCTTCATCTCGATCACCCAGGGCGTCAAGAAGCGCGAGTTCCCGAAACTGATCGTCATATCGGGGATTACGGCATGTATCGTCGGCCTGCTTTTCGTTTTTGTGGGCGAATGGATTTTGCGCCTGATGGGCATATCGGTTGCCGATTTCATGGTCGCCGGGGGTTCGATGCTGTTTGTTATTTCCCTTGGCGACCTCGTCACCTTCGAAAAGGCAACACGCCGCGTTCACGCCGAGGAGATCGGGCCGGTTCCGATCGGCGTTCCGCTCATTGTCGGGCCGGGAGTGCTTACCACGGTTATGCTGCTGGTCAAGGAGTACGGTTTCGTTCCCACGACCGCCGCGCTCATCGCCAACATCGTCGTTGCCGGAGTCATTTTCGCCTCCCATTCGTTCATTATCCGTATAATGGGGAAAAACGGGACGAAGATCATTTCGAAAATCGCAAGTCTGTTCCTCGCGGCAATCGCCGTCATGATCGTCCGCAAGGGGCTGTTTATCATTTTGCAACGAAGCTGATCGCGGATATCCGCCGCAATCCCGCATGCGCATCGGTTCGACTATGCATCGTTCCCCCGAACAGATCAGACAGTCCCTCTTCAGCCTTACGTCGAAAGGGATCAACTACGATCTCGAACGGATAACCGCCGCGGCCGACCGCAGCGGAAATCCGCACAACGCCTATCCATCGATCCACGTCGCCGGTACCAACGGCAAGGGGTCGACCTGCGCCTTCATCGAGACGGTGCTGCGCGGCGCGGGGTTCACTACCGGCCTTTTCACCTCGCCGCATATCGTCGCGTTCGAGGAACGTTTCAGGATGAACGGGAAGATGGTTGCGGAGGAGGAATGGATTGATGTCTATTATCAGCAGCAAACCATTATCGAATCGTACCACCTCACCTTCTTCGAGTCGGGCATGCTTATCGCAAGCGAGTTGTTCAGACGCCGCGGCGTCGAATGGGCGGTGTTCGAGACCGGCCTGGGCGGAAGGTTCGACGCGACCAATATCCTCCGTCCACGAGTGAGCGTCATTACCCGGCTCGCCATTGATCACCGGGAGTACCTCGGGGACACGCTCGCTGAGATAGCCCGTGAGAAACTGGGTATTGTCAAGGAGCGCACGCCGCTGGTCGCCGCCGACCCGGACGACCCCGGACTGCATCGGCTGATCGAAGCGACCTGCCGAGCGAAAGAGGCCCCCTGCACCTTCGTGGCGGAGAGCGACGCGTCGGAGATCGCCTCCGACAACCACGGCGCCGCCTTTCACCGCAACGGGATCCCGTACGCCACGAGGCTGGCCGGCAGGTTTCAAATCGTCAACGCGCTGTGTGCTATCGAGGCGATCGGGCAATCGGGGCTCACCATCGATGCGGATATCGTACAGAAGGGTATCGCCGGCGCTTTTCTTCCCGGAAGGTTTCAGCGACTCGCGGTAAGCGGCAAGACGGTTATTCTTGACGTAGGACACAACCCCGACTCTGCGGCCGTCTTCGTCGAGACCCTGCGGAGCCGTTTCCCCGGAAAACCGGTCTGCCTCGTTGCGGGAATCATGGCCGACAAGGATTACCCGGCAATGATCGCGCTCTATGCCGCGGTTGCACGCCATATTATCTTCACCAAGCCGAAAACCGACCGCGCGGCTGCCGCGGAGACGCTGGCGGCATGCCTGCCGGAAGACCGACGGACGGTCTGCCCCGATGTGGGTGAGGCGGTACGGACCGCCATGAACCGGGAAGAGGCGGTGGTGTGCGTCACCGGATCGTTTTACACGGTGGGGGAGGCAACGGCGGAGCTGGGAAACATGGGCCTGTCGCCTGCGTAAATAGGTAATTACCGGTTGACCGCCAGCCGCCGCGCCGACGACCCGCCGGCGGTTTTCAGGCGGATGATGTAATTTCCGTTCGATAATTCTGCGCCGGTGATGTCGAAGGACGCGGCGTGGTCACCCGCATCCCTGAAATCCCGCATAAGGTGCCGCACCAGCCGTCCGGTCAGGTCGTAAAGGGAAAAATCCACGCGACCGGATTGCGCGCAGGAATAATCAACGAACAGGTTTCCGCCCGCCTGGCGGCAGCCGAACCGGTCCATGAATCCGCCCTCCGCCGTCGCGCGCGGGCCGGTCGCGATCGGCTGCTCGATTAAGAAACCGATCAGGTGTATTTCGTCGAGCCACAGTTCCCCCGTTGAGCCCGATTTTCCCTGGATCTGCCACTGGAGTTTCGTGATGACGGTGAGATCGAGTTTTACCGGTTGTTTGGCCCACTTCGGCTGCTGAAAATCGTCCCAGGTGATGTTGACTTCCTTCCAGGAGCTGTTCGGTTTGAGGTAGTAGCTGTAATTGGCCCCGGCCTCCGTGACCTTCCCGCATTCGATCTTCAGGCCGCAGGTCGTATCGCCGAAGGTGCCCTTGTAATAGAACCTGATCCCCGTCGATTTGCTGATGTCAACCGGATCGCTTCCCTGATCCATCATGAACCCGATGCCGACGAACGGATCCCCCGAAAAGCCGCCCTTGTCGAGCTTGTAGGAGATTTTCGCGGCATATTCCGAATTGTAGCCGCCTTCGGTCATTTTGAATCCCGCTTTGGAGGTAGTCAATGGCGTTACGGTCGACTTGCCGCCGCTGGCGGAGTCGTTGAAGGTGAACCAGCTCGTTTTCAGAAAGGTTCTGGCATTGCCGTCTTCACAGTCGTCGACACAATCCTGGGCCAACCGGTCCTTGAAGGTTGCCGTAACCGACATGTCGCAGAAGAGATTGAGCGTCGCGTTCGCCGCCGCTCCCTCGTAGTCGCCGCTCCATCCGATAAAAGCGTAGCGGGAGGTATCGGCGCTTGCGGCGGTGATCGTCACCGACTCGCCGCGCGTATAGCTGCTTTTCTGCGGCGAGACGGTCACAATGCCCGCACTGTCGGGGGAAACCTTCACCGTGAGAGTTGCGATGGTTTTGGGCTGCACCTTGGTGATATCGGGCATGTTGCCGCTCAGAAGCAGCATGGTGAGAAGCTCGATGCATTCATTGTAATATTTGTCGTTGCTGCCGCCGAACGACCGCAGGCGCGTATATCCCTTGTCGACCCAGCTCTGGAATTTCGAATCGACCATGCCCGCCACGACGAGCGGTCCGAGAAAGGTGGGAATGTTGTCGCTGCTGCCTCCCGCGCCGGTATTGATCGAGCCGTTGAGGTTGTAAATCTGGCCGATCTTGCCCGGCTCATCATCGGTGTTGCTCTTGAACCAGTCGACTATTTTCGTGCAGCATGACTTTGCGTCGGCATGGCCGTACCACACGTACGCCCACCCCAGCCTCCACGGGGTTCGCGCCGCGTCGAAGCCGTAACAGCCGGGACAGCCTCCGACACCTCCGCTCGTCCAGTTGGGCCACATTCCCGTACTTCCGTTCTGATTGTTCTTGAGATGCGAATAACAGCCCGACTGAACGGTGCTCCAGTTCCCGCCCGCGTCGACCTCCTGGAAAAGCTGCGTCGCGGCCGTACTCATGTACGAGGGGTTGATGGAGTTCCAGTTGTCACCGCCGTCGAGTACATTGTTGGAGATATCGCCCTGGCGCATGGCACTCATGATCGCTTTTGCGCCGCTCAGATACCTTTCATCACCCCACTGCGATGCGGCAAGAATGAGCGCATGTGCCGCATCGATGTCGCCGTCGGTGGCGCTGCCGGTTTCCGCGACATTACCGAATCCGTTGATCTTCCAGTGCATGAGAGAACCGCTGCTCGGGTACTTCTTCCAATAATTCCATAATTTATCGAATTTGGGCTGGGTGTTGTTGTCAGCATTATCCATATACACCATGATGAGCATTCCGTACCCGATGCCTTCGCTTACGGTCTGGGAGGGATTATCAAATTTTATCCTGGCAAGATCGCCCTGTTCATCATAAAACTCCTTGAGCCATATATCGTAGACTGTCTGGACATGGGTGTGACTGACCCCCGCAGGCATGATGCCGTTGGTGTATTTATATTGCTGGGGAAACGGAAATTTTGCCGCGGAAAAGGCGTTCGATAAAGAGAGCAGCAGGGTCAGGGATAATCCGGCGAATCGTTTCACGATGGTTCCTCCATGCAGTAACAAAAAATCAGATCAATGGTTATACGAAATTCCTATTTTCATTGCTGGAAATAACGGTTGTTACTTCTGGGGGGAGCCTTGAATAACCAGAGAGTCGCTGATCCGTTTCATCCGCTGAAAAAATAAAATTATTAATATAATAGAAATTCAGTGATTTATTACATTAAAGTGGGAAAATGTGCCCGGATGGTTCGAAAGAATAGAATAATGAAATAGAATTTTCAAGACGACAGTTGAAATTTTGGCACAGGATGGGACAGAGCCGGCTCAACCGGCCCTAGACTTTAACTTTAAACCTTATCGATTTAAAACCACCTGCCGCGTGAACGTCCCTTCCGTCGTTTTCAGAGAAACGAGGTAGCTGCTGCTCGACAACGGCATATCGCGGGTGTCGATCCGTACCGCATGGCCGCCTGCGTCGCAATAACCCTTCGTCAGCGTTTTCACCAGCCTGCCGGTCAGGTCGTAGAGGGAAAGGAGGACTGGGCCGTGTTGAATGGTTGCAAAGGAGACGGTTAGTTTATCAGACGTATGAGTGCATTTGAGGGATAAGTGCAACGGCGGTGTTGAATGATTATTTGGAATAAGGTTTTTTACCGGGACGTCAAAGTCGATAAGGTGGACATCGTCTATCCACAATTCTCCCGACTTATTGGTAGCACCCTGAATCTGCCACTGAATTTTAGGTACGCACTTCAGATCCAGATCAACCTTATCAGTGACCCATTTCGGCTGTAGAAATTCACTCCAACTAATGCTTATCTCTTTCCAACTGGCGCTTGGTGCTAATGTATAACTGTAACTGGCACCTAACTGTGTAACTGCATCGGATTCACATTTTATTGCACAGGTATCACCTGTTCCAAAGGTGCCTTTATAGGCAAAGCTTAGACCGGTAGATTTGCTGATGTCCAGTGAAGTTTGATCTTTCTTCATCTCAAAACCGACTCCGACAAAAGGATTATAGGCGAAACCGCCTTTATCCAGCTTATATTCAATTTTTACTGCATACTTCGATGAGTTAAATCCGCCGGAAGTCATGGTTAGTAGTTTTACGCCTCGTTCGGTCAACGGAGTTATTGTTGATTTACCAGTGTCTTTGGAGTCATTGTAGGTGAACCAATCGCTTCCCATCCTGGTCAGGCCGTCGCCGTCTTCACAGTCGTCAACCAGATCTCCGCCGCTCTTATCCTTGAACGCAGCATTTATAATCATGTCATAACT
>JAFGIW010000003.1 GCA_016929415.1 Chitinispirillaceae bacterium | reverse complement strand
TTGCAGACTTCTTTGCGCTGCTGCTGCAGATGCCGGTAAATACGCCACTGCGAAAGCGGCATAGTGGAAACGGTGCAAAGCACCGGAGACCTAACGCTTAAGGAATGGATGTGACAACAATGCTCGAAATGCCTATCTACTTTGCTCCTAATCTTTTTCCGGAAGGATGCCGTGAACCAATTCGGGATATGTAACGGTTTCAGCAGTCACGCACGCTTGAATAAGCCGGTCGAACATTTCTCGTTCCCAGAATCTGCGATTAAGGCGGTAAGCAACTTCGGAAAGGTATGATTGAAGATGCTTTCCCGAAACACCCCGATGCGTACCGCGAACCACATTCTTGGTGTTGCTGATAAGCTTATGAATCCATGGCAGAAGCCGCCCTGCCGCTTTGGGATCTCGCAGAACAACGCGGCAATGTTTCAGGTCTTTGTCTTTGGATGCTTTACCGTAAGAACGCCAGCCATCTGTTTTGATCGTGTGCAAGACATAAGGCCATCGAAGCTGTGCCAGATGTCTTGCACACGATTCGTCATCGGGGAAATCCTTCTGAAATCCGATCAGACTTCGCCCTTTGTAGTTCTTGGGCATACTCTCTCCTGTAGGAGAAAATACGCACCGGTAACGAACCCCGCGGTAAAAAATGCAGCTTCTCGCGGCAACCTTGATTTTCAAATGAAAAAACAACCCAAGGTTTGCACCTACACCTTCGCCCAGTCCTGAAACCCCTTCGCCTCGATAACCTTTTTCGTAAGTTCCATGTCGGTGAATTTCGCGAGGTTCACCTGATCCTGTGCGAGATCGTGTTCTTTTTCCCTGTACAGGGTTTCCCCGAGCTTGAGATAGAATTTTACGAGAAGCTCGTCACGCTGTTCGACCTTGATTTTGCCGTTGGTGATCGCGATCTCCACGGCGCGGGTGAATCCGTCCGTATCCACCCGCGCCTTCTGGACGTAGAAACCGTGTTTCCCGCCCTCCCTCGACCGGGAAGACGACCCGGCGGTATTCTGCGGAATCCGGTAGAGTGTCGGCGTTTCACCGGAGTACACGAATGTGCCGCCGCCGGCCGAGTACCTCATCCACGCATTCGAATCCTCGGAAACCTTTTCCGGCGGGAACGGGTATTTATACGCAAGTTCGGTCTTGACGACCGTGGCGGAGGTAAGGTTCGTGTAGCCTTTTTCCGTGCCGATATCGATCCATGCGTTGATTCCCTGCGGCGGGTTCTTCTTGTGGCCATCGGTAATCTCGACGATCGATGGAGATAATTTATCATCAGGTACAATAGCGGAATCTTCATCGATCACCTTGAACGTGGAATACACGACGGAAGCTTCCGGGTCCTTCACGAAAATTTCCCGCGCGACCTTTAGCCTGTCGACATGCGAAATATCGTCGGCGTCATTGAAAAGCACGATAGGCGAATCGTGTTCATACGCCCATTTTATGCCCATGTTCCTGCAGTGCCCGGGGCCGTTGTTCGTCGTCTTCCTGATCACGAAGATTTTCTCCGGCGCTTTTTTCTTTATTTCGTCCAGGTAGGCGACCGCCTCCTGGCTCGGGGACAAATCATCGATGATAACGAGCTGCCAGTTTTTATCAGTCTGCTTGAAAATCGTGTCGAGGGTCTCGTCGAGATACTTCCTGGTAATGTCGTTTTCGTTTCTCCAATGGGGCATAACGAATGTGGCAACGCCGTTTTTAAAATCCATAGCTCCTCCAGACAGAGTGTAAGGTTATTTTTATCAGGTTATTTTCGTGGTATAGCTTGAATGCAGAAAAGATAGTATATTAACTCTCGTTTTTTAAAACAGGAGAAAATACGTTATGGAAGAAAAGTGGTTCAACACTGATTACAATTTCGACCAGGTCATCCTCGCGGGCGATATCGGCGGAACGAATACGACACTTGCACTTGTGGGCAGGAAGAATAACAAGTTTACGATCATGGGAAAATTCCCCTGCAAATCTTCCGAGGTCACAAGTCTCATCGATCCGGTAAACGAGGTGGTCGCCGCTGCCGGGAATAAAAATCCGGATTTGAAAATCGACCTCTGCTGCATCGGCGCCGCGGGTCCGGTGGAAAACAATTTCTGCCAGCCCACCAACTGTTCATGGGCCATTGATGGAAAGGAGATCGGGAAAGCGATCGGCGTCGAAACACTCGTCATCAACGATTTCACGGCGATAAGCTACGGCATTCCGACCCTCGACGTGGAGGACAAAACGCAGATTACAAGGCTTCCCTGCACTGACGGGACCTTTCCGGAACAAACAGGCGGGGGAGACATAAAAATCACCGTCGGCGCGGGAACGGGGCTCGGGGTCGGCTACCTCATCAGCCGGGATGGAAAGTACCGGGCATACTCATCGGAAGGCGGGCACTCGGGATTCGCCGACTTCGACGAAGAGACGCGGGAATTGAAGCACTATGTTATTTCGAAGAAAAACCTTACGGAAAGCTCCGTGGGAACGGAACCGTTCGTATCCGGTATGGGTATCTATAATGCCTTCAATTTCCTGAAAGATACGAAGAAGATAAAAATCGAGGGGGTCCTCAAGGAGATCGACGCGACGAGGGATGAAGATAAACCTGCATTGATATCCCAGCATGCGAAATCGAATGATGTCTGCAGAAAAATCATGCGGCTTTTCGTGGGAATGTATGGAAGATTCGCCGGGAACGTCTCGCTCATATTCCTTCCGACCGGCGGTGTTTACCTCGCGGGCGGCATCGCCTCGAAAAACGAGGAGTTCTTTCTCGAAGACAACCTCTTCATGAAAAACTTCGAGGTGAACTACAACCCGAACATCCGTCCTCTGCTCAAAAAGATCCCAGTATACATTATCAAGGATTACTCCATTTCGCTCTACGGCGCGGCGAATGCCGGGGTGACGTTGCTCGGGAAATAGGGCGCCACCGCGAACGGGCGTTTTCAAGGCGCTTCTTCATCAGGAGACAGGTGACAATGACCGACCTCGCGCTCTCGCAGGAGACAATCGACACCATGCGGCGTCTGGAAATCGATGTCGAGCTGAGCCGGCGGATTCTCGAAAATTACAACGCGGGAAAATACGACCACGTCGTTCCGGTCAGGGTAGCGGGGATACCGCAGATCGACGGAAAGCGGATCATCGATACGACCCGTTCCCTTTCGGAATCCTTCGACTGCAAAAAGACGCAGTCCCGCATCGACGCGCTGGGGGTGCGGATCGACCTGCGCACCGTCGGCGACGTGCAGGGCTCCCGGATTGTTTTCGGAACGACGGAACTCAGAAGACTCGGCGTGCTGCTGTACCCCCTTCTGGCGTACGGCGTGCTCAACGGCGGCTCGGCCTCGAGTTACGTTGACACTAAGAAGAACAGGCTGTTCAGCCCCGCGCTTTTCGATATCTGCAGCGATGAGTTCGCATCGATCGAACGGGTATCGCGGGGAAAGGCGAAGGGCGTAACGCCGGCCTTCATCAACGGCGACGGAAGCCACGGCCCGAGCTTTCTCGATCTCAAGATGCGCAGCGTCCTGATCGAGATGCTCAGGTACAACGCGCTGACCGGATCCGGGAAAACAGTTACCATACCGATGTTCCAGATGACGAGCGTTTACAACAACGAAGAGATAGCGGACGCCTATTCGCGCTTTAAAAAAAGCCCGTTTCTTCAAAGCCTTATTCATGAAACCGGATATGATATCACCAATGTGGCAACCGGTATCCAACCGATGCTCGCCGCGTTCACCCACTCCTCGGAAGGAAAACCGAAGGGATTCTTTCTCAAGGCATATGGAAAGAAGAATACCCCGCTCTCCATGCCCGGCGGCCACGGCCAGAACTTCATCTACCTGAAAAAAGTATACGAAGATCTTTACGCGCAGGGAAAACGTTTCGTCTATCTCGGCAATATCGACAACCTCGGTTTTTCGATCAATCCCGTCTGTCTCGCCCTTATGGCGCTCAAGGGAAGCAACGCGGGGTTCGAGTTCGCATTCAGAACTCGGGTGGATGTCAAGGGAGGAGTGCTTATCATCGATCAGAACGGAAAGCTCAACTGCGCCGATATTGGGGCGGCAATATCGAAAGATGAGATCACACGGGTCGAAGCGGAGGGGAAGAAAATCCTTTTCAACGTTGCCACAGGGCTGTTCGATCTTGAATACCTGGTAAGGAATATCGATACGATCGCCGCGAATCTCCCCATGCGGTTCGCCGACCAGGACAAGGACTCAGGCAAATACTCCCAGGCGGAACAAGTGACGTGGGAAGTGATCAGCATCATGGATGACCCGGTGATTTTCGGCGTCGATAAGTATACGAGGTTTCTCGCATCCAAGCTCCTCATCGAGGGACTCATGGCGAACGGGGTGAAGCTCGATCATCCCGATTATCCGAATGATCCGGTTCCGGAAAAGAGTCTGCATACCATCGCGCTTAATCTTGCATCAGGACTTTCCCGGCAGCTCTCGACAACCTGTGGTCTGAAAAAACAGGGAAACGTGTGGGTTCCGAAAAGCACCCCCGAGCTTATGGGAGAACTCGCGGCCGCTCCCCTCGAAAATCTTCTGAATCTCGGATAAAAACGGGAAAGAAGTCACGCGGGAAACGTGACAATAAAAACGGTCCCCGTGCCGGGTTCGCTTTCAATCCGGATTTCACCGCCGTATTTCCTCAGGATGTTGTTGACCATGGCAAGCCCCGTGCCCGTGCCTTTGTCTCCCTTGGTGGAGAAAAACGGCTGACAATTACCGCATCAGCTTCCCGATTTTCAACCATTCTGAGGGTGCTGGGGTAGTCAGGTAATGGAATAAGTGAACCGAATACGAGCCATGACCACAGATATAATTATGAAATTATTTTTCACCATCAGACGGGAATCGGATAATGTCGGGTCATCGTTGCTTTGTTCCATTTCTCATCATCAACCTCTCTTTATCTGCTTACAATTCAACATATTATGGCCGTATCGTCGATAACGGCTCTCCGGCAAGACCAATTGCCAATGCAACCGTATGGGTTCAGTCGGCTTCTTCATGTTCCTATACCGACTCCCTGGGAAATTTCAACCTGACATTCACTTCCATCAAGTCCCCGAAAAGGAATGATCACTATCACAACGCCGGTTTCAGAAACGGGAAAATTGCCTTTTCGTGTTCCCGTGAGCAGGTGATGCGTCTCGATCTCTATGCACTAAGCGGCCGGAAGGCAGTCACCCTCATGAAACAAAGTTTCAAAGCCGGAACGTATGAATTTACTCTTCAGGCGCTCATACCCCGGAATGTCGTTCCGGGGCTTTACATCGTCGCGGCGGAAACAGGCGACAGCCGTCATACCGCAGCCCTGTTACTGACGAATTCATCAACGAGCACCGCTGGCGCGGGAATCGGCTGCGCCGTGAGCCGGGGATCATCCGGTCTCGCGAAAACCGGGACCGTAAGCGACAACCTTGCCGTTTACAAAATGGGGTACGAAAGGATTGCCCGTCCCCTCTCCGACACCACGTCGTATCTGGGAGACATCGTCCTTTCGCGCACCGCGAGGGAGGCCGCGATTGAACGCCGGGCAGACTCGATCCTGGCGCTCATGACCATCGATGAAAAGGCCGGCCAGATGGTGCAGGCCCAGATCAATTTCACCGACGCCTATCCCGACAGATTGACCAACGGGAAGATCGCGTCCATGGCCGTCGGCTCGGTCTTCAACGGCGGAAGCGACGAGTCGGCCGCGGGACAGCCGAACACTCCCGATGCCTGGGCGGCGGCCATCGATCGTATCCAGAAAACCGTTCTGGACTCTTCCCGCCTGAAAATCCCCATTATCTACGGCCAGGATTGCGTCCACGGGGCCGCGGAAATCAGCGGCTGTACGGTTTTTCCCCATAATATCGGACTGGGCTGCACCGGCGACACCGCGCTCGTGGCTAAAGTCGGCCGCATCACCGCCGCGGAATGCACCGGCATCGGAGTACGCTTCAATTTCTGGCCCTGCATCGCCGCGGTACGCAACGAACGCTGGGGCCGCACTTACGAGGGTTTCGGCGAGACGCCGGAGATCAACTCCCTTATGGGAGCAGCTTACATTCGAGGGCTTCAGGGCGACGGCGACATGGGAAAAGTCGGGGCTGTCGCCGCATGCGCCAAACACTATCTGGGCGACGGCGGCACGAATGACGGCGTCAACAACGGGGAAGTGACAATCTCGGAGGCAACCATGCGCAGCGTCCACCTTCCGCCCTATGCCGCTGCAGCCAGGGAGCTTGTCGCAACAGTAATGCCTTCGTACCATACCTGGCTTCACGACGGCTGCAGTTGGAAACAGACGCTCGACCGGCGCGCACTCACGTCAATCCTGAAGACCGAACTTGGTTTCGACGGATTCTGCGTCAGCGACTGGGATGCGGTGGCGCGGGCGTGCAGCAGCTACAAAGTGGACTGCGTGGCCCAGGCGGTCAATGCGGGGCTCGACATGGCGATGATCATCGGGGAATGGAACTGCGGTGAATTCATCAACTCCATCAAGGAGGGGGTCATCAACCAGACCATTCCGATCAGCCGCATCGACGATGCCGTACGCCGTATCCTGCGCGTCAAGCTCCGGTTCGGACTGTTCGATCATCCCTACTCGGACCCGGCGCTCAGATCACGTATCGGCAGTACCGAAAGCAGGGCGGTCGCACGCGAATGTGTCCGTAAATCAATGGTCCTTCTCAAAAACGAGGGCGATGTTCTTCCTTTGCAGAAAGCGGAGCGGGTGGCGGTCGTCGGTGCGTGGGCAAACAGCCTCGGCGCCCAGTGCGGCGGCTGGACCATCACCTGGCAGGGAAGCGCCGCCCTCACGGGCATCGCCGGACAGACGATTCTGCAGGGTCTGCAGGAAAAGGGGAGCAATGTTTTCTTCAGCGAATTCGGGGATGACGTCGCCAATGCCGATAAAATCGTCGTGGTGGTGGGCGAAAATCCCTATGCCGAACAGTACGGCGACTGCTCAGTACCCGATCTGTCCGAGTGTCCCAATGCTTCACTTATCGAAAAATGCTTCAACAGCGGCAAACCGGTCATCCTGGTCATGGTCACCGGGAGGCCGATGATCATCGACACGGAGATCAACTGGTGCAAGGCAGTCGTCGCCGCCTGGCTGCCGGGCGGTGAAGGCGGCGGCATAGCCGATGTCCTTTTCGGCGACTGCAATTTTTCCGGGACCCTCACCCACACCTGGCCCGCCTCAGCGGCACAGATTCCCATCAATGCCGGGCCGGACTATGCGGATGAACAGAAAGGCTGCGGCGGGGAACCGCTTTACCCGTACGGGTTCGGCCTGCGGTACAGCAGGTAAGCGGCGGCGGCGCTCTGGCCGGGGCGCAGGGGCGGAGCGCCCGCTCCTGATATTCCCGATTCAACCGGCACAATATTTCTCCCCCCGAAACGAAAATCTATCCATTGCGCTTCCTGTCGAATAGACAGTAATTGCCGATAACCGCAATAGTATTTTTCCGGATCGACGCTGTTTAAACAGAAATTATTCAACAATCAATCCCTATGCATAAACCCTTCATCGGCATCCTCTCAGGCCTTGTCATCGTGCTGCAGCCCGAAGCAGGGACCCTCTCCGAACAGAAAGCGCTTCTCGCCGGTCTCGAGAACCGGTACGAGATCCGGATTCTTCGCATCGAAAACCGCATTGATTCTCTGAACGTCGAAACTGCCCGTTCGCAATGGCTCCCGCAGGTCTCCGCTTCGACGGGGGTTTCGTACCTGCCGCACGATTCAACCGGATTTGCCTTCCGGGACTCTCTGGGCGGACTTCATCGAAGCACCACGGCGACCTCCTCCTCCATCGCAGCGGCCGATTCGCTCTCCATCGCCCAGCATCTGCCGGGAGGCGGTGTAATCGGCGGCGGTTTCGGTTTAAATTATGAAAGGTCCCTGCGGGGGGATGATTCGACGCTACGCTCATCATCGGCTGCAGTAAGCTATACGCAGCCGCTGCTGCGCGATGCGTGGCGCTTCGACCCTGTTGCCCATTCCGTCAGAATCGCCCGGCTCGACAACCAGCAATTCACCCTCGAACAGAAGAAGCGGCTGCTTTCCTACTGCTCCGACATCCGCACCCGTTACTGGAAGCTCTACGAAGCGCAATCGCTCGCCTCATTTTACAAAAGTGAATTAGCCTATGCGCGGGAGCGTATGACCTCCGAGCGAGCGCGTCATTCCATCGGAACGGCGGCTCCGCTCGATACGCTTGACGCGAAGCTTGCGCTCATCAACGCAACCGCCCGGCTCCATGACGCGGAGTCGGATGAGCTGCAGGCTCGGGAGGAGCTTGCCTTTTACGCAGGCATTGCCGTGGATGAAGCGGTCATCGATTCAACCGCGCCAATCGAGTGTGCTTCACTGCCGCCTCCCGACAGCATGCTTTGGCGTGCGGAACAGTTCGATCCGCAGTTGCGCATTTTCGACGTTGCGGCTGAGCGTCTCGAATTGACTCGTGTGCATACCCGCAACAGCCTTCTGCCCCGCGTTGACCTCAACGCATCCTGGAACCGGTCCCTGAGCGAAAGCAGCGCCTCCGGATCGGAACGGTTTTACGGCAACAGTGTCATCGGTCTCATCGCTTCATACGCGTTTCCGGTAAAGCCGCGGCGTCTTGCACTTGCCGGCAATGCGGCGTCGGCAGAGAAAAACAGCCTCGACCGGAAGCGGTATCGTGAGCAGTTGCGCCTGGGGATACGGGAGCTGGACCGTTCATGGGAGCGGGAACGACGGGGGATCGAGATCGCAGCCGCAGCGCGGCAGATCGCCGGGCAGACCCTTGCGGCAACGCGCGAAGGGTTTTCCGCCGGCACGGTCGACCGCCTGTCGCTCGACAAAGCGGAAAACGATTTCCGCTCGGCATGCATCGAGCTTCTCCGGAAACAGCTGCTCATGAAGCACCTCGAAATCATCTTCGACGAAATGACCGGTTTGACCCTTTTTCGACTTGGAGTGGACATGAAATGAAAACAGCCGTCACCTGTGCAATCATCCTGCCGGTTCTTTTCGCAACTGAATGCGGCAAACGAAAAGACACCCTCGCTTACACTGAACAACATACCGTCGGGATCGTTGATCTCAAGGATGTGGTTGTCCAGACCGGAGAGGTGCAGCCGGTCATCAAGGTCGACATCAAATCCGAAGCCAGCGGAAAGATCGAGACGATCAATGTCCGGGAGGGCCAGAAGGTGGCCAAAGGCGACCTCCTGATCAGCATTGACCCGAGCAGATTGACCTTCAGGAGAAAGGCGCTCGATCTCGCGGTCAAGAAGGCGCGGCTCGACCTTTCCGTGGCGGAGCGTAACCTTAATGACGCAACGAAACTCGCATCCAGCGGGACCGTTTCCGAAAAGCAGCTCTTCGATCTGACCGCCTTACGGGAACAGGCCGACATCACCCTTCAGCAGCAACTGCTCGAACTGAGCGACATTGCCGATCAGCTGAGCAAAACGCGCGTGACAAGTCCCATGGACGGCGTGGTCATCACCCTTGATGTCGAGGAGGGCGAAATCGCCGTTTCCGCGACCTCTGGTTTTCAGGGAGGTACGCCGCTGGCAACCATTGCGGATACGAAAACGCTCGAAGTGGTCTCCCGCATCGGTGAAGCGGACTACATCCATCTGCACACCGGGCAGAAGGTCATCCTTCGGCCCGAAGCGACTGAAGGAACGTTTACCACCGGCTCGATCAATTTTATCGCGCTGAGCGCCAAAAAGGAGAAGAGCGACGAACTCGGCACCTTCGAGGTGCGGGTCGCCATCGACTCGCTCATTCCCGGCATTGTCCCCGGCATCAACATCACCACCGAATTCGTGATCATGGAGAAGAAGGGCGTGCTCGGCATACCGAATCATTTTGTCAACAAGACGGAAAAAGGGTTTGAAGCGGTCAGACTGCTCCGCGATACGCCCGGCACTCAATCGACTGAAATTGTCCCGATAACCGTGGGCGGCACCGATTACAAACACTACGAAATCCTCTCCGGTTTGAAAAAAGGGGAGGTCGTCATGTTTCGCGACACCACCGCACAAGCCGGGCCCGGAAAAGGGAACTGACGGCATGACAATGGAACAGGTACCGGTCATTCAAACGCGGAACCTCGATAAGAGCTATTATCTGGGAAAGGAACGGATTCCCGTCCTCAGATCGATCAGCTTTATCGTCGGGCAGGGGGAGTACGTCTCGATCATGGGGCAGAGCGGCGCGGGCAAATCGACACTGCTCAATATTCTCGCCTGTCTCGACACGCCCACGTCGGGGGACTATTTCTTCAACGGCGAAAACATCTCCTCCCTCTCAGAAAACCGGCTGGCCGAGATCAGGAATCGCTCGATCGGCTTCGTTTTCCAGAATTTCAACCTGCTGCCGAAACTGACCATCGCGGCGAATGTCGAACTGCCGCTCATCTATAACAGCACTCCCCGGCCGGAGCGTCAGCGCCGGGTGCGGGAGATCCTCGAACGCTTCGGCTTGTGGGAGCGGCGGCGGCACAAACCCAACGAGATATCGGGGGGACAGAAGCAGCGGGTCGCCATCGCACGCGCGCTTGTCAAAAAGCCATCGGTCATTTTCGCCGACGAACCGACCGGAAACCTCGACAGCCACACCGCCGGGGAAATTCTCGTTGTTTTCGACGACCTGTCGGCCGAGGGAAACACCATCATCATGATCACCCACGAACGGGATGTCGCCCGGCATGCCTCGCGGGTGATTCATCTTGTCGACGGGGAGATTCTTCCATGAACGCACTGCTGCGTTTCGCGGAAATGCTCCTGGTCAATTTCAGGCTCTGCATTCTGGAAATTTCCTCGGCCGCAGGCCGGACCGCCATTACATCCCTGGGTTTGTTCCTCGGCGTCGCCTCGCTGCTCACCAATCTCGCGTTCGTACGCGGCCTGGACGACGATCTGCGGGCCAACATGGAACAGATCGGCGGTCTGAATATCGTGACCGTCCGGGCCATCGACCCGAAAACGCCGCAGGAGCGCAGAGAGTTCCAGCGCTCGCCCGGCCTGAGCTTCGCCGCGGCCGAAACCGCCACGCACGGTCTTTCTTATGTCAAATCAGTCATCCGTTCGCGCGAACTCGGCTGGCAGCATTTTTCAGGCCTCGGCAACCATGCATGGGGGTATCTCATCGCGGTCGATCCGTCCTACTTCCCGCTTTTCAATTATGAAATCGACCAGGGGCGGTTCTTGACTGACGATGACCTGCGCAAAAGGAACGACGTCTGCCTTGTCGGGGAGCGGCTTGCGCAGCGGCTCTCCCTCGGTGCCGATCCGATCGGAAAGCGTATAACCGTCCGTTCGATTCCGCTGACCGTTGTTGGTATTCTCACCTCGGGAAGCGTTCGTTCCCGCCGCGACTCTGAGTGCTGCATTCCCTTCTCCATCTACGCCTCCCGGTTCGAAAATGCCGACAAGCACCTCGAATCGGTGTCGATCGCGCTTACCGCCAGCGATCATGTCGAACGGGCGCGCACCGAGCTGTTGCAGCGCTTCACGGCGGAACACCGTGGAGTAAAGGATTTCGACATCGAAACCAGCGCCGACAAGATAAGGGAGATGCGCTCAACGTCGATGGCGCTGAAACTGGTACTCTGGTGCATTGCGGCCATCACGCTGCTGGTGGGCGGCATCAGCATCATGAACATCATGTTCGCCACCATCGGCGACCGGATCAGGGAGATAGGCATTCGCAAATCTCTGGGCGCGCGCCGGTACGACGTGTTCACCCAGTTCATGCTCGAGGCGGTTCTCGTCTGCTTTTTCGGCGGCATTCCGGGCATGGCGGTCGGCACGGCGATCGTCTTCATGCCCCCCGGCATCTTTCCCTATCTCCCCCGCCTCACCCCGCTGGACTTTACCATTGCGTTCGGTTTTACACTGACTGCCGGTCTGTTGAGCGGCCTTTTTCCCGCACTGCGGGCGGCGAACATGCAGCCGGTCGAAGCCCTGCGCTATTGAAATGAGGAGTGGTTGATTACATGATACGTGCGCTGCAATCGATCGGCGTGGGAATCACCATGTCGCTTATCGAGATGATGTCCCACAAACTCCGCTCGGCGCTTTCGGTGATCGGCGTCATGCTGGGGGTCGCCTCGCTTGTCGCCATGCTGACCCTCATCGCCGGCATCGATGTCTTTATCAACAGGAAAATGGTCAAATGGGCCGGGTCGGTATGGTTTGTCAATCGTCGCGATGCGCAGCTGCGGGAAAAAATAACCTGGAGCCGCTCGCCGTCGCTGCGGTTTTCCGACGGACCGTACCTTGAACACAATGCCCGCGATGTGCGCTACTTCTATCGCACCATCGAACGCCGCAGCGACATCGTCATCTCCGGGCGGAACGAGAATGCCGGGATAAGAGGGATGGACCGTCAATCGATGGACGAAGACCTCGAAGAGATGCGGATCACCGAGGGGATCATGCTGTCCGACAACGATTTCGCATCAGGCGCCGCTTCCTGCATCATCTCCTGGGAACTGGCGCAGCGGATACGGGCGCAAATGAGACTCGCACGCGTAACCGATGAAACCCTTGTCGGAAGGAAATGTACCATCGGCAACTTCATGCTCGACATCACCGGCATTTTCGGGCCCATCGATCCCGACAACAAGCCCTGGCACCTGCGCCGGAGTGTCCTCATGCCGATTGTAACCATGCAGCGGCTCATGACCGGCTTCGATCCCGATCCCGGTTCGGTCCGCATTCTGGTGAACGACCCGAAAACCATCAAAAAGCAGCTTCGCGGCATCACCCCGGTACTGCGCAGCCGTCACCGGGGCGTGGAGGATTTCGAAATCCGTACCGCCGACTGGATCGACGAAGTACGCAGCATGCTCAACAATGCGGCGCTCCTCATGGGCATCGTATCGGTCATATCGCTTCTGGTGGGGGGCTTGAGCATCATGAACGTCATGCTCTCCAGCATTTCCGAGCGCATTCACGAAATAGGAGTCCGCAAAGCGCTCGGGGCCAGGCGTCTGCAGATTTTCGTTCAGTTCACCGTTGAAACCATTACCCTCAGCTGCATGGGCGGCGTTTTCGGCATGGTGCTCGGCATGGCGCCGCTCCTTTTCCGCGAAGCGATTTACAAAGCGACCGACGGCGCCATAGAACCGACGCTGTTCGTCTCCCACCTGTTCGGCGTTTTCGGCATCATCGTTTTCGTGGGCATCTGTTTCGGGCTCTACCCGGCGCTTAAAGCTTCACGCATGAACCCGGTCGAGGCGCTGCGGTACGAGTAGGAAGACGGCGATCGGCGACACAGACCGCCCTCCGGCGTTACGGCATGATCCATTCGAAGCCCGCATAAATTTCAGGCCCCATGAGATTTCCCCGTGGATGGGCTTTTTGACGCATATGTCCCGTACAATGGATCGGACCGGCTTCAACGTTGAATGAACCGGTATTCGCCTTCGCCGGAAAGAACGGGACGACAAACGGTATCCTGCATGAAAAATGCAACGATGCTGATGCGGGCGCCGAGAACGTCTGCGCCTGCGGTTCGGCGGACGGCAGCGACATAAGATAATTAAGCGTCGGCCGGTCGCTGCAGCTGAGTCCGATGGTCGCCGACGCGGGAGCGGCGCCGACGGTGGTGCCGGTGAGTTGCAGTGCGGCGGTCTTTCCGACGAAAAAATGTACGTTTTCCTTTTTACCGAAGGGGATCATCATACCCGGCAAAACCGAGAGCGACCAGCGGCGTCTTTTTATGTCAAGAAAACCTCTGATACCCATGAAAGAGCGGGTGCTCCTGCGGTCGGCAACCTGTTTGATGAACAGCGTGTCGTTTCGTCGTGAAACGGATTCCCGGCGGGGACGGCTGTTGGAGAAAAACCAGCCTGATATTCCTGCCGGGAAACTAACGGGCGCCTTCCAGTCGATGGTTGACGACAGCAGATACCGCCCGATCGACATCGGTTCGTACATGACGACCGTATCGTATTCAAGGAAAAAGTAGGAACGCTCCTCCGGGCGATACTCCCGTGCGACCGCCAGGGAGCAACGCCACTGCCGGCCGAGGCGCAGTGCGCCGTAAACATCAAACGCAGCACGGAGATTCGAAAATACGGAGCCATGCACCCCGGCATTGATAAGCGAATCCTTATAACAGACCCCGCCGCGCACCGCCGCCGCCGGCTGCAGCGACGCATCATAATTGACCTCCAACGAACCGCTCAACCGTCCGCCCGGCGAAACGCGAAGTCCAGTAACTGCGGAGGGATCGTTAAAGTCAACCGGATGTTCGTGGTCGAAATACCATGACGACTTCCGGAAAGCGCCTCCCGACGTTATCTGCACGGGCCCCGCCGCGTAGTTCAGCAGGGGACTGATCGTCCATCCCTCCTCATAGAGCGGTGAAAAGAAGTACGGGGTGGCATGCCACCCCTCACGCCGGTCGATTGATGCCGAAAACCTCATATCGCGGAATCGATACGCGGCAGCCCCGAAGACTTCGTCAACGAGTCCGATGTTGCCGTTTTTCATTTCCCTTCCGGTGATGGCGCTGTAACACGCCCAGATCGAATCGAACCGGTCGGAATAGGTGTCGATATAGCGGTATCGAACCACCGCGGTCAGGGGGACCTTTTTCCCGGCATAGGCGACCGATGCCCGCGTTTCGTGGTCCCGATTCGGATGCCAAGCCGATGAAACGAAATTGTTCAGCAACGGATCGCCGGTTTCAGCCCCTAAAAAAAAGGTTGCCCGGCAATGATATCGCATCGAATCGTCGATTGACAGAACGGTATGGAACGAATCGTCCGGATCTCCTTCGGTGAAAGAAAAGCCGTGATCGAACGCCAGCATGGAATCCGCGGCGCCGAATACATTATACCCGTCAACCGGGAATCGTATGCCGTTCCGAACGCCGGCGAAGAGGGACACGGTCATGCAGAAAAGAAGCAGCGCGGTATGGAGGCGGCAGGCGGATCGTTTCATAGGTCGAAATGATACCCCACAAGTCCCGAAATGATCACCGCGTCGAACCGGTCGGGTGAAGAAAACGTCCGCTCGATGCGGATCGGAAGGGAAAAAAGGAGTTTCTTCCAAACAAACCGCGGTTCGATGCCGAAATATATTCCGTATTCATTTTCCACTATTCCGAAAACATGGCTGTGCGCCAGGTCGATGATTCCATCCTCGCCGCCGATCATCATGCTCGATAATCCGGCTTCGGGCCGCAATTGCAGGCAGCTGTGCCTGATGAGGTTGTCGGCCATAATTCCGAAACGGACATGGATGCACTGAACCGTCAGTTCGGCTGATTTATCGGCAATCACGCCGGCCTCACCGCCGGTAATGCAGGATAACCACGACAGCGTCGACGGCATCACGAAATAAATGCCCGCTGTCGGGTAGGGTTTCCAGTGCGCCGCCGCAGCCATGACGGGCATTCTTAACGAGCCGCATACGATCGTCTCGAAAGGCAGCCTGTTTCCGGTCTTCACCGTGTCGATTGACAAAGCAGGCGCGGCCAAGGCGAAAACGGCGACCGCGATAAATCGAAAAAACCGGCTCGTCGATTGCTTATCATGCAGCATTTTCAGACGTTTCTCTTCACGGTGACCGCCGGAAGAAAAAATCGGGCCGCACCGCCGGCGGCGGGCATTATGCACCCAGCGGGGGGCACGCCTGAGTCGGGTTGCGGTGAAAACCGGCAGTGGGAAATAGGCAATAGTGAAAAGAATTTTTCCGCCTTCTGTCTCCTGAATTCTTCTTCCCCTGCCGGCAGCGCGAATCAAAACGTATACCCCAGCGAGAAATGGAACGCTCCGGCATCTTCTCCAGGCTTGGGTGAAAGCTTCCATCCGTACAGTATTCCGATCGGCCCGATGGGGGTAATGTACCTGATTCCCGCACCAGCCGAGGAGCGGAACTGGTCCGGCGCAATCGACGTAATGTCATTCTCGAGGCGACCGACATCGGTAAACAGCGCAAGCTCGAAATGGGAACCCAAGTCGATTCTCGCCTCGATGGAGGCGGACAGCGACACATTGCCGCCGATGCCGCCGCCGGAGTCCGCCGGATGAAACAGGTTCTCTTCAAATCCGCGTACGTCTCCCGTTCCGCCGAGATAGAAACGCTGGTCGGCGGGAACCGCCTCCGCCCCGCCGTACGGCCGGAGATAGTCGCCCCGTACGACACCGGCCCAGGTAAACCGCGAGTGGTGGGGCGTGAAGAAACCCTTTGCTTCAAGCTGAACTTTTACGAAATTGTCGAGCGTCGACCCGATGCTTTTTGAAAAGTCAACGGACGAACTCAGTAAAAAGCCCCTGCGCGGACGGGTAAACGAGTCTCGGCGGTCCCAGGAAAACGACGGCGCCATCACAACGAGGTCGCGTGGACGCCGGTCGCCGGGTATATTGTCGGATAGTGCGGGATCGGCGCCGGTTGTATAGTAAAGACGACGATGTTCATAACTGGTGCCGAGACCGAGCACCAGGCGGTTGCCGGGTGACGCGGTAAGACCGGTCGAGACGCCGTAGTTCCTGGTCCACCAGTCCTGGTTGAGCTCCGATGCTCTCTCCCCGAACAGTTTGATCAGGGCGCGCAGCGGCGACCCGAAAAGCCGGGGATCCAGCAAACCCACCTCTGCGCGGCTGTCAATATGGCTGAGGTCGCCGCCGATCTGGCTGACCTCGCCGCCCACCCACGCTTCTTTGCCGAACCCCAGCAGATTGCGGTCGCCGGCTTTCGTGTTCAGAAAGATTTTTTTATCCGACTGGTACCCTCCCCCCAACGTACCATGGAAGGGTCGCTTCTCTGTAACCTCGACAAACACATGCACCGTATCCCGTTTCTCGCGCAGACCGATCGTTCTGAAGCGCACGGAGCTGAACAGCCCGAGATCTCTCATTCCCTTCTGGGCGTCAACGATTTTCTTGAGCGAGAGCGGCCTGCCCGGCAGACCCCTGAATTCCCGATTCAGCACCTTTCCCTTCGTGCGGAATGCACCCACATACCGGATATCGCCCAGTATCACCTTGGGCCCTTCATTAACCCGGAACTCCACATCGGCGCTGCTGCTGTCGTGGTTCATCGCAACAACGGGAGTAACCACGACATGCGGATACCCCTGCTCGCTGATCATCGTCTTTAACACATAGGCATCTCTCTTGAGCTGATCGCTCCTGTAGGCGTTTCCCGTTTTGACGGTTACCGCCTTTTTAAGTTTAATGCCGGGTAACCCTCCGGTATCCACCGACACTACGCCGATGAGCGTGCGTACCCCCTCGTGAAGGTCGATAGTTATTGCAACCGCCCCACCCTTCAGTACGACCGTCGACGCGGCGGTCGCTTTCAGAAACCCGCGCGAACGGTACAGCATCTCAACGGCAAAGACATCCTCCTGCAGCCGGTCGGGATTATAGGCCCGCTTCGCCTCTCTGCCCTTGTCAACGTGCAGCATCTGATCCCGTATGGTCGCTTCATCGATGGCGGCGGCGCCCCTGACGGTGATCGACGATACCGTCGTACGCGTGCCCCGGTTGATGGAAAAGCGCACGAGCCGTTCGGTGTACCTGCGCCGCGCAACGGCCGTGTCCGAAGCGCTTACCTGCGCATCCAAAAATCCCGCCTCCTGCATGCGTTTCCCGATCGCCTGCACCGATTTCCGGATGCCCGAATTGTTGCGGTTGCCCGTTTTAAACAGCGCAATATCGTCTTTGAGCACGCGCCTGCCGAAACCCCGGTCGCGCCGGGGCGGAAACAGAACTTTATAACGTTCTCCTTCGGTAACCGAAAGCACGACCCGCAATATATGGGTCCGGGCATTGGCGATAACCGTATCGCGTATGGCGACATCCGCGAACCTTCGCGACCGGTAGAGTTCGGTAAGCATCTTGACATCCTCGCGAAGAACCTCCTCGACGAACCGCCCTGCGCTTCCCGGTAAAAACGAGGTCCACCACGACTTCATTCTCCGTTTGATCTGAACGGCGGAAATCGCGCGGTTGCCCTTGATTTCAATCGTTTCTATTCGGTAATATTCTCCGGATTGCACGCGCACGAGCACCACACGGTCCCTCCCCGTACTATATTCCCTGGAAGTCACGTCCACCCGTGGAGCGATGAAACCCTCCCGCCGGTAAAGGGCGTTGATCAGTGAATCCTGCCGCTTGAGCGCTTCCTCGCGAAACACGTTGCCGGGGGAGATGCTCAACGCCTTTTCCACCTCATCGTTGAAAAGCGGGTATGACTGCCGTATCCGGATATCGCGCACATACCGTGCGGGGGTTAGAAGAAACTTGACGCTGCCGGCCGATCGTTCCACCCCGACCCTCTCGAACATGCCGCACATCCGCAGCGCCCTGATTGACCCCCTCAATGCGCTGGAATCCATAGGCTGTTGTTCCCGGAACGCGACAAGCTTTTCGGCAATGCTCAGCAGTTCATCGGAGCGGTCGGATGCTCCTTTTATTTCAAAGGATACGGCGGAAACAACATCCGGTTCATCCGCAGCAAACACCGGTGCAAACGGCAGCATGGCGGCCAGCAGATACGCCCGGTACTTCATATTACCGCCGCTCCCATTGATACCGCAGCTCGCCGCCGTAAACGCCCCTGGTATCCTGAAATCCGGAAATAAACAGATCCTGCAGGATCCGATACTCTGCAGCCGCACGCTGCACGATTTCACCGGCTTCCGACTCAATCGTGTACTTTGTTTCAAGCCGTTTCGTTACCATCTTGCCCACGGTAACCGCTATACGGTCGGAATTGTCGCTGCTGTCACTTCCTGTCTCGACTTCAAGCACGTCGAGCCCTGCCGCCTTTTTAATGTCCTCGCCGAATGTGGATGCGACAAGGGACGCGATCATCTGCTGGTTGGACTGCCCCATGTCGCCCGATTGAAGGTTGCTTTGCAGCTCTGCGGTCGTCTTGCCGAGAACGAGAAGCGACAGAATGTCCTGGTCCTCCATATTATCGTCCTCAATACCATTTTCATAATACGCAGCCAGTTTGAATACCAGGTCATCAGGAGTTCCCGACAACGTGAGCTGAATCAGCCGGTCCTGAACCGGAATCGTCCCCTTGATATCCACGTTCGGTTCGATCGCATAGGGGTTGACAAAATCGATAATACCGCGATCGACGGTGAAGACCTTCCTGAGGTAGGTGACCGTTCCCTGCTCGACATCGGCCCGGCCTAGAAGTGACGGGGCGGCGAGCGTTCCCGTCAGCTGAAGATCGGGGGCAATCGTCAGCTGGGCCAGGTTGTTGTCGACCCTTAGGGGAGACCGTGCCCGCACCCCCACATCGAACCGCATATTCCTGAGATAGGGCATCGTGATTTCCGCCGGCGCAGCCGCTTCCTTGCGGTTACGCCGCCCTATGCCGGTAAACGGATTGATGACGACATCCTGATAGTACAAACCGTCAAGCAGGGTGATGTTCCCGGTCACCTGGGCGGTATCGGGGGTCCCCGCGAGGCGCAGCCGCGCATTGAGCACCATGTCGAGCATGTCGGGTATGCCCAGAGGCAGCGCACTGAACGTTATTTCCGCACGCATCTTCGAAGGCGCAAGCTCATCGAGCGCCACCTCGCCTTTCATGGTGAAAACGCCATCGTCGAGGTTTCCCCGAAGGGTTTCGATCCGCAGCTTCTTCGGATCGGCAAGAATGCGTCCGTTGAGTGAGTGAAGCCGCTGCGACAGTCCGGGTACGGTCATGCCGATATCTTTCAACCGCACATCCGCCTTGAGGTCGGATGCCGTGGCCGTCCCTTTGAAAAATGCGTCGATAACGACACTTCCTTCGATTTCGCCGAGGTCCGGCGCGAAATGGCGTGCAATGGAAAGCGGTATGATCCCGTTCAGCACCGCATCGTGCGGTCCTTCGAGAAGACCATGCGCATGACCTTTGATTGCTCCTTCGCCCGCCAGGGTGATGGTGAAATCCGGAACCGAATAGCCGCTGCGCTCAAGCAGGGCGTGGAGCCCGTGCGTTTCAATGATCCTGAGACCGTTGTAACTGAGCTTCAGATCCGCAATGTCCAAGGTTCCGATGATGCCTGAGAGGGTGTCGGCGTTGCCCGACACCCTCACTGCGGCGGTCAACGACCCTTCGAGCTGCCGCCCCGATAACGCAAGGTAGGGGGTGAGAAGCAGATTATTGCAGGTCAAGTCTGCCGCGAATGCTTTTGTGTCAAGGTTATAGCCCGCATGCAGATCCCCTCCCGCGGTACCGGACACCTCAAGGTGCTGATCATGCAGATCGAGGCGCAGTCCGATGTCATCGAGCGACGCCGCTCCGATGCGGATAGCGCCGATGCCAAGTGTTCCCAGTGCTTCCGGTTGGGCGTACGTTCCGCCGGCCTGCAGATCCATGGAAAATATGCCGTCAAGCGAATCGAGTGACGCAAGAGCTGCTATCGAGTTCAGGTATATCCCCGGCACGGAAAGCGTGACGTTGAAGGAGTCCTTCATGGATGCCCATCCGGTAAGGGTCAGGTCCTGTCCGGGGCTTACCATGATACGCAGCGGTTGGATAGTCGCGCGCTGCCCGTCCAACCGTGCGTCAAGGTTGATTCGCGCGATATGCTGACCTGCCGCGGCGAGGTCCGCCGCCGAAAGAAGGAGGTGTCCGCGGAGATCCTCCATGGTTCCCCTGACCTGCGCATCGATTTTCACAGCCCCTTCAACCGAATCGATGAAATCCCTGATATTCAGGTCATGGGAGACCAGCGATCCATCGAACATCATCCGATCGAACGGAAGAAGCGTGCCGTTGTCGAGCACCTTCGCCGAACCGGTACATTGGACCTGCGAATTTCCATTGGCAAGCGCCAGCCGTTGCACCCGGGCGGTGCCGTTTGGTTCAAGTTCGCCGTCAAGCGCAATGTTTCCCAAGCGTACGGTGCCATAGACAATCGTGTCGGCCTTGAGTTCGATCGACGCCTGCGGATGTTTCATATCGCCGTTAATATATACCGCCACGGCGGCGACGCCGGACAGATTCACTCCTCCTGTCGAGTCGAAAAAATCATTGATAAAAAGCCCGGGTGAGACGAGCGAAGTTTCAAACGTCATCCGATCGACCGGAAGGAGTGCGCCGTGGTCGAGCACCTTCGCCGAACCGGAAAGTTGCAGTTGCGAGTTCCCGTTGGCAAGTGCGAGCCGTTTTACCGACGCCGTGCCGTCGCGCTCGAGCCCGGCGGCAAGCGCAACGTTCCCCACACGCATGTTGCGGATCGCGACCGTATCGGCGTTCACATCGATCACCGCCTCCGGATTTTTCAAATCCCCTCCGACATGCGCCGAAACAGCCGCTTTTCCCGACACGCCGTCGATGCCTGCAAAGCCGAGCAGTGTGTCAAGCGCAGGCACCGTGATATTCACCGCCGCATCCATCGCTCCGGTAGGGATGCGATACCTGCCGGACAGCGAGAGCGCCGTGCTTCCGAGCATTCCCGTGAGGCGATGCACCAGCGCGGTTCCCCGCTCCACGGCCGCCGAGCATGCCACGGCGGCATCGAGCGGTAGTGACGATGTGTCAAGCCGAAGCGCGGTAACGCGTGCCGACACTCCCAGCGTCGCGGCAAGCGAATCGGGATGCGCGCCCTGTCCGCCAAGCGCCATCGAAACCGCGGCCGTGCCGGACAGCCCCGGTGTCAGGTTTTTCAAGGTAATTCCATCTCCGGAAATCGCCAGGTCGTATCGTAGCTTCTGTACCAATCGGGGCGCAGCGAGAAATCCATCGGGAAACATCCCGCGCGCGTCAATGTCGCCCGCCGCATCGATGCCGCCCGCGTCGGTTTCAACATGGAGCGCGGTAAGTTCGAGCACGCGGTCGGCCAGGTGCGCCGACAGAAAAAGCGAATCGACCGGGTACCCCATCACCGCTCCGCCGAGGTACGCGACATCGAGATCGAGATCCGGGTTCGCAACCCTGCCGCGGAGATGCATGCGCAGTTTTGTCGTGCCGCTGAGCTCCTTGTCGAGTCCGACGGCCCGGCGGATCTCCGAAAGCGCGAGAACGGCATCGGCGGTAACATTGACAAAAGGGCTGTCGACTGGTGAGGAAACGCTTCCGTGAAGCGAGAGTGCGGACAATCCGGTGCGCAGTCTCACATCCACCGTATCGATGTCCCGATTATGCATCCGGGCCATTAGAGAAAAATCCTGCAGGTTCAACCGTTCACCGGCCCTTTCCAGTGCGGCGGAGTCAAGTATCACGGTTACGTCTGCTGAAAGAGACTCCGTTTCACCGTTTCCCGTAACGGAAAACCCCTGCGCCTGGACCCGGAGACTATCCTGTTCCGCAGTAAAAAGAATCTTCCCATTGATAATGGCGAGGCTTCGCACCTCGATTGGAAACGGTTTTGATTTGCGGTCCGGTTCGGCATTCCGTGGAGCGCGAGGTCCGGCCCGGCCCGGCGGAAAGGCGTCCAGAAGCAACAGGTGTCCCCCGGAATCGACCTCAAGCACGACCCTGGGATGTTCAAGCACCGCCTCTTCCACCACCAGGGTGCGCCGCAACAGGCGCGGCAGGGAGACATCAACGAGAAAACGGTCGAACCCGGCAAGCTTTTTTCCCGAGGAGTCGGCAAGGGTGACATCGTGGATTTCCACCCGCAGGTCACCTATGGAAATGTCAAGCCTGCCGAGCGTAAGTGTCCCGGGAATCGCCTTGTTAACGCGGGAAATCACCAACCGATGTACGGCATCAAGCTTGACACACAGTACAAGCCCCGCGCACAGTACCGTTATCACGGACGCCATCACGAGCGCGGCGATGAAAAAAACACGTTTCATAGCAATCCAGAGGCTTCATTGCCGAGAGATAGAAAAAAATACATCACGATTCCACGGGAATTCGAGACAAATTGCTTTCGCCGCAGCACTACAACGGAACGCCCCGCTGATTCATGTCCTGCGCAGCCAGAAACCGACAGGCCGGGGAACTATCACGCTATCCCGTAGGCAATAACAGGTTGAGAATCCCCGCCACAACGATGCTCGATACGACCATAATGGCTGCGGATTTCGCCATGTCCTTCATGCCGAGTTCCTTTACCATTACCGAAAACGTCGCTATGCAGGGAAAAAACATCGAGAGTACAACTGATGCGATGACAAGCTGCTTGAGGGTCAAATCGAGCGGAGCAAGCATGCCGACGGCGACGTCTTTACGAAGAAAACCGACGACGATCGCCCCCGCGGCATCGGCCGGCAACCCCATGATTCGTGTCGTAACGGGGGAAAGAATCCTGCCCGTCAACTCAATAACGCCCAGCATATACAGCAGATCCGCTATAAACACCCCCAGCAGCACAAAGGGAATCGCTTCTTTGAGAAACCATTTTATTCGGATCGCTATTTTTTTGATAAGACACCACAGATCCGGAAGTCGGTAGGGCGGGATTTCAACAAAAATCTCCGGTGACTCGCCTTTCACCAGCCGCCTGAGAACAAGCCCGAGCACAACCCACACAACGGCAAGCGTACCGAACACAAGCAGCAGTCCGTGTACCCCATGCCTGCCGGCGAGTCCGGCGACCATTGCCTGCAGCGACATGCACGGCACGGCGATCGCCGTCAAGGTCGCGGCGATGAATCGCTCCTTACGGGTTTCCAGTATGCGCGTCGACAATATGCCCGGCACATTGCACCCGAACCCGAGCAGCATCGGCATGATGGCAAGTCCGTGAAGCCCGAGCCGGTGCATGACAACGTCGCTGATGACGGCAAGACGGGGCAGATACCCGATATCTTCAAGAATGGAAAGGACCGTATAAAAAGCGAAAACATACGGCAGCACCGCGCCGAAAGGCACGAACAGCCCCGTGGTCAGAAGACCGAACGATTGCCCATAGTCAATTTGCCCGTCGATCAGTTTTCCGACGATAAGATCATGAACAAATCCCTGTCCACCCATTGCCGTGGAGAGATGCATTGCCACCGGCTTCCAGCAGTTTTCAAAGAACGGTTCAAGTACGGCGTTGATAAGCCCCTCGCCGATCCACCGGATCGCGGCTAACGACGCCAGGAGAATAATCGCGGCAACAACCAGTCCGGGAAACGGGTATACCGATGCATCCGCGAGTCTTTCCCTGAAGGTATGATGCCGGTGGCGGACCGTCTGCACCCGGTCGATTATTCTGCCGATGTCATCCCAGCGGCCGGCAGGCGTGGAAAAAAATTCCGGTATTCGCGCATCGCCCAGTTTTTCCACCATATTTTTTATGCCCTGCCCGCTTATCGCGCAGGTCGGCATGCACGGACATCCGAGCATTTTTTCAAGCATTTCACGGTCGATGCTTATTCCCGCGTGAGCCGCCTCGTCCCACATGTTAAGTACGACGAGCATGGGCCGCTTTTTCTCGATAAGCTGCATGGTAAGAAACAGACTGCGCTCGAGGTTGATCGATGTTAGCACGTTGACGATAATGGCATCGGGTTCGTTTTCCAGAATCCGGACCGCAATTTCCTCGGCCCTGCAGGTGGGTTCCAGGGTATACGTTCCCGGAACATCGATGATTTCAACACACTCACCGCCTGTTTTTATGGAACCGCGGGAAAATTCAACGGTGGTGCCGGGATAGTTCGAAATGATGACATCGGCCCCGGTCAAACGATTGAACAACGCGCTTTTTCCCACATTGGGATTACCCATGAGAAGGATTTTCACGACATTGCCTCCGCCTAAGACAAAACCATGATTTTAGAGGCCATACCATACCCTATGGCGACCTCGGTTGCCCCGGCTCTTATAACAACCGGCCCGTGCATCCACTGGGCGCTTATTTTCGTTATTGTTTTTCCTTCATGGATTCCAAGCGAATCGAGCTTTCGCACCATTCCGGCCCCTCCCTTGATGGTCGCTACTGTGCCGTTTTCGCCGGCTTTTAATTCAATCATGCTGACAGGTACACTCATAGATGCTCTTTCCTAACATGATAATTTTAATCCGGCATACCGGATCCCCTCGGTTTCATATGAAAAAAGGAAATACCGGAAAGCCTAAACATACGCTTCATATTATTTCACTCCCCCCTTTCGAACTTTTCTTTTACATTTCCCGCATATTCCGAAAAGCTCGATTGAATGCCGGTCGATTTTGAAGTCGTGGGTTTCTGAAACGGTTGCAAGAAAGTTTTCAAGCGTCGGACAGGCAAGCTCTATGATTTTCCCGCACGAGGTACAGACGAAATGGCCGTGTTCCTGTTCCATGACTTCATAATGTGAATGGGTTTCTCCCAGCATCTCCCTTTTCACCATGCCCGCATCTGCAAGGATTTTTACGGTACGGTAAACGGTGGCTCGCGCCGTTTTCGGATTTTTAAGGCGTATTTCTGCCGCAAGGGATTCGATATCAAAATGGGAACCGCTGCGCAGGATTTCGGCAATAATCAGGCGACGCTGGTTCGTTATGGAGAGATCTTGTTGCTTGAGAGTTTTCTCGATTTGAAACAACTTTTTTTCTTGCGCACTTCCCGATTCCATAGAAACCCTTATTGAGATTGAGATCTAATCTCAATTATACCTTATTGTTTCTCCTCGCGCAAGCTTTTTTATCAAATAATGATCTGATCTTAAAAAAAGGCACCCTGAACACATTCACCCATCCACCACCACGATATGAGGCAACCCATGATGGTCGTAGATCTTCACCTCCACTCCGAAGACCTCGCCGATGGTCGTTGCGGTAAATACCTCCGAGGGTGTACCGGCAGCAAAAATGGCGCCTTTGTGAAGCATGATAATCGTGTCCGCAAATGAAGACGCCAGGTTCATATCGTGAATGGCGAGAATCGACGTTATCGTCTTATCGCATGCGACGGAACGGATAAGCCGCATGATCTGAAGCTGATGGCGCAGGTCGAGGTTGTTCGTCGGTTCGTCAAAAAGCAGTACCTCCGCCCCCTGAACGAGTGCGCGGGCGATAAGCACCTGTTGCTGCTCGCCGCCGCTCAAACGGTTGAACTGCCGGTGGGCGAATTCGTCAAGTTCCAGCATCGTGAGGACTTCGGCGGTGATCTCCTCGTCTCGGCGTGTAAACCGTACCGGTGAATGAGGGTAACGCCCGGCAAGCACAACATCAAAAACCGTTACCGGAAAGAGCTGTTCGCTCCTCTGTGACAGATAGCCGAACCGACGTGCCCGTTGCCGCAGGCTCATTGCCGCGACATTTTCTTCATTGATGAAGACCGTTCCCTTTATTGGCGTGAGCAGATGGTTGATGCATTTGAGCAAGGTCGATTTTCCGGCCCCGTTCCTGCCGACCACGGCGACGACATCGCCTCTGTTTATGTCGAGCGACATGCCCGAGATGACCGGATGGGCGTTATAACCGAACTCCAGCCCTTCCACGCGCACCGTTACCATCCCCTGCTCCCCTGTCTGCGGATGATGAGAAACAGCAGCACCGGGCCGCCCGCAAACGCGGTGATGATGCCCACCGGGAGCACCGCCGGTTCGATTATTTTAAGCGCGACCACATCGGAAGCGAGGAGAAATACCGCGCCGAACAGCCCGGACGCGGGCATGAGGTACCGTGCGTCGTTGCCGATAAGAAGCCGTACGATGTGGGGCGACACGAGCCCGACGAAACCGATGATTCCCGTAAAGCAGATGATAGCCGCAGAGACCATTGCCGTAAGTAAAATAACGGCGATGCGCGTCCGCTCGACGTCGACGCCGAGCCCCTGCGCGCTTTCATCGCCCGCATTAAGCACATTGAGCTTCTGATTCTGCAGGAAAAGAAGCGGCGTGATGACGGTCAATACGGCCGTAAGGGGCGCGATATCGCTCCATGTCGCCCGGCCGAGGTTTCCCATCATCCAGAGCGAAAGGGATTTGAGTTCCTCGGAATTCGAGAAGTAGCTCAGCAGCGTCGAAACGGATGAAAAGATGAAATTCATCGCAACACCGGCCAGAATGAGCATGCCGTGACCGGATGCGCCGATTTTCGACAATGCGTAAACCACCGCGCACGGGATAAGGGAGAAGATAAACGCATTGGCGATAAGCATATACCGTCCGCCGACGACGGTAAAACCGGTAAGTATGGCAAGTCCGGCCCCGAGCGCCGCCCCCGCCGAGACGCCGAGCGTCAAGGGAGAGGCGAGCGGGTTGCGCAGTACGACCTGCATCTGCATGCCCGCGATTGCAAGTCCGAAACCGGCGAGCAGCGCAAGCACGACGCGCGGCATCCTTATGAGGGTGATGACGGTCAAGGCTTCCGGCGGGCACTCGAAACCGGTACCGAACAGGGTATTCATCACTGCGGCGGCGATCCGGCCGACGGAAAATTTCATGGGGCCGCTCCCCAGACCGATCATTGACAGACCGGCCGCGGCGAAAAGCAGCAGAACGATGAAACCGGTTTTTTTGGCAATATCGCCGCGGTATGCCGCATGGATCGATTCCGCAGTCATCCGTTACTTCCAGGAGTGCAGCTCGAGTTCGGCCGCCATTGCAGTGTAGAGGGAATCCGCCCCGTAGAAACGTCTGAAAACCGCATTGCCCTCCCGTTCGACGTCAATCGAGGCGAACAGTTCCGGATGAAGCAGTTTTGCCATGTAAAGCACCTGCACGATCGCGCGCTGCTGCGGCCACCAGTTGCAGAACGCGGTGGTGTAGTAGATTCGTTTTTTTTTGACCGCACGTACCGATTGCATGAGCGGATCGTTGAGAACGTCCCTTATAGTGACGGAAAGCGGCTGCGTCGGCCCTCCCTTTTGCCATTTTTGCGGCTGGTACCGCGAAATAAAGATTACCTCCGGATCCCATTGCATGATATGTTCCCGCGAAACGAGTATTCCCCGTTCTCCCTTGGCGAAGTTCTTCGCCCCCCGTGCGACGTTGACGCCTCCGGCCAACTCGATCGGATCGAATTCGCACACCGTGTTGAGAATATCGCCGGTCCAACTCGTCCAGGCAAAGTAAACCCGCGGCCGAGCCGAATCGGGCAGCGTCGAGGTAATCAAGGTGACGGGATCGAGCACTGCGGCGATGAATTGTTTGAGGCTGTCGGCCTGCGGCCTCAGGCGCAATGCTTTACCGATAATATCGATCTGCCGGTCGAACATTTCGCGCATCGGCACGTCGGCGGTGAAGTCGACGGCAATTACCGCCGCACCCGTTTTTTCTGTGAACGCGGCGATATCGGTTTTTGAAGCGAAGATCAGATCGGGTTTGAGGGAGGCGATGAGTTCGACATTGGCCCCGAACGGCCCCACGTCGGGCAGATCGAGCAGCGTTCCGTCGCACCCCCGTTCCTCTTCGGGAAGGACGCAGGTGTGTGAAATGCCGACCAGCTTGTCGCATCCGCCGATGGACGCGATAAGCCTTGTATACATGGTAAACGGCGATACCACCCGCCGTACCGGAGCGGGAATTGCCACCATCCTTCCGGCCGCGTCGATGAGCGTATCGGGCATCAGGTCGGCGCGCGTTTTTCTCCGCTTCTCACCGCTCCCGCATCCGGCCATGAGCGCGGCAATAAAAACACAGCAGCCGAACGATTGGACGACCGTCATTAATGCGCCGTCCTTCCGACGGAAATTCCCTTGCCAACCACCATCCGGTACTCCTCACCCGCACAGGCGAGGCAGTGCGGTTGACCATTGCGAAAAACCGCCTTCGATTCCATGACCTTTTCGCCGCACACGACGCACTGCTGCGAATCGAAAATGGGGGCAAAGGCAAATGCCGGGGCTTTAACGTCGGCGATCAAGAAACACCGTTCGTCGGGGGCGGCGGCGACGGCGAAGCTGCGTTTGTTCCACAGCTCCTTCATGCGTGTGTTCTCGGCGTCGCTGAGCTTCTCACGACGCTTGACCGCCTTTTCAAAAAGCGCGTCTCCCTCCCGTTTCTCCTCCTCAGGTCCGGTGTCGATATCGTACGATTTGACGCATACCCGGACCGCAACGGAGCCGCCGCGACAATAAAAAGTCGCTGCGGTCTTGCCGAGGTCCTGATACACGAGCGCGTTGTTGCCCAGGGTGCAGCCCGCGGCGAATTGTATTCCGTCGACAAAACAGCTGTTGCACTCAGCCACCGCCATGATCTCCTCCATGCCGGTGTTGTCAATGATTCCGAGTCGTTTGAAGCCCGCGTGCACCGCCTTGACTCCCAAAGCGAGGCCGACGCAGTAGTGGCCATGAAGCATACCCGCCATTTCAAGAACGGCCCGCACGTTGCCGTCGAGGAGTAGTTGCTGGATCGCAGCGCGGGGACGAAGCGGGTTTGTTGAAGCGTCACTCATCGTATCCTCCTTAATGGAATAATTAACCTACCGTCCAGAGCATGCTGCCGGTATGCCCGGTGACCGTGTTTTCGATGAAACCGCCGAGGGCGATTTCCGACAACGACGCTTCGATTTTACGGGCAATCTCTCCCTTCACCGCATCATTACCCCGGCTGAAAAAGGCGGCGTAAAACCCGACACACTCATCCAGCGGCTTTTTATGAGTCCAGCGGACCGTTTCAAAGCTGCAATCGGGAAAATAACCCGCCGCACTGGCAAGGTTCCACGCACAGATGAAATTACCCCGGAAATCATCCGGCCTTTCACCGAATACCGCCCGATGGAGTCGTTCGAGCAGCGGATTTTCCCGCCGCCCGACCCAGCCGCGAAACCAGCACCATCGCCTGCCTGCCGCCATGAGCTTCATGAACGCTTCGGGAGATACGACCGCCGGCGTCATGTTGGCGAACACGAGATCGAAGGCTTCGACGAATCCGTGCCGTTCGAGATCGAGACTCTTCCAGTCGGCGACCACCGGCGAGATGCGTGGAAGCAGCTGCGGTTCGGTCTCGATGCGCAGCCGTTCGACCATCATTTCTGATATGTCAACAGCGAAGACCCGAGCTCCCCGACGTGCGAATGCCGCTGCAAACCGTCCGGGACCGCAACCCACGTCGAGAACGGTTGCATTTTCGAACGCGACGCCGCCCCGTTCCAGACGATCCAGCGTCGCGTCGATCCGTTCGTCAATCTCACCGGGATCCCGGCGCTTTCCGTAGTCCGCCGCCATGGCGTTCCAGGTGGCCGCCGAGCCGTACCCCGAAAAGACGGTCGCGGCGCTGTTGAGGGCATCCCACTGCTCCTCCCAGAATTCCGGTTGGTAAATGGTGTGTGCCGATTGTTCCATCCGTCCTCCTAAAAATTCACTTCGATCGCCCCGGTACCGGTGATGCCGGGCAATGGAATGCCGGGAAACTCAGCATAATAGGCGTTGAACAGGTTGTCGATACCCACCTTGAACGTTGCGGAAAAATTCTCTTTCGAATAGACCCGGCAGCTGCCGTAGATCCTGAAAACCGCGAATGCATCGATGTGCCCGAGCCTCGTCGAATCGCCTTTCGCCGAATTGCCGGTAATGACCTCACGTTCCCCGCTGCAGCGCATCGACAGACCCGCCGTCGCCTCGCTTTGTCCCTTCCCCCGGTATTCAATCGCGACGTTGCCCTTGTGCTTCGGCAGTTCCGGCAGCCCGGCGGTGAGCGCCATGCTGCTGTCAAACGTATCGCCATATTTTTCCGTCTGCTGATACGTATAGTTGCCGCGAAGGTGCAGGACATTCCACAGATCGATCGCGACTTCAGCCTCCAACCCCGCGAGCGTCACCTTGTCGATATTGTAAATGAGACGGCTCGGCTGATACCCGAATATGGTCCGGATATAATCGTTGACGAGGTAATAGTACCCGCGCACGCCGAACGAGCCGCCGATGTTCTCCATTGCCGTGAGGGTATGCGACAGGCCGAGCTCCGCCTGAGCCGCCCGCTCGGGCAGGAGCTCCTTACGGTCCGCCGGCCGGTAGCCGCCGTAGTACCAGTAAAGTTCCGGACAGGTGGGGAAGCGGTAGGCGTAAGCGCCCTGAAGCGCGACCCCACCGCCCGCCCAGGTCTTTACCGTGAGACCGACATTAGGGCTTACGCCGTGGAACGTCGTTTCGTCGACCGTGCTGTCGCGGGCTGGGCCGAGGTAGTAGTCGTACCGGATCCCCGGCGAGGCTTCGAACCGCTCCCCGAATTTCAGAAACGACTGCGCGAACGCGCCGTACCGGTCGGCCGCCTTTATCGTCTTCGAAGGATCGCCGTCCTGCGGCTGAAATCTGAAATAGGCGCTGTCGCGCTGTCTGATGTCGGAATTGCTATATCTTAGCCCGTTCCCTTCGGCGCCGTACTTGAGCGTGTACGATTCGCCGATTGACTGCTGGGCGGTGATGTTCCATCCCCACGTATGGTCTTCGGGTTTGGCGAACCGTTCGAGTACCAGTTCGTTGGTATCGGTCAGTGCATAGAAATGTTCGGTCCGGTCCTGATCGTTGATATGGCCGAGCGCGGTGACCAGCACTCCGGGGAACTCCTTCTGCAACGAAAAGTCGATCTGCGTGCGGAGGTTGTTCCAGTAGCTCCGGTCGCCGAAGTAGTAGTTGCCGCCTTTCCAGGAAAGGCCGGGCCCGCCGCCCGCATACTCCTTCGATTCCGGATAGTCGGGGTCGTAGTTCGCCGCACTCTTGCTGTTCGCGATTGCGAAACCCCGCCGCTGCAGCGTGTTGTTCACTCCCGCGCTCGCCCGCATCTCCCACGGAAGCTGCAGCGACAACTCCCCGCCGAACGCGGTACGTTCGTAGTAATTGTTGCGAAGAAAAGGTTCACCCTGCCCGAACCCGGCGAAGAGATCAAGCGCCGCCGTATTGAGGATATTCGCATGGTGTACCACCGAGAGATCGGTCGCCCGGTTTTCCCAGGCGTCTTCCGCGTGTTCGGGAGCGACGATTCCATAGGAGGCGTTGATTTTCGTCGCGGTGGGGGCGGTCAGGTCGCATTTCGTGATGATGTTGATGACACCCCCGACCGTATTGCCGTACTCCGCCGACTTTACCCCGCGCAGCACTTCGACTTTTCTGACATCTGCAGTTGGGAGAAGCGCCCAGTCGACATACTCGCCCCCCATCACGCCGGCGCCGTTGAGCGGTCTGCCGTTGAACAGGATGAGGCTGCGCGACTCGTCAAGCCCGCGAATGAAAATCCCGGTCCCCTTTCCGGCGGCAGGGGAACTCCTCCGCAGATCAATACCCGGCAGGTCGGCAAGCAGCCCGTCCACGCTTTTCGAATCGTGGGGTCGCGAGATAACGGTACTGTCGAGGATATCGGAAGCGAGCATTTTTTCCCGCTGGCTGCGGACTACCATTTTTTCAAGGTCCTGCACCTGCGCCGAATCCTTGTCACGTTCACCGGCATAGGATACAGGGCAAACAGCCGTTAGGCATATTAAAGCGATTGATGTCATGAGTATTAAACGAGCCGCCACTCATACCTCCTTGAGGGAAAATAGTTGATGCGATAGCACATAATTTAAAATTGTAGCACTATCGAGTGTTACAAAATAGAAATATGTGACACGACAATGCAAGAGATCTTCAATTTAAATGTTTGTTATTATCGCATGAGGCTAAACGATGCTGTTGCCGCTTGAAAGGTCTTTAACCCGAGACTGCCCTGCGGGCTATATCGTGTAGGGCGGAATGCGGGGTCCCATTAGGATGCAATCCCCAGGCCACTTCGTCGATGACCTGTGTGGAATACCGTGTAAGAAAGAGTCGGCTTACAAGCTGCATTTGCCCGCAGTAACGATATATTTTTCATCCCGGAACAACGCTCAACCCTCATCACAAAGGAACCGATCAATGGACCAGTGCATACGTTTCGGCGTTTCGCTTTCGGAGGAGCTGCTCAAACGGTTCGATACGGACATCGAACGCCGGGGATATTCCAACCGCTCGGAGGCGATACGCGATCTTATCCGCGATAATCTAGTTAAAAGGGAATGGGAAAACGCATCGGGCGAAACCGCGGCGGCGGTTATTCTTGTGTATGACCACCATAAGCGCGGTCTTACCGAAAAATTGACCGACAAACAGCATGAGTACCATGAATACATCATTTCCACCATGCATGCTCACCTCGACCACGACAACTGCATCGAAGTAGTGCTGCTGCGGGGAAAGGCGGACATGGTGCGGAACATCGCGGAAAACCTCGCAAGCCAGAAACACGTCAAGCTCGGGAAGTTCATGCCCGCCACGCTGGGGAAGAAGATCTGACTTCCTCGACGGACAGTGTCCCGCTCATATCGCTGGATTGACGTTTCATAATCACCCTTTGATCGGAACTATTCTCCCCGCCCGGCGGATTTGAAACTCTTTTCCCCGGTCTTTATATTTCCCCCGCCGTTTGAGATACCTTGATTTTCTTAGCCAGGAAAGTCACACGTTCGAAATCGGCTGAAACCATGGACCGTCAAATCGTCAAATTTCTTCACATCGGTTTCATCGTCTACCTGACGCACACCCCGGTTTCCTGCCGAAACTCAATAAAGCCGACCTTCTCCTCACCCCCGGTCTCGCCTTCACCGTCACCGAAAGCGTGCAATGGAATGTCGCTCGTGCACTGGTGAAACTCCACCCGGCCGGTCAAATCGACCGCCGTTTCGAAATAATCTGCCTGATTTTTACCACCGACACTTCGACTTATATAAAAGTATATTATCAAAAGATTATTTAAATATCGTATGAATTTCATTTAATTATTACGATAGTCCATTACGCATTCATAAAAAGGCTTATGGATATGAAAAAATGGACTGTTCGATTCCGTCGGCCGGTTTTCGTCATCCTGCAGGTGGGTGCATTTTTTCTCCCGTGCATGACTACCGCTCAGACCTATCTTGAAGGAAGAGTGACATGCGCTCAAAACGGTCTGCCGCTCGATTCGGTACGGGTGAGTTCCGCTTTTTATACGACCATTACCTGGACGGGGAGTGACGGACGGTTTTTTCTTGAAAGCAATGACGGGAAAAACTGCCTTCCCGAGACGCTGATTGTCGATTCCTATGATGAATATATGGTGCGTGTCACTCGTACCGACAGGCCGCATCCCTTCCAATGGGAAGAGAACGACCCGATATCGATAACGCTTTTCGACCTGCATGGCCGAGTCGTCAAGCACGCCGCCGGGGAAAAATCTTTCATCCGTTTTCCCGAAAGAAAATTGCCGGCCGGCATGTACATTCTCGATATTACCGGTCCGGAAATAAAATTGAAAACGAAACGGGTACTGGTAATCGACAACGGGTGCAGAGGCTATATTGATAAAAAACGACACATAATTCCCTCCATCATACAGCCCGCCTGTCCCGCCGCCGATACGATTTATTTTTGCCGGGAGGATTATGTCGTTTTTTCAGGTCCGGTCAACGAGATCCGGAATCTGCCGTCGGTGACACTCGTCAAAAAGCAATGGGTCGCATCCGACATCCATAACCATACGGTGCTCACCGACGGATCCTTCATACAGGATTCGCTTCTCGTTCATGCGTTCGGCGAAGGGGGGCTCGATGTTTATGTCAATTCGGAACACGGCGGGGCCTTCTACCGCGACACCGCAGATCGTTACATCGTCGACGATCCGTACCAGAACCTTGCAGCCCCCCGCGCTCAGTTCGGGGGTGTCTATATTCCGCGATGGTATACGATCACAGAGTATTCATGGCCGAAGCTGCTCGGGCAACGAAAAAAGTATCCTGATAAAATTATTTTGCAGGGCCTCGAATGGAACTGTCCCGGCCACGAACACGCGAGCGTCGGGTTCATCGACGACGCCGATCAACCGAGGGCGATCGCCGAATTTGAATATCAATTCGACTTCAACGATTACGATACAAGCATACCGCAATTGCCGAAAAATAATGCCTACGAACACGCTAACTCGATCGCGGCACTCACCTGGCTGAAAGACAATTTCCCGGCATCGAGTTATTTTTTCGTCAATCATCCGTCGCGCGAAGCAATCGGACCCTACTCCGTCGGCGATATGCGCGATTTCCACAACTGCGCGCCCGAAGTCGGTCTCGGTTTCGAAGGGATGCCGGGTCATCAAAAAAACCCGCTTCGCGGCAGCTACGGACGCACCGGTCTCCCCCGAAATTGCACCTGGGGCGGTGCGGATTACATCCTTTCCCGCGTCGGCGGAATCTGGGACGCACTGCTTGGCGAGGGGCGCCATTACTGGACTATTGTCAACTCCGACTTCCATACGACCATCGCCGATTTCTGGCCGGGAGAGTATGCAAAAACCTGGTCGACGGTAACCGATACCGGCGCCCGGGCATGGCTTGAGGGGATGCGATGCGGAGAAATCTTCATCGTGCACGGCGATCTGATATCAACACTTGATTTTTCTCTTGATGACGGCATCGGCATTGCTCCCATGGGGGCGGATCTTCCCGCGCGGAAAAGCGAGCTTGCATTGACGATACGGTTCAAGAGCCCTTCAGTCAACAACCACGGCGACAGCGTGCGGGTGGACCATATTGATCTCATCGGCGGTTCGATCATTGGAAAAGTCAACCCGTCCGATCGGGAAGCCTATACCAATCCGGTCAATCCGACAACTAAGGTGCTGCGGCGTTTTACCGCCGCCGATTGGCGCATCGAAGGCAACCTGCAGGTCATCCGCACCACGATCACCTGTACACGGCCGACCTACTACCGTCTTCGCGGAACCAATCTGAAGGTTGGGTCTCCCGGCGAAGTCGACGATCAGGGGAACCCGCTCATGGATGAGAATTATATGAATACCGAGGCGATCGCCTGGAACGATCTCTGGTTTTATTCGAACCCTATTTTTGTGTATATCGGCAGCCGATGACTGTCGCATTTGAGAAGGCCGTCGCTCCGGTCGAAGAAATCGTCGGGGTGCGCCCGAAGAAAGAACGAATATTGATGCTTCATACTATCCGCCGTTTTGCAGCCCGGATTACCATTTGTCTTTTTTGCGGCGTAATTGCGCTTTCCGCTCATCCGCACCTTTTCATCGATGTGATGGCGAAATTCATGTTGACCGACTCAACACTGAGCGGCATAAATGTCTTCTGGGACATGGACGAAATGTACAGCGCGTCGCTTATTAATGAATTCGACCTCAACCGCAACAACCGTTTTGAAAAAGATGAATTTAACAAGATGGAGCGGGAAGCTTTTTCCTTTTCCGCACGCAGTGGTTTTTTCATTGTTTTCACCTGGGGAAAAAAGCTTCTTCAAACTAATAAGGCGGAAAACTTCGTTGCCGTCATACAACCCGGTCTGAAGGTACGGTACAGCTTCTTCATCCCCTGCGCTCTGCCTTTAATGGAAATCGCCGGACAGGATATCGTCGTATTTTTCAACGATCCCTCGATGTTCATTGCATTTGATTTAAAAAAAGAGCTCGTACAGATATCAACTAATAAAGCGTGGGAAGGCGGCATCAGGTTTAAAAAGGACGATTATATCGACCACATAATCCTTTCAATAAAAAGGAAACAACAGTGAAATATTGTATTGTTCTATCCGTACTTCTTTGTTTTTTTCCCGGTTATGCCCAGCCTAATCCCCTTCGATCACCATTAGCGGATACTGTACAGCAACCTCCGGTAGAAAAAGCGCCGCGGCAACGAATGCGCGGAAATGCCCTCTTCTGGAAGCATCTTCCCTTCAGCGGTACGCTTCTGTCGCTTCAGCGCGACCTCTCGGCGAAGTTATCGCAACGGTTACGGAGAATAATGGAACAACCGAAACCTTCCTCTATTGCCGGTCTGCTCATCATGGCATTTTTTTACGGTATAATTCACAGCCTCGGGCCCGGACATGCAAAGGCGCTTTTCGTTTCCCATGGTTTGACACAGGCGACATCGTTTCGCTCCACCTGGGTTGCGGGGGCGGTTTTTTCGCTTACCCATACCGGTTCTTCAATCCTGCTGTTTTTCGTGGTAAGGGCGGCGTTCGGAGGCGGGCTTGCCGAAAGCGAAATCTATTCGTCCCGTTTTATAACGCTCAGCGGCGTGCTTGTAATGGTTGCGGGCGGCATCATCCTTTTTTCTTCAGTTATTGAGGGCGCAGCAAACTCGGTTGCAGGCAGACTGCTTCGCGGCTCTTCGAGTCTGCCGATGGTGGCCGTCATCGCGGGAATTGCTCCCTGTCCCGGCGTCTTTCTCATACTTTCCTTTTCGAGCATCATCGGGATACTCCACGTAGGATTGGCGGCGGTTATTGCGGTTTCAATCGGAATGGCGATTACGGTAAGCATCGCGGGAACGGTGGGGAGTGCTGTCGGCGGGACCGTTATCCGACAAAGCGACCGAACCTTCCTGCCCAAACTGATAAAAGGAATTCGCTGCCTGGGTGGAGTATTAATTCTTGCAATCGGGGCGCTGATCGCATTCGGATGAGGCTGTACAGAAACCACGGAAACCTCGGTGGGGCAATCGGTGAAATGAATAAACCAACGGGGTGCCTATGTTGGTTCTCGGTCGTACTTGACAACACGTGAAAAGGAGACACTATGAAATACGCGATGTCAACTGATCGATCCGGCAATCCGTTGATGCTCTCCGGGAGGACATCAATTAAAAAACATATCGTAGGTTTCCTCAAACTCTTCCGTATCAACCGCACCGTTATGGTCGCCGCACTCACCGGCATCGGCGCGCGTGCCGCTGGAGCCCCGGGTAAATGCTCGCTCCTGATGACGATTGCCGGTTTTCTGCTGGCGACCGGCGGCTTTTCAATGGATTTCGTTGCCGACCGGCATCTTGACTGCACGGGGCCGCGAGCCCGGATCAGGCTTAATCCTGTCTCCGCAGGGGAGATACCGGTAGCTTTCGGCTGGACGTTTTCATCACTATTTCTGCTGGCAAGTTTACTTCTCACTGCATGGATCTCACCTCCGAGCCTCATTCCATGGGTCGTTATCGCAGCCGTCATTCTCGGCCTTGCGTTTCATCTCTTCGAGACGGCGATCATGCGGGGCTTGACGCTCGGGCTTCTTCAGGCGCTCTATGCCGTCATGGGAGCAATGGCCGGTTCATTGACGCCGGGGGTATACCTGCTTGCCGCCATGTTTTTCGTCGCCATGTTCGGCGGCCGTGCGGTCACCGACATCCGGGATTTTCTGCAGGATCAGCATACGCCGGTGGAGACGTTTCCGAAAAAGTACGGGCTGAAACGCACGGTGTTCTTCGCATGCAGCTGCCTTGTCGTCTCGTTCGCCCTCAGTTTCGCCGTTTACCTTACCGGGGAATACAACACAACCTATCTTTATATCGATCTTGTTTATATTGCATTAGGCATTTTATTAACCACGCTCCTCGCGCTTCGCCCGACGCCGAAAGTCGCTCAGTTCCTTACCTACGCATGTATGATGGGGCTCGGATCGCTGATCTCCATCGCGGTGATACTTGGGAGAACCGGGTGATAGTGTCAAATCATCTCAGTGGATTATTCAGACCGCCTTTAGCAGCGCGCTGCGGCTTCCCCAGATGCAACATCAATTGCTGCCGTGTTATAAAAGAAATATTGGCCGAAAGATATCGTCGTGCGGGTATAGTACTGAGGCAGGTACGGAACTCCTCAACGGGCATTCCGTACCATCAGAAAAGGATTTGGTCTACCCCCTACCCCTTGACCTGCGTGGTCAGGAAAATCTGCAGTGTCATCTGTTCGATCTGGCCCTGCAGCCCCTCGATGCCGTCCATGTGGGCGTCCTCGTCGTTGAGGATCTGCTGCAGCAGGTCGCGGGTGGCGAAATCCTTCACCTCTCCGGCGAGTCCTATGGCGTCGTTGTAGGCGGCGATGGCGCCTTCTTCGGCGGAATGATCATTTGCCAGCTGTTTCGTCACGTCGGCGCCTATCATGATCTTGTTGAGCGTGGCCACCACCGGGGTGCCCTCGAGAAACAGGATGCGGCCGATCAGCTTTTCGGCATGTTTCATTTCGTCGATCGCCCGCTTCTCGAAGTGCGCATGCAGCTTCTCGTACCCCCAGTCGTCGCACATTTCGGAATGGACCATGTACTGGTTGATTGCCGTGAGCTCGTCGGCGAGAAGCGCGTTGAGGGTGGCGATGAGTTTTTCATTACCTTTCATGGAGTCTGCTCCTTTGGATGAGGTTGAATGATTCTAGGCGGCCCATGCCGCATGCTTGAAAATACATAACCGGGGCTGATAAACCGCAAACGGTTTACCGCCCCCGACGGGCATGCATCTAACCCTTCACCTCACTCAACGGAATCCCGAGCGCTTCGGCGACTCCCTGGCCGTAGGCTTTGTCCGCCTTGAGGCAATTCCCGATGTGCCGGATCTTGATCTCGCGCGGAGCGTCGCCCATGGCGCGTGCGGTATTTTCGAAGAGCGCTTTTTTCTGTTCGGCGCTCATCAGGTTGAACAGCGCAGCCGGCTGCGAATAATAATCGTCATCCTCGCGGTGATTCCAGTGATCGGCCGATCCGCCAAGCGGGAGCGGCGGTTCTTTCGCGCCGGGCTGCTCCTGCCATTCGCCATAGCTGTTGGGCTCATAACCGAGCGTGGCGCCGTAGTTGCCGTCAACGCGCATAAGACCGTCGCGATGGAAACTGTGGTACGGGCAGCGCGATTTGTTGACGGGAATGAGATGGTGGTTGACCCCGAGACGGTACCGCTGCGCGTCGCCGTAGGAGAAGAGACGCCCCTGAAGCATCTTATCGGGTGAGAAGCCGATGCCGGGAACGATGTTCGCCGGATTGAAGGCGGATTGCTCGACTTCAGCAAAGTAGTTTTCCGGGTTGCGGTTGAGTTCCATTACCCCGACTTCGATAAGCGGATACTCCTTATGCGACCATACCTTCGTCAGATCGAACGGGTTAAAGGGGCACGTTGCTGCATCCTTTTCGGGCATAATCTGAATCTTCATGTCCCATTTAGGGAAATCTCCCTTTTCGATACTCTCGAAAAGATCGCGCTGATGGCTTTCACGGTCTTTGGCGACGATCGCCTCGGCCTCCGCATCGGTAAGGCATTTGATGCCCTGCTGCGTTTTGAAATGGAACTTCACCCAGAAACGCTCGTTTTTTGCATCGATCAAACTGTAGGCATGGCTGCCGTAGCCGTTCATATGGCGATAGGACAGGGGGATACCGCGGTCGCTCATGGTGATGGTCACCTGATGAAGCGCCTCGGGGAGCGAGGTCCAGAAATCCCAGTTGTTTTTCGCGCTGCGCATATTGTTCTTCGGGTCGCGCTTGACCGCATGGTTGAGGTCGGGGAATTTAAGCGGGTCCTTGAGAAAGAACACCGGCGTGTTGTTGCCCACGAGGTCCCAGTTCCCCTCCTCGGTGTAGAATTTCATCGCAAAGCCCCTGATGTCCCGTTCGGCATCCGCCGCGCCGCGCTCCCCGGCCACCGTGGAGAAACGGACGAAGCATTCGGTTTTTTTGCCGATCTGGGAGTAAATCTTCGCTTTCGTGTATTTCGTGATGTCGTGCGTAACGGTAAAGGTACCGAAAGCGCCCGACCCCTTGGCGTGCATGCGCCGTTCGGGAATGACCTCCCGGTCGAAATGAGCAAGTTTTTCGAGAAACCATACATCCTGAAGCAGCATGGGACCGCGTTTTCCGGCGGTAAGGACGTTTTGATTGTCGGCCACCGGGGCGCCGTTGGTGTAGGTCAGTTTTCGACTCATAAGAAGCCTCCTGATCCGTTGAAGGTTAAGGGTTATCGTTTAATTGACATTGTTTGCATACTCCGTAAAAGTCGATGCGGTGCCGGTTGATCCTGAAATCACAGAATGCCTGTGCCTTCATGTTGATGTCTCCCGGATGGGGCATGTCGAAATCCTGCACGCTGCCGCACTTTTCACATATCAGATGATAGTGCGGCGTTATTTTTGCCTCGAAGCGATCAATCGTTCCCTCCAGCGACAGCTTTTGAACATGCCCCTGCTCGATTAATACGTTAAGATTCCGGTAGACTGTTCCCAGGCTCACCTTCGGCATCTCTTTGCGCACTGTTTCATAGATCCAGTCCGCCGTCGGATGAACCCTCGTTTGCCTGAGGATCTGTACTATCTTTTCGCGCTGCTTGCTTTTTCGGTGATTCATTATTATATTAATAGTAATAGTTATTATTATGAATATAATTCGGACACAGCGGTTAAGTCAACAGTTAAAAAGAGGCCAACTCCGTATGAATCGTTTCCACGGTTGCCCCAGTGATTTTAATCATTCCCTTATTTCTATAGTAAAAAATCTTATATCCAAAGAGAGTAAAACCGGCAGGTTGCTGTTTTATCTGTTATTGAAACAACCCGCAATAGTATATTACCTAGGAAAGTCGTTTCAGGATGTCGTTGGGAGGGGCGATGTAACGAAGCGACCTACACGTGATGGTGCCTCAGAAAAGGGTGTCATTGCGGACGCCCGCTCCCGTACAGATACTACACCTGTCAATTCATACACCCTGTTCCCTGAAAACTGCTTAATCCATAGGTCAGTGCGGCTGGCGGTGCATAAATAATGAAGGAATTATAAAAAAAAACAATTTATCAATATTTAAGCGCGTAAAATTGAAAATTAAACAATAAACCAAGGATGCTGAAAATGATGGAGAAAAATGAATCGAAAGGAACATGGCTGACGTACAGACCCGACATTAAAATCCAGGACTGTACCATCAGGGACGGCGGATTGATCAACGATCATTGTTTTGATCCTTCTTTCGTAAAAGCGATCTATGAAACGGATATAGAGGCCGGTGTAAGCTATATGGAGATAGGTTACAAGGCCTCGAAACAAATATTCATGCCCGACAAATTCGGAAAATGGAAATATTGCGATGAAAACAGTATAAGAGAAGTGGTCGGCGAAAACAAAACTCCATTAAAACTATGCGCCATGGCGGATGCAGGCAGAACCGACTACCACGAAGACATCCTTCCGAAAAAGGACAGCGTACTCGACCTTATCAGGGTCGCCTGCTACATACACCAGATCCCGGTGGCGCTCGATATGATAAAGGATGCACACGACAAAGGTTATGAAGTTACGCTTCAGCTCATGGCTATTTCCGTAGTAAAAGAAATAGAATTAATGGAAGCGCTCGATTTAATCGCAAAATCGCCCGTAACTGCGGTTTTTATCGTCGACAGCTTCGGGGCGCTTTATTCGGAACAGGTGAGGTATTTAGTTAATATTTATCTGAAAGCGCTGGAAGGCACCGGCAAGGAAGTGGGGATGCATGCCCATAACAACCAGCAACTCGCGTATGCCAATACAATCGAAGCTTTGATTCTGGGCGCAAGCAGGGTTGATGCGACAATCAACGGCATGGGCAGGGGAGCGGGGAACTGCCCGCTTGAAAACCTTATCAGTTTCCTTAAGAATCCGAATTTCAAGCTCCGACCGGTACTCAAATGCATACAGGAGCACATCATACCTCTGGAAAAAGAGATTGAATGGGGTCCTAAAATTCCCTATATGCTTACCGGAATGCTCAACATGCACCCCAAGGAGGCGATAAAAATGCGTGCCGGCCCCAACCGGAACGACATTGTCTCCTTTTACGATCAGGTGGTGCAGCAGGAATCGTGATCCGTCCTGCCGGGGGATGCTTGACATTTAGGTGGCCGCGCGGGAGGGATGCGTTTTATACAATGAGACCGGCCGAGTTGCTGCTTTTTTCGCGGCTTTCTTGACCCGTTATTCATTTCCTATCTATTTTACTTTAAATTCCTGATTCCGTCCCCCGTTCACGGCGGAAACGGCGTAATGACAATCAGTTATTTCCACCATTAACAACTTCTAACCAAGAAAGGGTCTGCGTATGCCCGAAGAACTGAAGGTCGGATGTGCACGCCCGACAGGCGGTCCGGTCGGCGAGCCTGCCAAATCGGATAAGAAGGAACCGGCAACCCCAACAAAGGAGAAAAGCGCCATGATAATGATTGGAAAGAAAGCCCCGGATTTTACGGCTCCCGCATACCACGCGGGCAAGTTTACAAGTGTTAAATTGTCCGAATTCCTCGGAAAGTGGGTGGTGCTGTGCTGCTACCCGGGTGATTTCACCTTTGTGTGAGCGACCGAAGTCTCTGCGGTCGCAGAGAAGCATTCAGAATTTCAGAAACTGGGCGTCACGGTGTTATCGATGAGCGTCGACAGCGTTTTTGTTCATAAGATGTGGAATGACGTCGAGCTTTCTAAAATGGTCAAGGGCGGCGTGCCGTTCCCGATGCTTTCCGACAGCGGCGGAAAGGTCGGGGCCGTGTACGGCATTTACGACGAGGACGCCGGTGTACTGACGAGGGGAAGGTTCCTGATCGATCCCGACGGCATCATTCAGGGCTATGAGGTATTGACGCCGCCCGTCGGCCGCAACGTCGGTGAAACGATCCGGCAGGTTCAGGCGTTTCAGCTCGTTCGCAACAGTAAGGGATCCGAAGCCACGCCTTCGGGCTGGAAGCCGGGAAAGATGACCTTAAAACCCGGACCGGATCTTGTTGGAAAGGTCTGGGAAGTGTGGAAAACGGATATGGCGTTCGATTGATGCATTGATGTGAAGATAAAAACAATGCCGGGAAATTCGGGAAACATCTGATCTCCGGGTACCCGGCTTTTCTTCTGCAATTTTCAACCCGCCGTTAGGAGCGCGCTATTACTTCTCCAGATAGCGGAAATACGGTCAACGCTCCGGTTAAATCCCGCCTCACGCGCAAATATAAGCGCCTCCTCGAACTCATCGATACCAAAATATGGTCGCGGATCGGCCATCAGCACCGTTCCGGCCGTTTTCATCGCACTGCGGACCTCCTCGAAAAAACGCCGCCTGTCGGGGACCTCATGCACTACCGCCATGAGCAGGGTGAAATCGATTGACCCGCGAAGATCGCCGATCCCGAGCGCGTCCTGCTTTGTCAAGCGGCAATCGATCCTGCCGTCAAGCCCCGTCTTTTTTGCCCGTTGCCGCAGTTCGCGAAGCATTTTATCCTGAATGTCGACGGCGATCACCCCGCCTTCCGGACCGACAATCTCGGCCATCGGCAACGTAAAAAATCCCATGCCGGGGCCGATTTCAAGGATGCGCATGCCGTTTTTGATAAAAGGTCCGACGATCTTTTCAGGCTTCTGGAAGAGGCGGCGGATAGGGCTCGCGAGAAGGTACCCGATCCACCAGGGGCAGACATGTTCGTGAGGCATGGTCAATCCTCCTTTGCATTTCGTGAATTGTCCGGGCCAATGTCCCGCAAATACTCCTCGAACGCCGCTTCGCCCCTTTCTTTCCAAAAGTCCCGGTAATGCTTCATCTCCCTGTGGGAAAACCGGCCGAATCCCTCCCCGAGTGAGGCCTCATCGTCGATTCCCATCCACCGATGCCAGCGGTGATCGACACTGCGGTGTATTTTATCCGCCTTGTGCGCATCGCCATGCACCCCGCTGAAGAATATCTTCGCCAGTACCGTTATGCCGAACGCCTGCCAGTAGGTGATGGCCTTCAGCCCGAAAATGGAAGGGACCAGCCAGTTCCACAGCAGCATGACCACCCAGCCGAAGAGCAGCGCGAAAAGAACCGCCAGGCTGATACCGGCGATTGCAATACCGACGATACGAAGAACTTTCAGCGACCGACAGCCTTCTCTTTCCGAAAAACGATGTTTGTTTTCCATAGTAACACTCCTTTTTTGTCAAATAATCATCTATGCAAACGACTGCAGCGTTTCCCGTATTTTCTTCAACGATCGTGATTTACGTGCAAGAAGCGTCCCCACCGGCACCTTCCATCGATCTGCAAGTTCCGCAAACGAATACCCCTCGATTTCCGTGGCAATGATAAGCGCCTGATCGCGTTCGGGCAGCTTCCGCATCAGCAGCAGCGAGCGGCGATACAGGTCGCTGCGCTCCGTGTGGACCCGCGGATCACCCGCGACATCCGCAACGACATCCGCGAGCCGGACCGTTTTCCCCTCCTCAACCGGCTCATCCAGCGACCGAATCGGCCGCTTACGCCGGTAAGAATCCACCACCCGGTTGCGCAATGCCTGATAGACATACGCCCCCAGATGCTCGACCGGTTCAATGATGTCCCCTTTTTCGAAAAAATGGAATGCCACCTCCTGTACGATATCTTCAGCATCTCGATCGGCCGCATCGTCGATCAATCCCCGCACGAAAGCGACGAGTGTGCGTCGCTCCACGCTGAAAAATCGCCTCAATTGCTGCCATCGTGAATGGTCGGTCATGGTAATTAAGACGCACGAAAAAGAAATTTATTGCACAGTAAGCATCCACCAGCGTAGCTGGGGGCTTTCTAGTAGCGGCAGGGGCCGCTCGAAAAAAGCGGCACGTCGGTGCCGTCCCGGCACTCCATGCACCCATCCTCCGCAGCAGTGCCGACTGCGGAGGAGAAGAGCTTGAAGTTTGTGGTTCGGTAGAACCACCGCCAGGAAATCAATATAATTAAGGACAGCAATTGATCAGTATCAGCCGGATTTTCGGCCTGACGTTCGGCGTCAAATTGATGGAACGCGGTGAAGAAGACGCTCAGAAACATTATCAAGAGCTAGCAGGGGATATTCCCGAAGTCAACACCATCATTCAGGAAGAGAATCATCATGAGCTGGAGCTGCTTCGGTTATTGGATGAGGACAAACTGCGCTACGTCGGTTCAATGGTTCTGGGTTTGAACGATGCGCTGGTCGAACTGACCGGCGCCTTGGCAGGTCTGACCCTGGCACTGCAAAACACCAAACTGATTTCCTTGACCGGTTCGATCACCGGCATCGCCGCCGCACTGTCCATGGGTTCCTCGGAATATCTTTCCACCAAGACGGAACAATCGTCCAAGAATCCGCTGCGTGCCGCCTTGTATACGGGGGGAACCTATCTGGTTACCGTCCTGGTGCTTATCCTGCCGTATCTTTTGCTGAACAACTACTACCTTTGCCTGGTCTGCATGATGGCTGAAGCGCTTCTGATTATTGCCGTCTTTAACTTTTACCTTGCGGTAACCAAAGATGAGCGGTTCAACAGGCGCTTTCTGGAAATGGCTGGTTTGAGTTTTTCCGTGGCGGCGTTCAGTTTTCTGATCGGTTATCTGCTGCGTACTTTTTTCGGCGTTGAAATCTGAACGCCCGGAAGGTTTTTCAACCGGGGGCGGAGTATCTGATAACACACCAGTCGTCTTCCTTTTTCAGCAGGGGCACCGACTTTTCCTTGAATACGGTTATGACTGCGCGATCATTTACTACATTGACAAACTTTTCGATAAGTGACGGAAACGGACAGAGCGTGCCGCCGAGTTCCGCGCGGCCGACGCCTTTGGGGCAGTAGCGGCATTTACTATTGCGTATTTTCAAATAGAGTACGCCGTTGTTTTCGTCACAGGTAATCTCATTCGAAATCCGCAACAGCGACTGAAGTATGTTCACCGTTTTTTTACATGTAGCGACAATGCCTGTATCGGCGGTGCGTGCCACCTCATCGGCTTCGGTTGGATTCCGTGCCTTATAATACTCGGCCAGGTCCTCTCCCATTTTGTCCGCCGCCCCCGACACCACCGCTTGATTGAGAATGCCGAAAGAACTCATGCCTGCTATTAAGGATGCGGCAAAAATTTGCTCCGGACCGAGGTTTCTGTCTTCGATGTTGCGTTTCATATCTTCACGCATCGGCATACCTCCTTGACCGAGTTGTTTTCCGGATCGATAGCTTTCGATCCGTTAACATATCAATTTTCCCTTGGCGTCAAATTGAATGACGGAAATGATTGTTCTCCACCCATAGCTTATCATTAAAGCCGGGTCTTGAACAGTTCAAATCAACTTCATCGCCATATTCCGAGTAAGATGTTTCCAGCCGAGAGCCTTTCTTCTTTCCATGTGCGTCTCCTTGAAAATGAGCGGTTGAGCATGGTGCGCCGCCTTTCCCGCGGCGCGTTAATTGACTAATCGAAACCATACAACTACGCATTCGATCATCCGTTCTGAAATTTCAACAGATAATCGGCCAGTGCCTTGTGAAGCGTACTTATCGCAAGAATGGCGCAATGCACATTGCCCTGAGGTATATTCGCCCATGCATCGAGCACGTCCGCGGGCGACAGGCGCAGGACTTCCTTCAACGTCTTTCCCACGGCAAGGCGGGCCGCGGTGGAACCGCACGCCTGCGAAGCGCTGCAGCCGTCGGTGAAAAAACTTGCATCGGTTACGGTTTCTTCATTTATTACAAGGTACATCTCCATCGAATCGCCGCAAAGCCCCTTGACACTCGCAGATCCGTCGGGTTCGTTCATCCGCCGCATATTTGCCGGAACGGGCAAAGGAGCGTCCTGATGTTTTTCTTCGCCATGTCCGGTTTCCTTTTCAATCATAATTTCCTTTCTTTTCCGTATGTCCTGACCGAAGCCGCACGATTCAATCCTTTCTGGTTTTAATCTGCCTCGAAATGCTTTCGGCCGCCTTGATAACCGGATAGGCGGTGGGGGGAGCGGTAAGTAAAGGGTGCGTTCCTATCTGTGTCATGAGAATGTTGTGAACGGTCATCCTGTTCTGAATGGCAAGGCCGATCAGGTTGATAAGCTCGCCGCAACTCACCCCTCCCATTACACCGCCTCCGAGAATGACGCCGCATTCGCGCGACGCGATCAATTCGACGAATTGCTTTTTCGCGCCCGGCAACGACCCCGGGTGTTTATCGACGCCCTCGAACTTTCCCGTGACCACATCGAACCCCTCTTCCATCGCCTGTCGTTTCGACAATCCGGCGGCGGCAAAGGCGGTATCGCCTATCGCGGTCGAAAAAATGGCGATGGTCCCGATGAACGTTTTAAGCGTGGAGAGAGAAAAAAGGTTGATTCCCGCAATCCGCGCTTCCGCGCAGGCGGTTGAAGCAAGCATGACATTGCTCGGTTTTCTCGTAAAAAAGTCTCTTTTTTCAACGCAATCGCCGACGGCGAATATATCGGGAGAATCGGTTCTCATGTATTCATCGACTTTAATAAACCCATTTTCATTCAGCTTTATCCCCGCTTTGCGGGCAATATCGGTATCCGGGACATACCCGACCGACAGGAGCACCGCGTCGGCTTCAATAAATTCTCCGCTCTCCAGCGTTATTCCCCTTACCCGTGTATCACCTTCGATTTCTTTTACGCCCGATCCTGTTTTGATAGTGACGCCCCTGTTTTCAAGGATTTTCTTTGCATTGTCGGAAATGACGTCATCGAATGCCGACCATAAAATATTCGGCAATTTTTCAACGACGGTCACCTCCTTGTTTTTCTTCCGTAATTCATCGGACACTTCGACGCCGATGAAACCGCCGCCGATGGTAACGATTTTCTTGAAGGATTCAAGCTTTTTGATGACATCGTCCAGATACACCTTGTTTTTCGGTACCGTGAAGACGTTTTCGAGATTGGCGCCTTTCAACCATCCGGGTACGAAAGGAACTGAACCGATCGCCAGAACGAGCTTTCCGTAGTTTATGACGGCGCCGTCGGAGGTTTCGCATACCTTCGCCTGCCGGTCGATCGATACCGCCTCGCCGATTTTCAATGCAATGCCCGCATTCGTTACCGCCGAATCGGCGATGACGTTCTTGTCGCTTGACTCAAGAGATCCGAACATATAGGGTATGCCGCAGGGCACCACCACCTGCGCCTCCTTCCGGATCAGTAAAAACTTTTTGTCGGGATGGTGAGTTTTTCCGGTCACCGCCGCGACAATACCCGCGGCGCTTCCCCCGATAACCAGAACATCGACTTTTTCCATGAATCGTCTCCTTTTAATGAGTGGTTATAACAAATGGTAATTTATAGGCATAAATATATTCACATCCCATAAGTCTCGATTGAAGGCTTTGGTCGCTCATTGTAATGCTTTTCACACGGTAATCCGGCGATCTGAGAAAACGGACCTCCCCGTTTTTCCGGTTCGCCGCTCGGGCGGTTCCGACCATTCACCACCACTATGCGCGGAACGAATTCCGCCACCTCCCGGTCATCCATTTCACTATACGAAATGATCACCACCGGGTCTCCCGGCATACCGAGACGGGCCGCCGGACCGTTTAGAAGAACCGTGCCCAAATCCCGGGGTGCCGGTATCACATAGGTGATGCAGCGCGAGCCGTTGCTGCAATTGAGCGCATGCACCTGTTCGTTGGGCAGGATATCCGCCAGTTCCATCAGGCGCTCATCAATGGTGATGCTGCCTTCGTAATTGATATCCACCCCCGTGATGGTCGCACGGTGGATTTTTGATTTGAGCATTATTCTTTTCATGACCGTGTATCCCCTGTGGAATTTATTTATGCATTTCCCCCGAGGGGTGCCCGAAACCCGGAAGGAAAAAGCGTGAGTTTTCTATTATTCCTTTGATGAAAGCTTCCACTACATTTTCAATTTCCCCCGAAATACCCTGCACGAGACGTATCCCGCAATGACGGATCATCATGGCGGCGGGCTCCGATATTGCCCCGCAGATTAGGGTGTCGACTTTGAGATTTTTAAGACGCGCGACACGCAGCGATACGATTTTTTCTGGAAAATGGATTTCACGTATACCTGTGATCGCTCCTCCTTCAACCTCCACAAGCACCAGCTTTTCGGTAAAATCGAATACCGTCGATACACGTGTTCCGTCGATTGCCACGGCGATTCTCATCACAGCCCCAGCCTGAATCCATTACCTCAATAACCGGAAATTTCCCATTCAAACATTAAGGAGATTGTTCACGCAATAATCGTGCACATTCGAAAAAAATCGACAGTTACCGGACAAGGTTACGTAAAATGGCCGATTCAGGAGGCAAATCGGCTTTTTCACATTCATTCCGGAAATCAGCTGACCGATACCTGCAGATCCCTCTAATATAATTGTCGCAAAGATGAGACATTGATAGATATAAACGTTGCACCGTTGCAACACAAATATCGATAATTTATTTTTCCGTTGTAGCCACCACTATAAACGAAAAGATTTTTATTATGTCGTGGACCCAGGAAGAGCTTCTCCGACTCCTTGACACGATTCAGGAGGGCGTTTTTGCGGTCGATAAAAACAGCCGGATAACGTTTTTCAACCGGGCGGCGGAAACGATAACGGCAACCGGCAAGAAGCAGGCTATCGGCAGGCTCTGCTGGGAGGTTTTACGTGCCGACTGCTGCGGCCGGAATTGCCCGCTCCGCAGGACGCTCGCCACCGGAGAGCTGTTTTCTGAACGGCCGGTCACCATGATCAATGCAGCCGGGATCAAAAAAAACCTGTCAATCGCCACGACAGTACTTCGTGACGCCGACGGCAATGCGGCCGGGGCCATCGAGACATTCCGCGACATTTCATGTGAGGAGGCTGAATACCGCACGCGCCTTTCCGTTCATCAGCACCACAACATCATCACGATCAGTCCGGTGCTGCAGAAACTGATCGCCAACCTTCCGCTCATCGCCGAAAGCAGCAGCACTGTGCTTCTTCAGGGGGAAAGCGGCACGGGAAAAGAGGTGTTCGCGCGCTCCATACATGATTTCAGCCACCGGAAGGACAAACCTTTCATCGGCGTAAACTGCGGCGCGCTGCCCGAAAATCTTCTGGAATCTGAACTGTTCGGCTATAAAAAGGGGGCGTTTACCGATGCAAAAATCGACAAGCCGGGCCGGTTCGCCTCCGCCGCAGGCGGCACCATACTGCTCGATGAGATCGGCGACACCTCGCCGTCAATGCAGGTTAAACTGCTTCGCGTCATACAGGACAAAACCTACGAGCCCCTGGGAAGCAGGAAAAGCGAATACGCGGACGTGCGGATAATCGCCGCGACCAACCGGAATCTCCATGACATGGTCCGCAGGAGCCGGTTCAGGCAGGACCTTTACTACCGGCTTAACGTCATCACGCTGACCCTTCCGCCCCTCCGTGAACGAAAAGAGGACATTCCGGTTCTTGTTGATTATTTCATCTACGAACTCAACAAAAAACAGCATAAACGGATAAGGGGGGTCGAAGAGGAAACCATGGCCCGGCTCATGGCGTATGATTTCCCGGGCAATGTCCGGGAACTGGAGAACACCATCGAACATGCCTTTGTCATGTGCCGGCAGGGATACATACAACCGCGTAATCTTCCGGAAATATTCGGCGGGGTAGCTTCTTCGGACACAATCGTTTTCAGCAAAGAATCAATAAAGGGAATCGAGGCCGCCCATCTGGCCGCGACCCTCAGGCGCAACAACTGGGACCGCGGGAAATCGGCGCAAACACTCGGCATGCACCGGAGCACGCTGTACAGGAAAATGCGGTCGTTCGGCATTTCACCGCCATAAAAGCAAAAAAATCGGATTGTGCGGGCGGTTATTTTTTCAATTTCTCATTGCCCGCATGACCACGAAAGCCCCCTCTCCAAAGCCCTCCCGCGACGGCTGCACTTCGGTAATACCCGTCAAAGGCCCGAACAGCGTCTGCCGGACATTGTCGACCGCAAACCCGGTCCGCACGAGCATTTTTTTCACTTGATCCACCGAATAAAATACGGCATCCCTGTAGAACATGGAACGCGAGGCGCAGCTGCGGTAGGATTTCCCCGTCAGGCTATTGCCATCGACAATGGCAACAACGATCGCTCCGTTGCGCTTTGTCACCCGCCCGCACTCCCGAAGCACCGCGGCCGGATCGTCGAGAAAACAGATCGTGGTCACCATGAGCGTGTAGTCAAAAAACCCGTCATGAAACGGAAGGCAGTCGCCTTTGCAATGATATACCAGCCGGCCGCGATCACGGGCTATTTTCAGCATTTCCCCGGATGGGTCGTTTCCCATGCGGATTCCGAGCTTTTCGGCAAATATTCCGGTTCCGATACCCACCTCGAATCCCGTACCGCCGGGAAGCAATTCTTTTATTGCCGCGACTTCTGACTCAAACACGGAGGGGTTTTTTTTGAACCATGCTTCGTACCTCGTTACATTGACGGGTAAATCGAAGACGCTCACTTCGGGCTCCTTTCCGGGCCGGCCGCAGTCCGTCGGTATTCATAGTCAACCGCATCCATGATCCACGCCGGGTGATTGTAACTGTCGTACCGGCGTCCGTTGATAAAAAGCGTCGGCGTCCCTTTCACGCCGTTGTCCAGGCCCTCTTTTCTCGATGCCATAGCGCGTTCGCGAAGCTTTTTGTTTCGCATCGCGGCCTTGAACCGCCGCAGCCGTATGCCCATGCCGTCGGCGGCGTTGTAAAGCACATTCTCGTCAAGCCGTTCTTCGATTGCAGCCAACCGTTGCATATATTTCCAGAACACCCCGCATTCGTTTGCCGCAAGCAGGGCCATATCCCGATCGCTTGCCGACAGCAGCTTGACGCACAACCGCGCCTTGCCTTTAAGCGAACCCGCGGTGACCGAATCGTAGAGATAGTCGCATACCTGCTTGCACCAGGGACATCCGATAGAGATATATATCCCGATGACGATGGGCGCCGCCGAATCCCCGGCCGGTTCGAAAAGCGAACAGTCGATGTCGTATCGCCGCTCCGAAGTGAGGCTCTTACACCGTTCAAAAAGTTTTTCTGCGATAAAGGCCGAATCTCTGCCGCTTCCCGTCAACCAGCATGCAAATTCGGAGAGCCTTGGCCCCAATGCGCACGATGAGGGATCGTGCATACGTTCTTCAAGCGTCGCATCGCCGCATACCGGCAAAAGAAAAGTCCGTTGGACTTTCAAAAGGATTTCCCGGCCGGCCGTGTCGAGCGAGTCGCAATAGCAGCCGTAAGAACCGCATGCGCAGCACACCACAATAAGACTGCAGAAGAAATATCGCATGTTAAGACCTTTTAACGCATCATTTCACCCGGTAGTAGCTGCCCTCTCCCTGCGCCACGACCGTGATACGGTCTTCATGCACCAGATGCTCCAGATGCTTTACGGCCTCGTTTCGATGAATCGACAGTCCTCCGGACACGTCTTCCAGCGTGCAGGGTCTCCTGCGGATAAGTTCGAGCACCGCTTCACGGGATGCGGCGAACCCGCTTTCCCCGTGGATATTCCTGTAATCGGCGATAACCTCCGCGTGTTCATCGAACATTTCCGCGAATCGCTGCATCCGCGCTTTCGGAACCGCACGGGCCGTCTTTTCGCATGGAGGACGCGATACCGTATTGAGCTGCACTTTATCCGGCGAAATATGACGCGCACGGAGTGCGATCTCTTCAACGGCGGCCCGGGTTGCCGAAATGCCGTCAAGCAGAAAAACCTCAAGCCATAGAGCGCCCCCGAATCCCTGCCTGAATTGCCTGATGCCGGCAACCATTTTGTCAAACGTGATCCCCGGACACGGCCGGTTCACGAATTGAAACAGAGGGTCATTGCCGGCGTCAAGCGACGGTATGACAAGGTCGGCCTTCAGAAGACCGTCACGGACGGTTTTGTCCCACAGCAACGAACCGTTGGTGAGTACCGCGACGGGAATATCCGTCATGCTTTTGATACGCCCGATCAGCTCCGCGGTTCCGGAATACAGGGTCGGTTCGCCGGAACCCGACAGGGTGATGTAGTCGACAGGCGGATTATGCTGCAGTTTCTCTCCCAGTTGCCCGATGATTTCCTCCACGGAAACATACTCTTTACGCTCAAGGGTTTTCAGTGTCGTACGGCCAAGCTGGCAGTATAAGCAGTCGTATGAGCATGTTTTAAACGGCACCAGATCAATGCCGAGCGAGTGCCCCAGCCGTCGCGAGGGCACGGGTCCGAAAATGCGGAAGCCACCCGAATGTGCGGCCATTGTCATCTTTTTTTCCCTGTAAAAGGTTTATACTCCCGGTAGTGAACCATCGATATTCCCCTACAGCAACCGTTCGGCGCCGCTGTAAACCTGTTCCACATTCACCACGGCGGCGCCCACCGCCGGATATTTGGGATCGACCCAGGTTTTCAGCTGCGCGTGTATTTCATCATCCTTGTGGTATTCGACGGGCCCTTTTACCTGGAAAGATTTGCGGTCTTTCGTAATGAACAGAACCGAACCTACCGTTCCTTTCAGTATGTTCTTTTTCGTCTTGTCGAAATAATTGTCGACGACCAGGATCCTTCCGTCTTCGAGCTTCTTTGCGATACCCGCGTAAATGGAATTGGGGACTCCGTTTCCATCGACCGTTGTAAACACGATGGGACCTTCCCGGTTATTCCATTGTTCGCTTACTAATTCGGGTAGTTTTACCACGACCCTATCCTCCTTTCAATTCCGCTGTTTGAGTTTGAAGTAAAAGCTTGTTAAAAAAATCTCGACGGTAACAATGACAAGCTTTTCAGTGCGTCGTGAAGCCTGACCGGCCTCTTATTTCGTCGCTCACGAAAACCCCGAAGACCCGCATGATGACGTTCCAACAGAGCTGAATGCAGAGATCCTTTTTTCCGTTCGCGTCGAACTGCACGAAGGACACGGGGGATTTTCTTTCGCACCCGATGACACCAATTCCTCAAATTTCTTTCCGCAATCCCTGCATGAATACTCATAAATCGGCATAGCAGTTACCTCCTGTTATTTTTCGTCTATCTTACCGCCGAAGCATCTCCGCGGCATACGCCGCCGCCAGGGCGATCGGCTCCCTTCCCGGGTCGGGCGACAATTCCGACTGCCACGCGCACCGGAGCGCCGCAAGCGCCCCCGCCCCCGAGCAACCGATTATCACCACTTTCAGCTTCGTATCCACAATAATCCTTTCGCGAGTTTCATGCCTTGTTTCAGCCCTTTGACGATCCTTCATATTTATACCAACCTTCAGCCGGCATCGAATCGAAACAAACCGGTACGGGGTCATGCCACTCGCCCGTGTCGTCGATTTTCCATTTTGTATAAAAATCCATCGGTGGGGCGGTCTTGTCGATTTTGTACCCCGACGGGTGATAACCGGATTCTATTTCATTCGCTTTGAATGTCCGCGTCATTTTTTTATGCCCTCCGAAAATTCCTCATCAAGTATTGCGACAATCTCGTCCTCGGTTTGAATGCTTGACGTCGCGCGGACAACGTTACCGTTCTTGAAATAAACGGTAAACGGCAGCCCCATGAACGAACGGCATTCCGGCAGTACTTTAATGAATCGTGCCTCCGGCATATCGAAATCCATGTCCCCGAAAACGACATGAGAATATCGCGTTTCAAGTTGGTGCATTATTTCATAAACGGGAATGCACATCGGCCCCATACGACCGCAGCACATCATGACAAAAGGATTCTCCCCGATCAGTCTTTTCGCTTCCTCTTCGGTAGTCACATGTTTAAGGTCAGTTTGCAGCATGTCAAATCTCCTTTCTCAGATAGCGTTGAACATCAAGCGCAGCCATACACCCCTGGCCCGCGGCCACGACTGCCTGCCGGTAAATTGAATCGCACACGTCGCCGCAGGCGAAAATGCCCTGCGTCGTTGTTGCGGTTGATTTCGCATGTACTTTGATATATCCTTCGTTGTCCATTTCCACCATGCCCCTGAACGCCTCGGTTTTCGGAGTATGCCCGATGGCGACAAAAATGCCGTCACAGGAGATTGTACGCTCTTCCTCGCTTTCAGAATTTCTGAGAACAGCCCCGGACACCACATCGTTTCCCCGGATCTCTTCAACAACCCACGGCGCAAGCCACTGTATATTCGGGATCTTTTTTACCCTGTCGATTTCACAGGCATCGGCGCGAAAATGGCTGCGTCGGTGGATGGTTGTCACTTTGGCTGCTATTGCGCTTAAAAATATCGCATCCTGTATTGCGGTATTGCCGCCGACGACGACAAGCACGTCCTTGTCACGGAAAAAATTTCCGTCACAAATCGCACAGCCTGAAACGCCGCGGCCGTAAAACCGCGCCTCTCCCGGAACGTCAAGACGCCGCGCTTCGGCGCCGGCGGCAATTATCAATGTTTTTGTCTTGACACGATCCTTATCGGCATAAAGGTCAAAGCAATTATCCGACTGCGTTACCGAGTTTACGCTGCCTTTTTTAAATTGCGCCCCGAATCTGCGTGCCTGTTCCCTCATTTTTTTCATGATATCCGTTCCGGATACGGGATCTGAAAATCCCGGAAAGTTTTCGACCGATTCGGAAACCGTCAACTGTCCCCCGGGACTCAATCCCTCGCACACAAGCGGATTCAATCCGCCACGAGCCGCATATATTGCTGCGGTCAATCCCGCCGGGCCGCTGCCGGCGATAACGACATTTTCCATATATTTTAAGTATCACCGCACGGCGGCTTATCGCACGGCGTTTCGCGGCCGCAACAGGTCGTGCTTCTTCCGCAACGCGTCTTCGAGGGTGATATTTCAGCATAGTCCGACGCATTAAAACCGCTCCCCTTCACTAAAAAGCCCGCGCCGGTACCAAGCAGCCGGTCAACCTTTCCGCCGCATTCGGGACACGCTTCAATAGGGGTGTCACTCATGTTTTGAAATTGTTCAAACCGGTGCCCGCATCTGCCGCACTTGTATTCATAGGTAGGCATTAGTCTCCCCCCTTACTTTTTTCTTCATCAATTACGGTATAAGACGCATTCACCTGCCTTCCCAAAGCCATCTGTTTTTTCGGCAACAGCTTTCTACTGAAAGACCGCAGCAGCCCGTTGTAATTCGACAGATCCCGCACTATTGCCGCGGCAATCGGGATAATCGCTCCGAAAATCCCCATCCCGCGCGGCCCGAAACCGACAGGCGAATAAGAAAATCCTCTGCACCCCCCGCGGCCTCGGCCCGTACCCGGCCCCAAACCTCGCGGTCCTGTTCCGTCACCCAATGGCATAACAGCTTCCTTTTTTAGATTATCCTTAACCGATCCGTCGGCGACAAATCGGTGTTATATTTTTCATAATATAATTATATCAACTCTCGAATATTAATAACGCAAAAACCGTGCCCAAACGAGTCGGCTTCGTTTGATTACCGTGAAATGCCCGCTATTTATCGCACCGGCTTCCGTGAGCTGCATTACCGGATCAGGCTGAAAAAAAGTCCGGATCAAGCCGCCTCCTCTATTCTCCGTTTCCGCTGACAATCTCCGCACCTGCCGAAAAGTTCAATAGAATGCTGGTCGATGGTGAAGTCGTGCGATTCGGCAACTGTTGCAAGAAAGCCTGTAAGAGTCGGACAGGCAAGTTCGATAATTTTTCCGCACGATATGCAAACGAAATGGCCGTGATCCCGTTCCGCGATTTCGTAATGCGAATGTGTGTCTCCCAGCATTTCTCTTTTTATCATGCCTGTATCGACGAGAATCTTGACGGTCCGGTAAATCGTGGCGCGTGCCGTATTAGAGTTTTTCATGTGCATTCCCGCCGCAAGCGATTCGACGTCGAAATGCGGACCGTTGTGCAGGATCTCAGCGATAATCAGGCTGCGCTGGTTCGTGATGGAGAAACCTTGTTTCCTGAGGCTGTTCTCGATTTGAAACTTTTTTTTCTGCGCACTTTCCACATTCATAACATTCCTTTAATAATTTGGATCAAACATACCATCATGGAATCATTAAATGATTGTTGCATAATCTGCGTTTTTTTTTCTTTTGAAGGCGCCGCCGGACCGACTTCACTTTACTTTCGATGCTCAATACCTTGTCTTTCCTGTCATCAATTTTTATGGTCGTAACGACCCGCTTCACCCCACGGCAAAAAACGCTGTTGTGCATTTCCTCGGCAATGTGCAGCAGTGTTTTTAAATGATTAGCCTCGACGATGGTTCCCATGGAGGTAAGTTCATACCGGCAATTTTTTTTCCGATTGAGGAGATCAACGCACGATGCTACATAGGCGCTTACCGAAGAAGATTTCGTCCCCAGCGGAACAACGCTTATTTCCATTATCGGCATACAGTCAGTCCTTTAAAAAATGCGTTTTTTCGGGATCGCAGCGGTGGTTATCGACAATACCCCCGCAAACGCTCATCAAGCGATCCGTCTGGCAGCATCCAGTCGGGATGCGCTTCCCCCCGTTCTTCCATTGCGTAACGAACGCATTCCTTCCCGCCCCGGCAATACCGCTTTACCCATTGCTCATCGAGGACACCCTTTTCAAGAAACCGTTTCATTGGACAGACGGTGTACCATTTGCATTCAACTTCTCCAGGGCCCTTATCGGTCATGATTTCACGGTTCCGGCCGCGTTATTATCCAACTTTGCTTGCGTGGCTACGAAAAGCAGCGGGAAAACGATATCACTCATGCACCATGATCCATACGGCGACAAACAGAAAAAGAAAAACAAGAGAAGGGAGGCGGATAAAAGTATCCGCTCCACCCCTTCTTTTACGTTAAGCGCTACGGCATGCTACTTCTTTTTCGCCTCCAGCTCGGCAAGGCGTTTTTGTATACCTGCCAACTGGTCTTCCAGATATTCTGCCTGGCCTTTCAGCATGTCCGTCTGCTGTTCTTTGGTCGGTGGTGTAGGTACGCCGGCATACGGTGGTGCATAAGGAACCGCCGCCTCGTATTCGGAACGCTGCCATCCCGTCAGACCGGTGGCATAGAACCGGTTTCTACGGCCCCAACCGCCGCCACCCCGTCCCCAGCCTCCGCCGCGGCCGAAGCCGAATCCATATCCCTGTCCGCCAACCGGATTGGCGTATCCCGGCACGGGATATCCCGCACAGTATCCGGCAGCTCTTCCCGTCATCGGTCCCATCCCTGCGGGACCCGTTCTATCTCCACGTGGCATATAAGCCCCCTTTTCAAGATAAAGTGATATTATTGTCGAGTCATTTTCGCACCGCAACTCGGGCACGACCGCTGAGTGCATGGTTGGCCCTGCTGGTGCGGTTCGACATGCCCGCATTGCGGGCATACGCAATTGCCGCCCGGTCCTGCCGCAAACTGTCCTCCCATTCTTCCGCCTCCTCCACCCTGTGAACCTGTTCCATTTCTGTTCGGCACTTGACACCTCCTTTACAATTAAATGGTTCTTGTCGGGTTGCCGCCTCTGCCGCCGCGGTATCGCCGCCTGTTGCCGCCACCGCGGCATCTGCTGAAACCGGGCCGGAAGTCGGGCGCATGAAACCGGAGCAACTGTCCGTGAATATATGCCGCGATCAACCTGTCGGCGTCACCGGTAAGGCCGGGAACGACTTCGATACCGCAATGCCAGAGCATCATCGAAAGAGCATCGGATACGGCGCCGCACAATACGGTGCCGACCTGTAAATCTTTCAACCGGTTCGCGCGCAGCGACGGGAACGGTTCGTTGAATTCCACCGTGTTTTTTTGCGTGACGATGCCGTTTCCGATTTCCGCAACGAGCAAGGTGGTGCAGAAATCAAGGGCGACTACCTGCGATGAATTGTTAACCGGCACTGCGACTTTTTTATTCATAATCATTTCCCGTCTATTTTTTTACCACGCATTATTCGTGCCAACCGGAATTCGGCAGCCCGCGGTCGTGGAAACCGGGCTTCAATCCGTGGTTATTGATGTAATAAAAGATAAATGCTGAAAGCAGAACGGCCTTTCAGCCTATTTGAAAAAAGGGGATCAAGAACGAAGGAATGGTGCATACACAAAACATCATGCACCATCAATGGTGCAAAATCGCATCAAGATAAATCGTAATGATATATATTTCAAATAAATTAACCGATCAAAACCGGCATGGTCATTGATTATTTAATTGGACCTTTTTTTTAACTTTCAATTCAGGCGCGGACAACAATGGCCAAAACGCGGGCCGGAAGAATCAACTATTACAACATCTTCTCCCATTTCTATGATGCTTTCATTACCCTGCACTCCAGGGGCGACAGGGGAACAACACGATCGTTCCTCGCCGATATCGCTCATCTGGAAAATAGTGCCACTCCAACCGTTCTCGATGTCTGCTGCGGAACGGGCTCGGTTCTTATAAGTTTTGCCGGGCGCTTTCCCGGTATAACCGCTGCAGGTTGCGACTTTTCGCGTGGAATGTTGAAGCGTGCCCGGAAGAAAACTCATTCCGGCGGCTGTACCTGGATAGAAAGCGATGCGACGCAACTGCCGTTTGTTGACAACAGCTTCGACATCGTCACCTGTTCCCACGCCCTGTATGAGTTGAAAGGCCGGCACCGTAAAGAAGCGCTTTGTGAAATGAAACGGGTGGTGCGCCCGGGGGGAGTCGCTCTCGTCATGGAGCATGAGGTGCCGCAGAAACCGGTTACGCGTCTGTTTTTCAACATGCGGATGGCCGCGATGGGTTCCGACGACGCGCATGAATTCGTCAATTCGGGAGAAAAGCCCTATAGGGCGCATTTCCCTAAGGTAAGCGTATCCCACACCCCTTCGGGTAAAAGCAAGGTGTTTATCTGCGGGAAATGAGATGTCTTTCTTCCCCGGAATCCCGTCAACCGATGAAAGCGAACGCTTGATATGCTCTGGACAAAAGAAGAACTAATCGAACTTTTCGATACCATCCAGGAGGGCGTTTTTACGGTTGATAATAAATGCCGCATCACTTTTTTCAACCGTGCCGCGGAAAATATCACCGGAACGATCAAATCCCACGCGCTTGGCCGTCCCTGCTGGGAAGTGCTTCGCGCGGATTGCTGCGGGGAAGAGTGCCTGCTGCGAAAAACGCTCAGAACCGGCGAGCTGTTTTCCGAACGGCCGGTTACCATGATCACCGCCGACGGGACATCGAAACCCGTATCGATCGCCACGACGGTTCTGCGCGACACTGACGGAAAAATTAAGGGCGCGGTCGAAACATTCCGCGATCTCACTTCCGATGAGGCGAATCTGCTCGCCCGTCTTGCGGATTACCGCTATCAGGATATCATCACGATCAACCGACGCATGCAGAAGCTGCTTGAAACGCTGCCGATGATCGCCGAAAGCGCAAGTACCGTTCTGCTTCAGGGAGAGAGCGGCACCGGCAAGGAGCTGTTCGCCAGGGCGATCCACAGGCTCGGCCCCCGGAAAGACGAACCTTTTATCGCCGTCAATTTAGGCGCGCTTCCCGACAATCTTCTCGAATCGGAGCTGTTCGGCTACAAGGCCGGCGCCTTTACCGATGCAAAAAAGGACAAGCCGGGACGCTTCGCGCTCGCCGACGGCGGCGTCCTGTTCCTCGATGAAATCGGCGATACCTCGGCGGCGATGCAGGTCAAGCTGCTGCGGGTGCTGCAGGAAAAAGAGTACGAACCACTGGGAAGCGTACAGAGCCGCAAAGCCGATGTCCGCATCATCACCGCTACGAACAGGAATCTTGAAAAAATGATGAACGAAGGTTCATTCAGGAAAGACCTGTTTTACCGGCTCAATATCATCAGGATCGCCGTTCCTCCACTGCGTGAACGAAGAGATGATATTCCTCTTCTGGCGGATTATTTCATCAACAAGCTCAATAAACAGCAGGGGAAGCGGATAAGGGGCGTTGACGACCGCGCGATGGCGCGGCTGACGGCCCATGATTTTCCCGGCAACGTCCGGGAACTCGAAAATATGATCGAACGGGCGTTCGTGCTCTGCCGAAAGGGATATATCGGAACGGAGCATTTGTTCGAAACGGCCGATCCGGAACCCGCCGCCTTTGAAAAGGCGGCGGACGACACCGCATCCATGAAAAGTTTCGAAGCGGCTTTCCTGTCGAATGCGCTGAAAAGGAATAACTGGAAGCGAGTCAAAACAGCGCGCGAACTTGGCATCAACCGCTCAACGCTTTATCGAAAAATGCGGCTTCTGGGGATAGGTCCTCCGGCCAATGGGGAGAGAATGCAATGAAACTGTTTCCCGATTGTTACCCCTGCGTTCTGCGGCAGGTATTATCGCTGGTAAAACTTACCGGCATGGATGACCTGCAGACGAAGCTTATAATGGATGAAGCCATGAAAATGCTGCTGGCGACATCCGGAAACGATTCACCGCAACGGATCATCGTCGGGATTGGTGATTTCGTACGGAACATGATACATGATAATGCCGGACCTTTCGATCCCTATGCCGGACTGAAGGAAAAGTCGAACGCCGCCGTTCTCCGCCATTTTGACGATCTCGAAGCCGCAGTAAAACAATCCGCCTCGCCGCTGGAAACGGCGATCCGTCAGGCCGCCGCCGGTAATATTATCGATTTCGGCGCGAAGGACCACGGCAGTATCGATATTGCAAAGGAGATCCGGGATATCCCTTCGCTGCGGTTTTCCTTCTACGACTACGAACCGTTATTGTACAAGATGAAAAATGCGCGATTGCTTTTGTGTGTCGGCGACAATGCGGGGGAGATCGTTTTCGACCGGATTCTTATCCGGCAGATCAAACGGGAATTCCCCGGTCTGCGTATCGTATTCGCGACCCGCGACAAACCGGTAATCAACGACGTCACCCCCGAAGACGCTTACCGGGTCGGTCTTGACAAAGAAGCCGAGATTATATCGAGCGGTTGCCGCTACCCGGGGTTGATGCTTGAAGAAACGAACGAAATCTTCCGGGAACTCTTCAAGAATGCCGACTTGGTCATCGCCAAAGGACAGGGCAATTATGAGGGCTTAAGTGAAATTGATGACGAACGTCTTTTTTTTATTATGAGAATCAAGTGCGAACGGGTGGCGAAACATATCGGCGCAGAGGTGGGGGGCCTGGTGCTTCGACAAAAAACAAAATTATCGGGGCCCTTGCAATAGTTTCGATACACTTTTCATAAACTATTTTTCGGTATGCACGAAATAAGAGTTTTTACGGTTTACATTGAATCGCCATTTTTACTCGAAAATTGTCGAACTTGGGTTAAAAGTGGCATCCAATGCGGCAAGAAACATGCGATACCTCCAGTAAGAAGCATTACGTTATCGGTTTATTATGCGCTTTCCGGTTTGGATTCTTCCGTTATAACGGAAATTGAAAATTCCGGCGGCTGAAACAAGTGCTTCTTTACTGAACACAACTGCGCCGCCCGGATAACGGCATCTTTATATTTCGCAGGGAATTCCGGCGGGACGAACAGTTCAATAATGATCTTTTCAATCATCCTCGTTGCGCTGTTCCTCTCGGTCTTCTGGACCAGGCGAATGTTTTCTACCGGGATGGACCGATACCGGCAGAATTCAAGAATGTAGATGCCCGCGCACGTTGCAATTGACGCCAGGAACAGGTCAAAAGGCTCGGGCGCGGACGCATTCCCGCCCTCCGACAACGACTGGTCCGTGCGGATGGTAAAATCTTTATATTGCGCATCGACGCGTTTGCCGCCGGGGAAAAAAACCACCATGTCCATTACACACCTCCCAGGACTTTTTTCAGGTCCTTATCTACATCCATTTTCCCCGCCGGTTACAAAGCCGCATCCTTGATGCCGAAAATCTCGTTAAACGCCTGTTTGAATTGTTTTTTTGACAATGCGCCCGACGACATCTGCGGCATGCCGGCAGGTGGAATAAACAGTATGCTGGGTATTCCGCCGATGCCGAACATTCCGGCAAGCTCCCTGTTTGTCTCTGTGTTGACCTTGTATATTTTTACGCGTCCTTTATATTCAACCGCAAGCTCCTCCAGAACCGGTGAAACCATTTTGCATGGTCCGCACCAATCCGCGTAAAAATCTATTACAGCGGGAAGTTTGCCTTTATATTTCCATTTACCCTGCACTCCATTGTCTAATCCGCAGTCGCATATTTTGGCTTTAAAAGTGTTAAAACTAAGGGGTTCCACCAGGCTGTTTGTTTTGGCCGCCGGTTGATCTGAACTCTGGTTAGTCGCAACGGCATAGATGATTATCGCAAGCCCGGTGATAATAACCAGTCCTGTCGCGGTAATGTTTTTCGATAATTTTTTCAGCATATAGGTATCTTTCAATTTTTTGAGGTTGTAAGGTTTAAGAAAGAAACGCGAGAATTGTGGATTCCCGCTGAACGCCCGCTTTCGCGGACGCGAGTTTACCATCGGCGATGAAAGCCAAGAACGGAACCCCCATGACGCCGTACGCTCTGGCTGCTTCCGGATTTTTTGAAGCATCGATTTTAAAGACGGCATCCGGGAATATTTTCTTAACGCGTGTCATGATAGGCTCCTGAATTTTACACGCGCCACATGGAGGGGTATAGAAATAAAGAACGGTTTTTTTGCCGGACACTATCCTGGCCGCAGACGGTTTATGCGGCGTAGGGGCTTTTTTCCCTTTCAGCCCGGCCGAAATTATCGCCATCATCGTTCGCGGGATAATGATAAGAACAAATAAAATACCACCGATGACGATTGCGCCAATCATAATTCCGGACATAAAACCTCCATTTTGCCGATTTACTGTATATACTCGTATTTCGTTAAGGTCTTCCAATCCGGTATATTATCCATCTGAATTCCATTACAAAGAAACGGCTCCGGTCCGCAAATATTGCCGTTTAAGCCACTACGGATTCTTCTACTTCCAGAATCTCACGGAACAGACGTTTCAGTTCTTTTTCCGGCAACGCGCCCGCGCTCATCTGCGGTTTACCGTCTATCGGTATGAAAAGAATACTTGGTATGCTCGATATTCCGAACATTCCCGCAAGTCGCTGCTCTTCATCTGTATTGACTTTATAAATATTCAAACGTCCTTCGTATTCCTTCGATAACTTTTCGAGAATGGGCGAAACCATTTTACATGGACCGCACCAGTCTGCATAAAAATCAATAACAGCCGGGATTTTACCTTTGAAAGCCCATTTAGCTTCGCCGCCGCCTAAACCGCATTCACAAATCTTTTCTTTGAACGTATCAAGCGTCAGATGTTCCATATAGATGCTCTTTTTTGAAAATCAACATGAAGATTGCATTCCGTTGAAAGAAACACAAAACCCTTTTCTCCGGTAATCGATACCGAAGTCAACTTCAATATCTCCGTACATTTCCGACAGTTCTTCCATCTTTTTTTCCACATAAAAAGTCAACCCGCTTATTTGAATACCATCTGTTCGTGAATCAATGTCTTTGGACTCGACCAGTCCGAGTTTAGGTCCGCCTCAACCATATCCCCCAAACACGATATCAAATGAGGTTTTTCCATTTGTTTCCGCGTATTTCTTAAGCTCTTTCACTGCATTCGGTTTTACGTTAACCATAATAGCCTTTTTTGATAATGGTATGTTTGCTGTACATGCTATACGCAATCATCATGCCAGTATATCCAAAATTTAATAAATACATGAGGTGGGCTGGGCTAAATATGTCGTTACCTTCCATTCAAGGTTGTTGGGGTGAAGGGGTTAGCCCCCGTTCCTGTAAACCGGGAGAAGGGGGGTAATGAGGTCGGACCGACCGTGCCCTCCTTCATTATTGATTGAGTTATATAGCAAACGTTAGCTAACTTCGTATAAGATAACAAATGGTTAATATTACCATTAACTATATTAACTTGGTTAACCTGGAAAACAGAATCATACTACATAGTTTACTTTTAAAAAGTTGTTTTTATGAGCAGCGATTTGACCTCTAATGAAATTTTCAGCAATGTTCCATGCGGAATTGTGGTTCTTGATAAAAACAAGCAGATTATATTCATTAACACCAGAATACAACAACTGACCGGATTGCCTTCCAGTGCTATTATCGGCAATAACCTTTGTTCCATTGGTCTTGGCGCAAAAGACGACAGTAATTCTATATCAGGTCAGGAATGGTGGGAGTGGGCGGAAGGCGCAACTATTCATCTGCGCGCATCAATACAGGACGCGAACTCTAATCGCATACCGGTTTTCATCAGCGGCAAGCGCGGAAAAAACAAAGATAGTGAGTGCATCCTTTTCCTGTGTGTTTTTGACACGGCCCACTTTGAGGAATGGGCTGTTGAAACCCCCGTGCATACTGTTCCTCGCGAATCATTTCATGGACTTGTAGGACGTACAGCTCCAATGCAGGAACTTTATGGCTTGATTGAAAAGGCCGCTCTTACCGATGTGAATGTCGTTCTACAGGGAGAAAGCGGAACCGGCAAGGAACTGGTCGCCGCCGCAATACATACTACATCGGTAAGAAATAAAAAACCTCTTGTTAGGGTTAACTGCGCGGCTCTTGCCGAAACGCTGCTCGAAAGCGAACTGTTCGGGCACGTAAAAGGCGCGTTTACCGGCGCTTACAAGGACCGCGCCGGAAATTTTGAGGCAGCGCACGGAGGGACAATACTTCTAGACGAAGTTGGCGAAATCAGCCCGACAGTGCAGGTCAAACTACTTCGTGTTTTACAGGAAAGGGTTGTAGTCCGTGTAGGGGACAATCAGGAAATTCCTGTTGATGTCAGGATAATTGCGGCAACAAATAAAAACCTTCGCTCTCTGGTACAGAAAGGTAAATTCAGGCAAGATCTGTTCTACCGGCTTAATGTGTTTCCCCTTAACCTGCCATCGTTAAAAGAAAGAAGGCCGGACATCCCTCTCTTATGCAGCCATTTTATCAGAAAATATCGCGAAGAAACAGGTAAGAATATTCTGTCTATTTCCGCCGACGCCATGCGGTTGCTTATGGACTATTGTTGGCCGGGCAATGTCCGCGAACTGGAAAACACCATTGAACACGCGTTTGTACTGTGCACGACCGACGAAGTGCTGGTGACAGACTTGCCGCACGAATTGAGAGTAAAAGCTGTGCGTGAAGGACTCTGCGCGGAAAAATTCGCGGGACTATCTTCATCAGCATCGCCCACCGTAGTAATGACGCAAAAAATCAACGGGCGGCTGAATATCACAAGAGAAATTCTTGCGGCGGAACTCGAAAAACACGCGGGAAATAAATCCGCCGCGGCGCGCTCTATGGGAATAAGCAAGGTTGGGCTGTGGAAAAAAATGAAAAAACTGGGCATGCAATAGCCGGGCATTTCCAATCAGTTCAAAAGTAAGTACGCACTATGATATTACTGCCATGGGGCGTAGCGGAATAGCTTGCTGCCCCGTGCAGCGTTTTGTCGGCGCATTTCATTTGACGCTTCCACTTCGACTCCCGCGTCCGTGACAAACTCGTCCCGCTTGAAGACCCTGGTCGGATCAAAAAGCCCCTCGATTGCGTATGGAATCGCGCAATAAACCATTGAGTGAGCCTCCGGTCGAAACATTACCACATCCGCTTCAGGCTTGATCCGTTTATATTGATTGGCAAAGGTAATCCCGGCGGGGCCACCTCCAACAATAAGGACATCTCTAATTTGCATATAATTCCTTTTCTTATTCCTGCCAGTTCGATACCACACGCGTATCCAGAATCACATTTTATCTAAAAGGGTACTTGTTTCCCTATTAACAACTTCATAAACCTTTTCTTCCAACTGTTTCAGGGGCAATCTCTTTTCCTTTTTAATACCCAGAAGGGTCGTCAGTTCAAGGTAACCATCTACCGACATTCCCTCTCTTTGAAAAAGCTTTTTGCCGCATTGAACGGCGCAGGCGTCAATTAAAATGCGTTTTTTCGATTTTTTTATAATTTCCTTAAACTTCCACGGCACTATAACGGCGGGAAGGCACCCGATTTTCACATCCTCCGGGTTTTCCTTCCATATCCTTATACAGGCTTTAGACGCGGCAACTCCCGTGGCGCATCCGCCGTAGCAGTTAAAAATCAACAGCTTATAAAGGCTGCTCATTTTGTAATTCCATGAGTTTTTCCAGGGTCTTTTCCGCAACGATTTTCTCTTTAATAAAATCAATTAAAACGATTATCTCTATTATTTCCCGTCTATTCTTTTACCACGCATTATTCGTGCCAACCGGAATCCGGAAGCCCGTAATCGTGGAAACCGAGTTCCAATCCGGGGTTATTGGTCAAAAAGGGTAGATATGTTGAAATTGGAAAGGTCTTTCAGCCGATTCGCGGATATGGGCTCAAGGAAAAAGGAATGGTGCATATTCAAAACTTCGTGCATCATAAATGTTGCACCTATGCAACGCCATCAATTATAACGATGTATATTCCGGAATAAATCTATCGACCGAAACTTGCATGAATATCGATTATTAAATTATATACCCCGGAATCCCGTCAACCGACGAAAGCGAACATCTGATATGTCCTGGACAAAAGAGGACATCGTCGAACTTTTCGACACGATCCAGGAGGGCGTTTTTGCGGTTGACAACGAATTTCGCGTCACCGTCGACGACGCCCGCCGGGTTGGTCTTGACAAAGAAGCCGAAATTATATCGAGCGGCTGCCGGTATCCGGGCTTGATGCTTGAAGAGACGAATGAAGCCTTCCGGGATGCCGGTGTGATCGTCGCCAAGGGGCAGGGCAACTATGAGGGATTGAGCGATACCGACGACGAACGGCTGTTTTTCATTCTGAGAATCAAATGCGATCGGGTGGCGAACCATATCGACGCGGCACTGGGCGCACTGGTTTTGCGGCGGAAGACGGACTTGCCGGCGGGGGAAGAATGCAAAATCACCGATCTTCCCTAAAACCGCAACCGCCTCATTCCCCGACCGGCGGCAATCGTTTTTCCGTCAAGATACTCACGGAATGGGTTATTCAATCCTGCAATCAGTTCGCACCCGGATCAACCACTTTCCCCATAAACAGATACCCACCGGTGATGGTACTGATTGAATTGATGAACGATATACCTGAAGTCAGGGTACGACTATTGAAGAAGATGCGCAGGGCGGCCTGAGGTGGTAGTGTCGGGAGTTCCTAAATAGCCTTTCTCCGGCAGCCCCCTTACGACCTCTCGTTCGGATTATTCACCACTCCCGCAAAAAGCACCAGCCCTGTCTCGCCCGCGCGGATAAAGTAGACAAAGGGGCGGTCGAGAACGACGTCGGGAGACATTAGCCCGGCAGCGCACGGAACCGCTGTGGAAACGGTAACCGCGTAGGCGACCGTGCCCTCTTCGTCGGTCCTGATTCCCGCCTTGTGCACGATGAGCTCGACATACAGACCGGCGGTATCCTGCCTGTTTTTATCGAAAGCCATTCCGGACACTGCACATATAAACGAATCGAAGACACCCTCCACTCCCATATTTTTCAGCACGGGTATAAGATCGATCTCCTGTTCAAAAAAGAATTTCGGCATGCGGAGCCCGCCGTATCCCATAGAATCCCGATTGCCGAGTGCCGCGGGACATTTTTCGGCAATGAACTCCTCCACCGAAACGGCGGTGGGCATGTAGACGTCAAGGTAGAAAAAATCCGCACCGTTTGTGCCGTAATACAGCTTCACATTTTCATACTCGTCGGTTTTGCGGGTCTGGTGTTGATACGATGAGGTCATCATTTCAACCTCCACACTGCCCGTCGGCGCGGAAAACGGATGCGGCCGGGTTTCGGTCACGTCGAAGGGGGAGGTCCAGTCCGCCTCGAAATAGATCGTGCTTGTAAGGAACAGGGCGGGAGGCGGGGTGATAAAACTCTCCCTGACGGCATCCGTTATGCGGCCCGCGGTATTGGCGGCGATCCATTCGTTTATGGCGGAAACGCTCCTCTGAACATCGCCGAAATCCAATCCCGCAGCCTCGACACCGTACTTCCTGTTCGCCATATCCCTGAATAAGGGCAGCAACGAATATTTTATCGAATCCACCCAGATCGCATCAGCGATCTGGAGGATGACGGACTTGTCGGCATACAACAGCCGGCTCAGGGCCGAGGTCGCATCATCCAGCGCGGCCCGGCCTCCAAGGGCATCAAGGAGTTCCTGCTTCGAATCGCCCGTCGTGGCCTCGGTGATGATCGCCAGGTTGCGACTGATGCAGAAGGGGCTTACGACGATGTTTTTGTCCCGGTACGAGTCGTCCTTATACATTCCACCGAGCAGATTCACGGAGAAGGCGTTGACCGCCTCGCTGTAGTCGGACGAGATGTCTGCCCGGGCATCCTCCGGTATCATGTTGTAGATGAAGGTTGAGGCGGAATTCCTTAGATTGCGGTCATCGGGTTTTGAGGAGGTTTCCTCATCTCTCGTACACACTACCACGGAACACGGAACGAGGAGCAGCGTCAGAAACCGTATCGGTGATGATGAGGTGCGTCGTGTCGAAGGCAACATGGGAAAGGCTCCTTTCCAATCATAAGGGCTTGTTAAAATATACAGGCTGTTCAAACTGTAGACAATCCAGTCACACGGAATCGCTCATGATTCTATGCGATTCCAGTTTGCCGTCCCGAGGGAAACTCCTCAGCGATACAGTACGATCCGGCGCACAGCCGTACGGTGATCGTCAGAGGTTGCCGAAAGATAATAGATGCCGGGTTGCAGCATGTGGGCCTGAAGCGTGAAGTTGCTTCCGTGCCGCTGGCTGGACGCGGCGGAAACGCGTGCGGCACGTGCGGCAAGCCGCCCCGACGCATCGAACAGCCGGACACGGGACGCCGGGGGCTGTTGTTATTGTCAATACTCCCTCCCCATGACGAACTGTTCCGATGAGCGCACCCGGTTCCTCAGGCGCCCGCCGCACTGACCCGGGGGCGGTTACGGCATGCACATCTTCGGAGTAGATACTGATTGTGATGACCTGGCCGTTGGTGAAACGGATTTCCAGGGTGCCGTGCATCAACCTTGAATCAGCCTCGCCCTATCAGCCTATTCATAGGGGAGTCACCTGATCGGCATTGCATCTTTTAGCGTGTTGGGTGTAGTTGCCCTCTCACCTGAGTACCGTCAATTTCCTCGTTTTCATAAATGAACCAGCTTGCAATCGGCAGAAATACACTCCACATGGTATCTTTTCGGTGTTCCATTGCTGTGAGTACGTACCGACAGACAATTCCGTCCAGATGAGAGATGCTGTTTCCCGCCCTGATGCATCGAAGATCTTCAGCGACACGAAAGTTCTGTGCGGAAGACCAAAGACGATGGTTGTTGTCGTATTAAAGTAATTTAGATAATTCCGGTATAATTCAAAAAGCAGTGGACTTGCTGTAGCCTTGCCGGTAATGGAAGTAACCAAGCCATACAGTTCATTATAGATTTTATCGCTGACAGGAAAGTTCAGGTTCCGAAAGTCAGCACGTAAATCTTTTCCAAACGCGTACGAGACCGCGGTCACCATGAGTGTTGCTCTGAAGGTATCCGCTGCGGTGGAGTTGTGCTGCGGATCGTATCTCTGTAGCCAGGAAGTGTTGAAACCATCCAGAAGTTTCATCATTTTCTTCAGCGGTGTTTTATAACCCTGACCTGTTTTTTCGGCTTGCTCACAGAATTTGTACACCATCGTCATAAACGTAGTAAATGACTCGTCTGTCGAGGTGCCAGGGTCGTTCCATGAAACAAACTTTTTTCCGTCGCTGAGATAGCGTTCATACGAACTCCGAACAAGAGCAATAGACGATACCACGCTGCTTCTCATGTCGAACATCAGGTCCTCGCTCAAGCCATAGAACTGATAATCGTTGATGATTTGAAATCCTGCCGCGTGCTGGAAGATTTGAGCCATCGTTTCTGAAAAGATTGCGTTGGCACAGCCGTCTATTTTCCCGCCATAATAGTACTTGGCAGGACTGTTAAGTGTTACATTATGTCCCATCTCATGAAACAGAGAAGAGTACCCGATTGACTCTCTCAAGAAAGCATCTCCGACACCAAACGCGACCGGGCTTGAATACCAGATGGAATACGCCCCGCCGGTGGAAGAATCCCTCAGCATCACTTGTGAGAACTTGCCGTCGATAAGAAACACGTCTTCATTTGCGAAATCCATCTCGATGGCCGCGATGATTGAAAGAACATATTGGAGTGTTGCTCTCGGGATCACGGCGAAGAAACTATCGTCGAAGCAGCTTAAGCTGTTTGTAAATCCGTAGCCCTGCTGGCGGCTTGTGAGGTCCACCTTGCTGCCCGGGATCGTGACAGGAAAATCCGGTGAAAGTGTAATAGGATCGATAGAAGAGGGAGCGAAACGTATAAGCGCTTCGGTTGAGTCTTTCGCTCCGTCGGAGTAATTCGCGGTGACCCTTAAAATGTAGTTCCTTGAAATATTTGCATAAGTATGCGCCTGCGGAAAGAATCCGCCGGTGATAGTGCCGTCTCCCCAATTCCAGGTGAACGGTGTTGTCGGCGCGCGAGTATCCACGCCGTTGGCTGTGACGCTTCCGGTAGCGGTGTTGATCGATTGGACTGAGAGGGAAAGGGTCGCGGGAGTGCCAAACAGGTATTTCTTGTAGTCAAAGAAATTCGCTTGAGAAAAAAGAGAACGAGTACCCAAGAGTAAGAGAACGAGGACACTAGGTACTTGGAAGAAAGTCATGACCGTTTTCCCCGTAGAGGATGTTTAACCGTTGCAGGCAATTTGAAACTAATGTGTTTTTTCTGCACCGCCACAACTACAATGATCTCGGCATCACTCTCCCTTCGGTGCAGAAAGAATCCCTTTGGACAACCCCTTCTTCCTAAGGCACTATTTGCCGGAGTCGGCCTCGCATGCGTAGAATATAGATATGGGTTTTCAATCCGGCCACACCGGAAATGAGTGCCGGCACCGCCGGCAATTGCCCGGACAGGCTATCGGACACGGGTATCACGCATCGTAATACGGATGAAGACTCGAAGGTGCTATGTCTGAGTGTATATCCCATGCCACTAATATACATTCCAAATCAAGCATGGCCGGAGGACTACTTGTGAACCAAATGTTGTAAGTACAGTTCAACGCAGTACATGAAGGATGGTTCACTCTGATATATGGACGACTTCCTTGCATCCCTCAAGAGGGATACCTTGCCCAGATCTCCGATTGACTTCATCGCCATTGTCTTGTCCATTCCTTGTAATTCCTTATATTTGCTCTTAAGGAAGCCGAAATCCCCATCATTCCCTCTTATGCCGATTCCCGAAAGTGCACATGCGCGCATTACCATATCCCCGGCTGACGAAAGTTCCTTGAGAAATCGACGAGACAAGTCACTATTTGCGCCGCATAGCTTGGCCATGTCGCAAATCGTTATACTGTCTGAAGACGTCGAGCCAGAGTGTGCCAGAATTTTCTGATAGAGTCTCGATGTTGCGGTGCTATCAAGAGAAAGGTTAAAGAGGCGAACATTGATTTTTGAGGCTATTTCATTGATGAAAAATAAACTGGGTAGGATGAAGCAAGGCTCGGCGACTTCCTTCACGGATGCCCTGACCATTTTACCGTTATAGAAGTACGCAAAGATGGGGTGCGTACCGTCAACCGTTTCGAGTTCGGCATAGAACTGGTGATATGACTCCCAGGGAGTAAATGCCATTAACTTGCGGTTAATTACCGAAAATTCTTTGACATGCAGTTTGATCGGGATGACATGTTCGCTGGATGAATTGCAGAATACCGCTCTGATGTTTCTGTTGGCGAATTCTTTCTGAAGACTCTCGGCCAGGTACTTAACCGGACCCAAGCTGTCTCCGAATAATAGCGTGACACCTCTTGTTTGAACAATGTTCCCGACTCGTCTGAAGAAGGTGGTGTCTGTTCTTTCATCAACAACCTCAATAAAGGTCGTGTCGAATGGAGAACCAGGGAACTCCAAAGGCGATAGTGTAGTTCAGCGGTACGTAGGTTGTTATACATCCATAGCTCAGGACAGCAAGGGTCATAGCAGTTAACCATAGTCTCAATAAAGGCAAATGTGTTCCATCCTTTGTTTATTTGGTATATGTCGGGCCAATTCGGCAAACTTGAGAGAAAATCCATCGAACCGATCGCGATCAGTATCCAGAAAGGCAATGTCAGGTCGATGCAGCGGTTTGTGAGTGATGTTACCTGGGATGAGGATTCAATGTTGAACAAGTATCGTAGTATGGTCAGCGAAGACATTGGTGATAATAAAGGGGTGCTTATTTTTGACGAATCCGGTTTTCGTAAGAAAGGCAACGATTCCGCCGGAGTACAACGACAATATTGCGGAAATATCGGAAAAATTGATAATTGTCAGGTCGGTGTATTCGCAGGCTATGCATCGGAACTGGGATATGCATTGATTGGTAAACGATTGTTCATGCCTGAAGCCTGGTTCGATGATGAGCACCGTAAAAAGTATTGGAAGAAATGCAACGTTCCGCGCGATCTGGTATTCAGAAGTAAACCGCAGCTTGCTGTCGACATTTTACGCGAGATACGTAAAGAAGATCTGATCCGTTATACTTATATTGCCGCGGATAGTGTGTATGGTCAAAGCCCGGAATTTATTGCGGAAATTGAACAAGATCAACAGAGCATCTATCTCGTCGGTATTTCATCTGATAGTAAATGCTGGACTGAGCAACCGGTTACCGTTGAACATACCTACCGCTATGGTGGTAAACAACAGACAAAAACGATGGTTGAGAAAACCGAACACAAACCGATTTCAGTAGATATGTTGGCACGCAATCTCAATGAATACTTCTGGTATAGAAGATCCATATCGGAAGGAACCAAAGGGCCTGTGGCGTATGATTTTGCACGCCTTCAAATCGTTCTGTCAAAAAACGGGTTTCCCGATAAAAAGGTTATACTTATTATAAGGCGCTCCATTGATAAACACCCGGAGTACAGTTATTTTGTCAGCAATGCTCCGGCGGATACTCCATTGCAAACGTTTGTCTGGCTCAGTGGTTTACGCTGGCCGATCGAGCAATCGTTTGAGGAAGCAAAAACCGAGCTGGGAATGGATCATTATGAAGTTAGAAAATATCCGGGATGGAATCATCACATGCTTACTTGTATGTTAGGTCATTTTTTTCTGTGGCATCTGAAGATAAAATTGGGGAAAAAAAGCTCCTGCACGGATATTCTCGAAAACTTTTACCGATGAAGATAAAAATCATAACCAAAGCAAAAGCGATATTCGAAAAAAACGCCAAGCTTCTTTTCTATCGGATCGCCGCAGGTATCAGAGAGCTATTGGAAAACATCCCCGCGCTGTTTCATAAAATGCCAAAGAGTTTTGATGCTGACCTACAAATGGAATTGCCCTTATGATTTTTTGGGATAAGTCCAGTGATTTTAATTATTCACTATTTTTTCAGCGGCCAGCCCGGCCGTTTCTTTGAGCATGCATACTATAATCTTATATTGTCGAGCTAGTTGACACCAACGAAATCAACTCTGCCCCATCTCAAATGCATTTTTCTCGCACTCCGGCAGGGCACGATGTGTTCCTTTGCCCCCCTCCTCAAATCCGGGCTGCTTTCCTTTATTATTTCTGTAAAAATCGGAATCCCAGCGCAATGGGAGGATGCGGCCACCATATCAAGGCGGGCGTCGGTATAAATCATCCCATTTACCGGATGAGCTTTTTCTTCATGTTCCTGCATAAAAATGCATACAACGAAATACTAAAAAACGACATTATATAATAGAATAGAAATTCCTCGATACAGGTTTTTCCCATCGGCAATATGGATTGGGTTGTCATTACACGCCATATATCGAGTGGATAAACGGCGATAAGCTCAAACACGACCGACACGGGTGCCAAAATGAGGTTGAGCAACCAAAAGGCCTTAAGGTCGTTCAACCGCCGGGTAACGACGGCATACATGATCATGGCAAGCGCAGGAGAAACGGGATAAACAAAAAGTACGTTATCCAGTGGAATGCCGAAAATATAGCCGATAACCGTATTGTTATAACACCAGCCGATGCCGCGGTCGAGAAGGATTATCTCGTAGGTTGAAAGGAAATAAACCATTATGGCTGTTGCAACGACCAAAGGGAGGGCTCGGATATATTTAAAGTACCGCACGACCAGCACAATGCATATCGCATATACACCGAGCATATAGCCCATCCATATGGCACGTTTGAACCACGCAATGGTCGACAATCCTCCGGCAATTCCCAGGGATACCCAAGCGATTGCCATGACCGCCCCAAGTAATAAAAAAAAGGAAACCAGCTCGCGACTGAACCGCTTCCATCCCTGTTGCGGACTATCGTCCCCCGGTTCCGCGGGGTCGTTCCATCGCACGCCGTGAAAGGCGGTAACATAAACGGCGAGCGCCAATAACAACGTGCCGATTTCAGAAGAAAAATAGAGGTGGCGGGATGCACATAAACCGATATCGGTTGTCCAGCAGATGATTAAAATAATGACCAATCCGAGACACCATGCGGCTAGCCAGCGAGTGTTCATCCTGTTTTTCCTTTTTTCCCGATAGAACGTTCTATCGCATCAAATAAATCTGTATCCCTGTACGGTTTTGTAATAAATGCAACGATGTTGTCGTTTGCCAGTAATTGCGATGTATCTTCTTCAAGGCCATAACCGGATGATAGAATCACCCGGACGTTCGGATTAATACGTCGCAATTCGGCGAGCACCTCCCTGCCGTTCATTCGCGGCATGATGAGATCGAGTACGACGCAATCGATGGTCTGGTGATAGTGCTTATAATGCGAGACCGCTTCGATCCCGTCGGCGCAGGTTTTCACTTGATAACCCGCCGAATTGAGTATTTCCGTCGCAAACTCGCGGATCAGGTCCTCATCATCGACGATCATCACATGGGCGGAACCCTCTCTACCGTCGGTGCCGTCGCATTTCGTTGCATTTATATCTTCATTCTCAACACACAACGGTAAATACAGGGTGAATGTTGTACCGACTCCCGGCGTTGAATCGACAACAATAGCGCCATGGTGGGTTTTCATTGTGCCATACAATGCGGCAAGTCCCATGCCGGTACCTTTGCCTGGTTCCTTGGTTGTAAAAAAAGGTTCAAAGACGCGTCTTTTTATCTCGTCCGTCATACCAATACCCGTATCTTCAACGGTCAGTTTGAGATAGTCGCCCGGTTCGATATCAAACGGCAATTTTTTACAGAACAACATATCGAGAGTGGCCACGGACGTTGTAAAAAGCAGCGAGCCCCCACGCGGCATGGCATCCCGCGCATTAATGGCAAGATTCAGCAACGCGTTCTGTAACTGCGTCGGATCTCCGAGCGTTGTTGACGGATTTGCGTCAAGATGCTGTTTTATTTCTATTTGTTTATCAATCGATCGTTCCAATATTCCCACCACTTCGAATATTATGCCGTGCATATTAACCGGTATTGATTGGTACTTTCCCTTTCGGGCGAATGCCAACAGCTTGGAGGTAAGGTCCGCGGCACGACGGACACCAATAATCACATTATCCGCCCAGCGGGAAAGATCGGCTTTATCCCCGACCGATTTCCGAATCATTTCCGCATATCCCAGGATCCCCGACAACTGGTTGTTGAAGTCGTGTGCCACACCGCCGGCGAGTTGACCGATGGATTCGAGCTTATGCGATTGCCGAAGGTTTTCCTCCAGTTCTTTTTGCTCGGTAATATCGCGGAAAATTGCAACCATGCCGTCTATCGTCCCGTTGTTTCCTTTATGCGGGCTGAATAAACCGATCAGGAAACCCTTTCGCCTGGTTTCCGGAACGGTAAAAGCCAGTTCTGCGGTTCGCACCGTCTCTCCGCCGAGTGCCTGGTACATATGGTTCCGGATTATCGGATCATTGAGCACCGGTATATGAAGAGTTATCGAAACACCCAATGCTTGCGACGACATGATGCCGGTCATCGCTTCCATGGTATGGTTCCAGACAAGACAATGCAAATCGCGGTCACAGACGACGATTCCTTCGCCCGCGCTGGAAATAATCTGATTGGAGAACTGGTGGGCGGCCCTTGCCTGCGCTTCGGCTTTGGTTCGTTCGGCGATTTCATCTTTCAACTTGCCGTTCGAATTTATAAGTGAAAAAATCAGATCCCTGAAGTACCTTTCGAAAAGCAAACTGAGAAGCGCTCCGGACCATATCAAGAAAATGGCGGTTGAAAAATGGGTGCCGTGCGTATTGATTATGGGATATCCGTGATTAAAAAATACCATCGAAGGCAAGACCGTCATTTTCGGTAAAAGCCATGATAATAAAACCAGGGAGCCGGAAATCAATCCGGCCCATATTACCGCGGCATTAAAAGAAAGGAAAATACCGGCTATCAACGTATCGAAAAAGTAGACATAGGCCGAGTCGTTAATACCCAGCACACAAATGAAAGCACTGTCGAATAAGATTGAAATCACAAGAAACAGGTTAACGGTGGGCGCCATTATTCCACGACGCAACATAATAAAAAATGGGAAAAGGATCACAATCATGCCCAACGAAACGGCAAACATGGACGCATGTCCCATTACCAGGAAGGTAATACAGAGCGGGATTGCAAGGAATATGATAAGCGCAGCGATAAGGCGGTAAAACGCATTCAACTTCCATTCCCGTATTTTATCAGGGTCGGCAATTGTCGGACTCAGCAAACGGCGAATTAATTTCATCACACCGGACCTCTAATAACACGAAAAACTCATAACGGGAAAAAGTTGCGGCAAAATAGACCGACGCGGTTGCTCCACAACCTGGAAGTATCGTCCTGAAAAGTTTAATCCATACAATACCGACCTGCCGATTGATTCACTATATTATAATGTATTGCATTGAATGTAAATAAAGAATAAATATTTTTCATTTCTCCAAACCCGTGAAGCAGGATGAAAGGTCTCGGCCGTACCCTACTCCCTCAAGGGCGAATACAGCGGATGCCTTATTAATGAATACCGCAACGCGGGAAGCGGCCATCTGGCCGGCAGGCTGCATTGTCCGCCGGGAACTGGTATCGTCCGCTGCGCGACACCGGACGGTGTGCAGGTGTTCAGAATCATGATGCGGTAGCGGAATTACCGCACCCTGATTGCATGCAGCCCGTCCCGCGTCCGACAGAGGTATTTCATTCCGGCATCCGGTCACTCTATAAGTAATAGTCAAGTTGAACAAGACGATCCAACAGGTTGACGCATGGCGAAGTGCCGGCCCCCCTAGTCCAAACGGGCATTTGCGTGGAGGGCTGCTTTGAGCTCGGAACCGCCATGCGTTTGTGGTACATGATCGGCCACAAGTGGAGAGGGGGGCCCGGGGGGGGTGAGGCGCGATGGTTTTTTACTACTATAAACGAAGCGGATGATGAGACTGCCGGGTATCTAATAGATGGTTTTTTCGAAAGGCGCACACGGCCTAAAGCATACTGGTTACCGTCAGTTTGAACCCTTTGAAAGGCGGGAGGTCTATGCAGGTTCCGAGCGTGCATTTTTTCCCTCCGCTCATCGAGCCGTACTCGAGCGTGACCGTATGGTTGGGGAAAGGTTTCAGATTCATGCCGACGGATGCGTAGTTTCTGAAGTTCGATGTGATGTCCGTCACCACGTTATAGTCCTGATCCTCGAGCAGCATCTCATGTTCAAACGTTACCGCCAGAGAGAGCCAGGGGGCAAAGTGGTACGAAAGTGTCGCGAGCAGATTAAAAGCGTACTGCCGGTAGCGGGACCGTTCGCTGTCGGGAACGAGAAGGTCGCCAAACTCCAGCGTGTCATTGTAGGTCACGTAGGTCTGCAGTGAATCCGCGGGAACCGTTCGTACAATCAGGTCAATGAGGGCGGCAGCGTCTTTTTCCGCAAGGAAGGGCTTGTCGTTGAGCTGGCTTTCGAGGATCAGACCGAACGAGTGTCGCCTGCGGAACGGCCCGGCTTCGACATCGACACCCAGGGTGCGGAAGGTGACCTTCTGCTGCTCGGGGTCAAGTTTCCCGTAGTCAAATCCGACCTTGATATTGAGCCGATCCCCCACCTCCTGTGCCCATTCGCCGTAAGCTTCCCAGTAGGTGCTGTTGGGCCTGATTTTAAACCGGTTTTCGCCATCATGGCTGCCGCCGTAACTGAAATCGGCGGTGAGAATGGCCGATCCTGACGGTACCGGCCAGTTGAGCATGAAATTATACCCGACGTCATCGCCCATGAGATTGGAGAGCATGTGCTTGTTAAGCAGATGCCAGGAATGCTGGTATCGCAAGGCGGGCGGGATGAGGAAGGCGGAGATTTTCTTGGTGAAAACCTCCGATTTGGCATAGTAGTAATTTTTGTATTCCGCCAGAAGGGAAACACCGAAAAGCTGGGCATTCGCCGAAAGGTATGTCGACGATCCGACCGGTGTGGTCCATACCGAGTCGAAGGCGTCGCGGACGGAATCCATGGCGTTGAAATCGTGTATCTGACCCCGCATCCAGGCGTGCTCCATCGACACGCCGAAATCACCGCGGGCCGCATTGATGAAAACCGAAGGGAAGTACAGGGTGGCGCGGTTCTGATACCAAAACACCGGCTCGGGAATAGTGCGTGAAAGGGGGCCGACCTCGGTATTGTACCGGACAAGACCCCCGCCGATCGATCCCGACGAAAGATATGAGAAAGGAGCTTTATCAACCGGGAGAAATACCTCCGTGTGGAGACCGGCGACCATGTCCCGGAGGCGTGCATCAGCCGCATCGACGACGAGTACGGTGTCCGGCTGCCACCCCGTGTTCAGCTCCCACACCTGGACATCAAGATGCTCGACCGGACGATTACGCCATTGAATGGGGCGTCCGGCGATTCCCTGCAGCGTCAACCACGGGTATTGCACCCGGCCATAGACGCCATCGAGGATCGCGTACTGCTCTATCTCGCGGTCTTCTTTACAGCTGATTGTGAGCCCGCGTCCGAACTGGGTGCTCACGTGGCCGGCTTCGATGGTAAACATGTCCATCTCAAATCCGATGGTGCGTCTGCTGAAATACTCACGATACACCGGTTCGGGGGGATTATACCCGAGACTCGGTTCCTCGACATCGAACCGTGTCTTAAGGTAAAGGCCGTAGATTCCCACCCGGACATCGGTGGTATTGGTGAGATACTTCCAGGGCTGCGGCAGCAGGTCGTCCGAGATGTCGTATCCATCGGCAAACCGCAGCTCGTTGAGCCCCGATACCGAAAGTTCCGGGATGGAGGGCACGTCCATCGAATGCAGGCAGCACCGGAAACCGAGGATACCGGCAACCGTAAGCGGCAGGACTATTGACCTGTTATTTATCGGCGGTGATTTCACGAAGTTCCTCTTCGAGTTTCGCCTCGTCTCCAGGAACAAATCCCCGGGTGTGCATGCGGATTTTCCCGTCACTTCCGATTAAAAACAGCGCGGGCAGTGCGGTAACATTGAATTTCTGCGCGATGCTTCTGCCGTTGTCCATGACGACGATGAACGGCCACTTTTTCATCCTGACCGTCTGTTTGACCTTGGCCGCTTCCGAGGGACCGTCTTCGCTCACCGCAAGCACGGTCAGGTTTTTGTCCCCGTATTTCTTGACGAGTTTTTCGATCGCCCTGAACTCGGCCATGCAGGGTGCGCACCACGTCGCCCAGAAATCGACTATCAGGGGTCCGCGGGCAATGAGCGTGTCTATGGAAACGAGACGGTTATTGATATCGCGAACCGAGAAACGGGGCGCCGCCGGGAGGTTGCCGCCCGGCTCCGCGGCGATAATCATCGCGACGGACGAAAATAAAATGCACGCGACATGGAGCCACCTCCGCGTGCCGCAGGATATTTCTTTCATGATCAAGGGAAAGGTCCTTTCGCCAGGGTACTATGATTATGGTCGTGCTGATGCCGCAAACACCAGGGCCATTACCATGAATTAATATAAATCGTTTCAGGAGAACAGGTGCATTATTTTCCCCGAATTATTTATCTTTTCGTCACGAGGCGCTGCAATGCCTGTCAAATCGGGCCTCCCGCAGCGAAACGCACCGCAGGAAGTACCGGCATACGGTTAAACAAAACGGCCCGGATATACATCATCTACACAGACGTACCTTTTTTGTCACATCGACCTTATCACCTTTGAGCGACATAAGGTAGATGCCCGGCGAAAGAGACCTGGTTCCCGTACGGAAAAACCAAGTGCCCGGATTCATCCTTCCGTTGAAGATAGAGGCGACATTTCTCCCCGAAAGCGAGTAGAGCGAAAGGAAGAGCCTCGCAGTCTTACCGGACGTCACCATTGCCGTCAGAATCGACCCATTGAGAATGTAGCCAAGACGGAAATGACTCCACACACGGGAGGGCCGGTTCCGAGGCGAATCAATTGACGCCACCTCCGATAACGGTTGACAATAAATCCCGGTCCGGTCGGTACCGACGAAAATAAGGCTGTCGCTGAAAGCGATTGAAGTAACGGTTTGCTGCGACAGATTGCCGCTGACGTCGCTCCACTGCGAATCGGGTTCAAATCGATAGACGCTTCCCATGGCGGTGTCGGTGGAATAACGTTTCGTTGCCGCAAAAATTGAAGATCCATTTGCTGCGAGAACGGTAATTTTAAAGTCGGGAGGTAATCCCGTAGTAATCGCCCGCCAGCGCAGTCCCTTGTCGGTTGATAAAAAGGCTCCCTGTTGCGTGCCGGCGATCAGGCCGGATTCTCCGCGGATAAGCGCACCGATATCCAGGTTCATCAGACCGAAATTCGCCGGCTGCCATGAGGCGCCGTTGTCAATTGACCGGAATATGCCCATGGAGGTGGTTGCCGCGAATAACACGGTGTCGTCAATCGCCATTGATACGATTGTGCGTGTAATGCCCTGGCCGGTGTTTCCCGGAATGGCTGCGAGTTCATTCCAGGTGGCGCCCTGATCGGATGAGGCATACATCTGCCCATTATCCATTCCCAGGAATAAGGTTGTATCGGCAACGGCAAAGCAGGATGCCCCGGGTGAATTCGATGCATTATCCGTTGGAATGGCAATGGAACGCCATGAGCGTCCGGTATCGGAAGTGGCAAGCAGCGCCCGGTAAGCACAGCTGAAAACATCCGTACTCGGTTTTAACGAGTGATTGCACGGCGATGCCGGACGGCACTATCGGTCCGCTGGTCTGCGTCCAATCGGGGAAAACGTTTCCGGCTATGCAGAACAGCAGAGAGAAAATGCAGGCGACCGTGCCACGTGCGCGGTTTGCCCTCATACAGGCTGCTCCCTCGTGGATGAAGCATTATCCACCCCCTGCCAGCAAAAGCAGGTATATCTAAAATATAGCGAAAAACAGCTCATTGCGGCGGATAATTTTCGATTGATGCTTTCCATCGCCGCACCCCGACCTGCGGAATCCCGGCGGCTTTATAAATGATGATGCGCGGGGAAAACGGATTATATCAGTCGATGGTCAAGATGGAACCGATCTCATGTTTTTCCGCCCGACACCCATTTTTAATCAGAGATATACCTACGTCATCCTCTCCCCGTTTCAACAAATGATTGTTCAAACGTCTACAGGGATATATTTTCCTGAAAGCATCGTTCATTTATCCTTCAAACAAGGAAAGATCTGAAAACAAACCGCCTCCGCGGGCAAGACCGGTCGGGTAGTGCTTGATGGGTGCAAAGGAAGCAGGCAGTATGAAAAAAGCGTCAGCCACCACCCCGTTCTTCCGTTTCTACAGCGCCATTCACCTCTTCAATATCCCGAAAGTCAAACATCACTCCTATAGTATAACCGCCGACCAGCCGGCAGCATTACTTTCGTCAAACATCATCGGACCTTATCTGTTCAAGGGAGATTAAAAGCCATGCGCACTCGAATCACCCTTTTCTTCGCTTCCCGGCCGGGCATCATTCTGGCGGGGGCGGTAATCGGTATTCTGGCTGCTTTGCTGCAGAAAGCGGGAAATCCCCCCAACATGGGCATCTGTGTCGCCTGCTTCGAGCGGGACATAGCGGGCGCTCTCGGACTCCACCGCGCTGCGTTCGTACAGTACATCCGTCCTGAAATAATCGGCTTTGTGCTGGGGTCGCTCATCGCGGCGCTGCTGTTCCGCGAGTTCAAGGCCCGCGCAGGTTCGGCGCCGATTGTACGATTCGTACTCGGAATACTCGCCATGATCGGCGCGCTTGCGTTTCTGGGCTGTCCGTGGAGAGCGCTGCTGCGTCTGGCCGGCGGCGATTTGAACGCGATCACCGGCCTTGCCGGTTTGTCGGCGGGTATTTTTATCGGCGTGCTGTTTCTCAAGAGCGGATATACCCTGGGAAAATCCAATAAAACCTACCCTTCTGCCGGCTGGATCATGCCGGTCATCATGATGATACTCTTTCTTTTACTGGTATTCCGGCCGAAATTCGGGGAGGCGGGAGCGCTGTTTTTCAGCGAAAAAGGTCCGGGATCAATGCATGCGCCTGTTTTCCTGTCGCTGCTTGCGGGGCTTTTCATCGGGTTTCTTGCGCAGCGCACCCGTTTCTGCACCATGGGTTCCCTGCGCGACGTCATGCTCATGAAGGATTTCCATCTGGCAAGCGGCGTCGCCGCGCTCCTGATCGCCGCGTCGATAGTCAATTTTACGCTCGGTGCTGTTCGTTTCGGGTTTTCCCCCCAGCCGGTCGCGCACGGCGCCCACCTGTGGAATTTCCTCGGAATGGCGCTCGCGGGACTGGCTTTTACTCTGGCCGGCGGCTGCCCCGGGCGGCAGTTGTTTCTTGCGGGAGAGGGGGACGGCGACGCGGCGATCTTCGCTTTAGGGATGGTTGTCGGTGCCGGGATTTCACACAACTTCAATCTTGCGGGTAAACCTGACGGTGTTGTTGCGGGAGTCGTAAACGCCGGCGGACTTCCGGTGGAGGGGATGATTGCAGTCGCTGCCGGACTTGCAATATGCGCGGCGATCGGTTTCAGCATGCGTGAAAACGTATAACGGAAAGGGCGGAATTCATGGGAAAACAGGTTGATGCGCGCGGGCTTTCGTGTCCGCAGCCGGTAATTCTCGCCAAAAAAGCGATTGACGAGGGGAATTTTCCCGTTGAGGTCACCGTCGATACGGTTACTTCGCGTGAAAACGTCCGGCGGATGGCGGAAAACGGCGGATGCCGTGTCCGGGTGGAAGAGGCGGCGGATGAATTTAAGCTCATCATTACGCGATAAACGGCCTTCAGGAAAAGATAAGGCGGACGACGACCATGATTTACTTTGACAACGCGGCAACCTCATGGCCGAAGCCGCCGTGCGTGACGGAGGCGATGGTCCGGTTCATGACCGACATCGGCGCGAATCCGGGGCGTGCGGCTCATCGTCCGGCGAACCGGGCGGCCGGAATCGTCTATGATGCCCGCAAGGCGGCCGCGGAACTGTTTCATCTGTCCGATCCGCTGCGTGTCGTCTTTACCTGCAATGTCACCGAGGCGCTCAATTGTGTCATCAACGGGATGCTGCACCCCGGCGATCACGTCATTACCGGCGGCATGGAGCATAATGCAATGATGCGGCCCCTGCGGCGGACCGGGGAGACGGGGGTCGAAGTAACGGTCGTGCCGTGCACTGCGGAAGGCGGCCTCGACGTATCCTCCATTGTCAATGCACTCCGCCCCTCCACCGCGCTGATTGCGCTCAACCACGCCTCGAATGTGGTGGGCACCCTGCTGCCGATCGCCGAGATCGGCCGCATCGCCCGCGCGAACAATACACTCCTGCTGGTCGATACCGCCCAGACCGCGGGCGCCGTACCCGTAGACATGGAGGCCGACTGCATCGACCTCTGTGCCTTTACCGGGCATAAATCGCTCTACGGTCCGACCGGGACCGGGGGGCTGGTCATCGGCGAACGGGTCGAATTATCCCGTCTCGCGCCGCTCAAGCGCGGAGGCACCGGAAGCCGTTCGGAGCAGGAGCTGCAGCCCGACTTCCTTCCCGACAAATACGAAAGCGGCACGCTCAATGTCGTCGGGCTCGCGGGACTGGAGGCGGGAATCCGTTGGGTGATGAACCGGGGCATTCACGCCATCCGCGATCACGAAATGAATCTTACAAGTAAATTGATCGAGGGATTGAGCGGCATACCGGGCGTTACCCTCTACGGCGGATCTGATGCGCGCCGCCGGATCCCGGCGGTATCTTTCAACATCGAAGGGATGGAGCCGTCCGAAGCGGGACTGCGGCTTGACGAGGAATATTCGCTCATGTGCCGCGTGGGACTCCACTGCTCTCCCGCGGCGCACAGAACAATCGGGACGTTTCCACGGGGAACGATCCGTTTCGGGATGGGGGTTTTCAATACACTTGCCGAAGTGGACACAGCAGTGCAGGCCGTAGCCTGTCTCGCACGGGAGAAGGGGTGAAACAGGATTCCTATGCGGTAATCCTCGTCCACTCGACCAACCATGCGTTGCGGGTGCAGGATGTCCTGGGAAAAAACGGAATAGCTGCGAAACTCGTCCCCGTGCCGCGGCAGCTCAGTTCCGACTGCGGGGTGTGCGTCCGCGTCAACCGGATTGACAAAGAAACTACCGCGTCCGTCCTTTCCGCGACAGGTCTGGAAACCGACGGACTGTATGATATATAACCACGACCGGAAGGAGCAATGATGGCCGACGAACCGATCAGGCTGACGTCGCTTACCAGCGCGGCCGGCTGAGCCGCCAAAATGGGGCCTGAGTCCCTGGCGCAGGTGCTGCGCCCGCTCAGGAATATTTTCAAACAGAAGGATTTTCCGGATCTGCTGGTCGGACTCGACGTGGCGGATGATGCCGTCGTCTACCGGGTCAGCGACGATCTCGCGATAATCCATACGGTCGACTTTTTCACTCCCGTTGTCGATGACCCGTATACCTACGGCGCCATTGCCGCGGCAAACGCCATGAGCGATGTCTATGCAATGGGCGGAGAAGTGAAAATGGCGCTTAACATTTGCGCTTTTCCGCCGAAGCTGCCCCTTGCGACGATCAGTGAGATACTGCGGGGCGGCGCGGAAAAAGTGGCCGAGGCGGGCGGCGTGCTCGCCGGGGGCCATACGATTGACGACAACGAACCGAAATACGGTCTCGCGGTAATCGGCGAAGTGCATCCCGGCCGTTTCCTTACCAAGGCCGCGGCACAACCCGGCGATGCGCTCCTGCTGACCAAGCCGCTCGGGACGGGTATAATCACCACCGCCTTCAAAGGGGATATGGCCGACCCCTCGCACCTCGAAGCGGCAATCAAAAGCATGACGACGCTCAACCGCGACGCCGCGCGTCTTTTGCGGCAGGTGGAGGTTCATGCCTGCACCGATGTCACCGGATTCTCGCTGCTCGGCCACGGCTGTGAAATTGCCGAAAAAAGTAACGTTCGGCTGCGCCTCCGTATCGATGCCCTTCCCTTTATCGACGGAGCTGAAAAATATGCGCGCGAGTGGCTTTTTCCGGCCGGCTCGTGTAAAAATGAAGCCTGTTACAAGGCCCATGTCCGTTTCGACCCGGAAATCGCCGAAGAAACCCGCATGTTGCTCTTTACTCCTGAAACATCCGGGGGGCTGCTGTTTACCGTCGGCTCCCGCGACCTGCAGCGGCTTCTCAGCCTGTTTACGCAGCATCAAACGCCCTGCCGGGTGATCGGCGAGGTACTCGAGGGAGAAGGGATCGATGTCGTGAAATGAGGGTGCAGGGATTCCCGGCCGCCCCTGCCTTATCGATCTCCGCTGCGCCGTTTCGCCATTTCCCCGTCAAGTCCCCGCCGGATGAAGGCGGCAAGCGTGTCTTCGGGGATGACGCCGGTTACCCGCTTATACTCCACGCCGTTTTTAAAGAAGATGAAGGTGGGCAGCCACTGGACGAGGTAGGTCTCGTCGAGCGAATCGTCCGCATGGGCGTCTACTTTTCCGATAAGCGCCGTGCCGGAAAAGGTGTCCGCGAGATTCGCGACGACCGAGTCCATCGTTATGCAGGCCCCGCAGGTCGGTGAGAAAAAATCCACCATGGCGACGCGTTCGGGAATATGCACCATGCGGCGGAAATTGGTTTTATCGAGCGCCACGGGCATTCCCGGGATCGTATCGCCGAGCAGCCGATTCAAAACATCGGCAAGTACGTTGCCGGAAAGTATTCCCGACATCTCTTCGACCATGACGCTGTCTTTGAAGAAAAGATACCGGGGAACGCTCATGATGCCGTACCGTTCCGCAATAGCCGACGTACTATACTGGTCCCAGGCGTGCAGCTTCGCGATGACGGCCCTGTCCTTGTAGAACGGAACAAGCGCCGCAACCACCGAATCCATGTAAATGCAGGGCAGCCCCTCCGCATAGAGAAAGAAAACCATCGCGATTGTTCCCTGCCGGAGGACCGTCGTATCGAAGGTGGAATCGTTCAGTGTAAGGTAATCCGTGTCGACCGTGTCGGCGGTGTCGGCCGTGTCCGAAGCTAGCGTTCCGTCAAGGAGCGCCCGCACCAGCGCCGCGAGCGTATCGAATGCTCCGGGCCCTAGATCGATGGCCTTAAGCGTTACAAGGTCGCCTCCGGAGAAAAAGGCGAATGCGGGCACCGTTTCAACGGCATATCTTTTAATAAGCGTATCGTTCTCGTCGCGGTCGACTCTTCCCATCAGGAGAGAATCCCTGAAGCGTACTCCGATGCTGTCGAACACCGGTGCGATCTCCTGACACCCCGCGCACATCGGAGAATGGAACTCCACCACGGCACGAACGGTGTCTCTTCCGACAAGCGAATCGAAGTTGGACAGGTCAAGATTCACGATGATGCTGTCATGTACTTCTCCCGTGGTATCGGTACTGCCGGTATCTGAAGTATCGGGGACTAGCGTACCTGCGATCAAGCCCCTCACCAGCGACGCAAGTGTGTCGAGAGCCGTGGAATCTAGTATACCGTAATTGCGGCGGGAAACTACCTCACCGTCGCGGAACAACAAATAGGAGGGAATGGAGGTGATGCTGAATCGCGTGGAAAGCGCCGGATTGCCGTCAATGTCGACCGCGCCTACCAGCGCCGAATCGCCAATCAAAACCGCAAGGCTGTCAATGACCCACATCATGCTTCGACACGTGCCGCAACCCGGCTCATAAAATTCGACCAGCGCGACAACTCCCTCCCGTACTGCTGCCGAGTCGAAATTGCCTTCATCTAGTTGAGCGGCACGGGCGGGCGTATGGACCGGGTCGTCTACCACCGCCGGTCCCTGCACGCAGCCGATAATCAGGATAAAGGCGAAGAGGGCGGCGAAAGTAACTGCTAAAAAAATTTTATCCCGCTTCATGACTCCTCTTTTCACACCGCGTATACCTTTTAAATGGCATGAATTTAGTACGTTTGACGGGGGTAGCTGCCTCTACAGTAAAATAGCATAAAAAAGCGGTTTAATCTACGGGTCTCTTATTTATTGAGAATAGAGAATGGGAAATAGCAAAGATGCTATTTCACGATTGCCCCCACCCTGCCTCTTTCAACCACCTCCCCGCCGAACCGCCGCTCCATGCACTCAACCGCTCCTTCTCCTGTGCAGTGACACGGCACAATTTTCCCGACGCCGGCGGATTGCAGATAATCGCATGTCGCCTCGATCCTCTCCGCCGAAGCATGGAGCAGATGGAATCCGCCGATTATGATGGTAATGGGAAGCGATCCGGTAATCGAGCGGATATGCGCGAGGGTATTGACAAGCCCGGAATGGCAGCAACCGGTGATCACCGTTACGCCTTGGTTGGTAATAAACCACATCGCGCAGTCATCATCGATTGGATCGGGACTTTTCGCTTCGGGATCGAGATAAAAGGCCCCTCCCGTATCCTCAAATGCCGTGAGGCGGGGAATCGGCCCGGTAACGCCGATATCCTCTGTCAAAAAGACCGGCCGGGAAACCCAGTGAATCGTATCGACGCATCGGTGAAGCGCATCGGCGGTCGTTTTGCTCAAGCCGATCGGTCTCATGCCGCCGTCGGCCTGACGGCTGTAACGGGGGATGAAGATGCCGGGGTGGCAGTAAACCTGAAGCGACGGATTCAACTCAAGCATCCTTGCGACACCGCCGGTATGGTCGTAATGGCCGTGAGAGAGCACCAGCGTTTCGGCGCTGCGCAGATCGATACCAAGCGTTTCGGCGTTATTTATAAAAATGTCGCTCTGCCCGGCGTCGAAAAGGATCCGACGGTCGTCTGCTTCAATCCGGAGTGAAAGCCCGTGCTCGGCAATGAGGCGGGGATCTTCCGATCGGTTGTCGACGAGGATGGTGACGGCCAGGTTCTTTATCAAAGCAACCGCTCGCTTCCGCAGTACACCTCTTCGGGATTCATGATCGCCACCCCTTTGCGCGGATGTTTTTCATCGGCCCAGGTGAGCATCTCCTCGTAAAGCGGCCCGGCATTGTAATATTCCAACGGTCCTTTAATCTGGTATGCCTTGCGGCTGATCGTGATAAAAAGGATGGCGGCGGTGCCGCCGTTTTTGATGTTCGATGCGGTTTTATGTAAATAATTATCAGCGATCGATATCCGTCCGTCGGCGGTCATATGGACAATAGTGGCATAAATGGAGTTTGGCGCTCCCGCGTCGTCAACCGTTGTCAAGACCAGCGGTCCTTCACGATTTTTCCATGCGGAAACGACCTCCTGCGGCAGTTGTCGGATCATGATCTTTCCTTTCTATCCCTTGTGTTCCTTTTTCAAGGTTCCCCGCCGGTACTCCCTGGCCGTCCGCATGAATGCCGCGATGTTTTCGTGCGGCGTCTCCAGCGGCAGATCGCAGCCGGTACTCAGCATGAAGTTCGGTTTTTCACCGACCGCGTCAAGCAATGCCGATACCTCCCCTTGCACCTTCTCAACGGCCCCATGCAGCATCACCTTTGTTGGGTTAATGTTCCCCATCACCCCGACCGACGGAGGAACGGCGTTCATGACCCTGCCGAGATCGATTCCGGCTTCCGGTGAGTCAAGGCTTATCGCCGTTACTCCCGAATTCACCATTTCATCGAGCAGGGGGGTCGTGTTCCCGCAGGTATGATAGACCGTCGATACCCCGCACGCGTCGCACTCCACAATAACCTGTCTCGAATAGGAGGCCGAGAACTCCCTGAACTGCTCGGGACCGAGGATGACGGCGGAAGGCTCAAGGAGGCAAATCGCCTCGGCCCCCGCCGTAACGAGGTTGCGGGCGTATTTCCGGATCACTCCCGTCGTGAACTCACAGAGCATGTGCAACTGGTCGATATCGACCAGCGCCGCCATCGCCGCGTTTTCCGCTCCCATGATCAGTGCCGCAAGTGTAAAGGGACCGGTGACGAACGCCCCCTTGAGTACCTCCTTCGGCAGATTCAACGACAGAAGCCGGACGGTTTCGACATATCCCATGATCCTTGCGTCATAGGAAATGTCGATCTCCTTCAGCCCTTCGATCGTCGCTTCCGTAAAATCCGATTTGAGGACCGTGGGGGTGTCGTCGATCGGGAACACGGTGTAGAACCCGAGCGCGTTCGCCTCGACCGAGAGGTCCATCAGCGGGAAAATGATATCAGGCGTAAACTTGTCGCAGAGTGCCTGTATCGCCCTGAAATGTTCGCGGCAGTTCTGCTGCGCAATCTTCACCGTAGAACCCGTGAGACGGATGCCGGGGAATCCCATGAGCGGCGCCGCCGCCGTCCTGCCCTCCGCGGCGGTCTTCGCGAGAAGGACGTGCAACTTATCGGCGGAGGAGTTCACTGTATGCACTGCCTCCGGGCATATTGTCTCCCGTTGTTCCCCATCCTTTTGCATATACGCGACCGCAACGTCCCATTGCCTTCATTCCAGGGCCTGCTCCATGTCGCCGAGGAGCTTCTCAACCGGCTCGATCCCCACCGATAGTCGGACCGTGTTCTCCTTTGCCCCGAAGGTGGTCCTGCGTTCAGGCGGCATGTAGAGCATGGTCGTCAGATAGGGGATGCAGATAAGCGACTCCGTTGCACCGAGGCTTACTGCATGATAAATAAGCTTGAGTTTGTCGATGAACCGTTTCGCGTCTTCAATGGAATTTCCAACATCGAACGCCATCATTCCCCCGTATCCGTCGGACATCTGGCGGCGGGCCGTTTCGTGCCCCGGGGCGGAAGGCAGTCCGGGATACCGGACGTTTGAGACGTTCTTATGGCGTGAAAGATACGTCGCGATCGCAGCGGCGTTCGACGCCATCTTTTCGGCGCGGATCTCGAACGTTTTCAGCCCGCGCTCCAGAAGCGAGGCGGAGTATGCGTCAAGGGTCGTCCCGAATGCCTGCCTGCCGAACCAGAGCCTGTCGTAATGCTCCTTGCTGCCGCAAATCGCCCCGGCCATAAGGTCGTTGTGACCCCCCAAAGCCTTCGTTGCGCTGTGGACGACGAGATCCGCGCCGAGCGCAAGCGGATTCTGATGGAACGGGGTCGCGAAGGTATTGTCAACGATAAGAAGGACCGAATTCCTCCGGCACAGCGCCGACAACCCCGCTATATCGACGATCTTGCAGAGCGGGTTGCTCGGCGTTTCACAGAAGATCATCTTCGTCGCCGCGGTTATATGCCGCTCGATCGCATCGCTTTCATCCGCATTCAGCCAGGTGATCCTGACGCCGAAGCGTTCGAGTGCAAGGGCGACTTTATAGTGCGCGCCGTAAATGTCGTGAAAAAGGATGAGATGGTCGCCCGCGGAGAGAAACGACAGATAGACCAGGCTGCAGGCAGCCATTCCCGATGTACAGATAATACAATCCTGCGCCTTTTCCATTGCGGCGATCATCTTTTCGACCTGCCG
>JAFGIW010000036.1 GCA_016929415.1 Chitinispirillaceae bacterium | reverse complement strand
GTCATCCTTTGAATAGACCAGATCCTTGAAAAAATCACCCATAAATGCCGGCTCCCGGAGTAGTTATTCAGCGTAGACCATACTAAAATCGTTTATTGTGCACTGCCTGTCAAATATTAAGGGAGGAAGAGGCGGGAAAAGGTTACTGATTTCCCGCCCCGTTATCTTAACCCTGCAGCAGACTCAGGACGCTCTGCGGGACCATGTTCGCCTGCGCCAGCATGGCAGTCGATGACTGGCTCAGGATCTGATTGCGGGAAAACTGCGTCGTTTCATAGGCGAAATCAGCGTCACGGATGACCGATTCCGCCGCCTGCATGTTCTGTTCCTGATTTTCCTGATTGGCAAGGGCATGTTCGAGACGGTTGGTCATGGCACCCAGATCGGCGCGCAGAGCATTCACGCTCATAAGTGCGTTATCGAGGGTGCTGATCCCTGCGGTCGCATTGACCTGCGTATCGACCAGAAGATTGGCGGCGTCGACGCCCAGCGATACGGTATCCATCGGATCGATCACATACTGGAGTGTATCGGCAGTGGGATCGTTGTTGGGGCCGATGTGAAGCACTCCGCCGGTTGTTCCCCAGGGATCTACCCCATTGAGCAACCGCATGCTGTTATACTGCGTTCCCGCGACGATGCGGTCGACTTCAGCCTTGAGGTTGTCGACTTCAATTCCGACATAGGTGCGTTCAACCGAGGTCAGGGTATCGTTGGCAGCCTGGATGCACAGTTCGCGCATGCGCTGCAGCATCGCTTCCACCTCGATCAGCGCGCCTTCGGCAATGTTGACCAGTGCGATACCGTCCTGAATGTTGCGGGCGCCCATGTTGAGGCCGCGCACCTGGGTACGGAGCTGTTCCGACACGCTCAGCCCGGCCGCGTCGTCCGACGCGCGATTGATGCGCATTCCGGTTGAAAGCCGTTCCAGCGATTTCTGCAACTGGCGGTCCACCTGGCGAAGCGCGTTTCCGGTGATCATCGCCGAAATATTATGATTGATACGAGGCATACAACCCTCCTTTTTAAATGCTTCCGTGCAGCCGGTTTACATCCGTACTGCCGTCCCTGCGTCTTCCTGACGACTCCCGCTTCCTTGCAACTTGTAAGTTACGCAAACGGCATGCCATCGACGGCATGCCTGTTTTATCTCTTTATCAATGTCGTGTCGCATCGTTAACGCTCCCGCGGGGAAAAATTTGCCCGCGACTAGAGAAAATTGACCAGCGACGGCTGGATGATCTTCGCCGCCGATTGCAGTGCCGCATTGTAGACGTTCTGCGTCAGCATGAACCTGGTCGTCGTTTCGGCCATTTCAGCGTCTTCAAGTTCCGATCGCAGCGAGGTGACCTGTATATACTGGTTCTCGTTGCGGTCAAGGGTCGTCTGAAGCCGGTTTATCCGCGCACCGTTTTTGCTCTGCGCACTGAGAATCGTAGTAAATACCGCATCAATCCTATCGATCGCCCCGGAGATGTTCGGCTGATCGTCCTGAACGAGCGCCTGCCCGAACCGTATGAGCGCACCGAACAGGGTGGTACCGCTCTCCATGTCGGTGGTCATTTCGTCCATGCCGATGTTGATCTGCATCGCTATGCCGCTTTCAATATCCCGTTCGATGATACCCCGGTTCGAAACCGCCTGCCCGTACACATCCCTGCCCCGGTCCAGATAGTCGAAAGTGAGGGCAACCCGGTTGATATCATAATTCGCGGTTCCCGGCGTAACGTCGATCGCCAGGGCGGCGTTGAGGATCGTAATGGTTCCCGCTTTATAATCAACGGTAAAATCGGTATTCTCGCCGTAGGTGACGCCGGCGATTTGTAAACTGAACGTTCCCGGAATAATATTCGTGACCGCCTCGCCCGAAAAACCCTTGAAGAGCTGGACGGACGTACCCACGGCCGCACCGGCGGCATTGAAATAAGCCATGCGGAGGTTGTCGTAATCGTCGACGGTGGCGGCCGACGAACTCTCAAGGAGAATCGGAGGGATCTTCGTCTGCAACCCGTTGAAAATATAATCCCCTTTGTATTTCGTATTGATAAGCGCTACAAGCTGGCGGGTCAGTTGTTCGATTTCTTTATTGAGAAAGCCGCGTTCCTTGGCACTCAGGGTGTCCGAAGCGCCCTGTATGGCGAGTTCACGAACCCGCTGCAGCAGCGTATTCATGCTTTCCATCGCGGTTTCAGTGATCGACATATAGCTGATACCGTCCTCGATGTTCGTTTTATGCTGCCGCAGCTCGCTCTGGCGGGTCATCAGCTGGAGATCGTTCGCCACATCGATCGGGTCATCCGAGGGGCGGCGCAACCGCTTTCCCGTTGCAAGCTGTTCCTGCAGGTCGGCGAGGTCGCTGTAGCGTGTATTGATGACATCGAGCATGCTGCGGTGGAGGGCTTTCATGGTGATACGCATAGGTTGTTCCTTTTTTTTACTCGAGTATTCAGGAGTCAGAAGTCAGAATGTAGGGAGGTCATAAACATCTTTCTTCTCGCTCCTGACTCCTTCCCCTACATATTCATCAGCACATCCAGCATTTCGTCGGTCACGGAAATGATCCGCGCCGCGGCCTGATACGTATGCTGATACTTGACGATATTGGCCATCTCTTCATCGAGCGACACCCCGGCGATCGAATCCTGGTGCGACTCGTATTGTTCCACAAGAAATTCGCGTGTTTCAAGATTCGACGAGGCCTGGTTGCGGCTGAGGCCGAGCACCCCGATCATCGAGCTGTAGAATTGCGCGTAGGTCACCGTCGGATCACCGAGTACGTCGGGATTCATCGTAAGCTCGGAACGCAGTCGCGCGATCACCAGAGCGTTCGCGTTGTCGCCCGGCCCGCCGAATCCGCCGGTGCGGTATTCGAAATCGACCGTCAGACCCTGGGCGTCGTAGCCTGCATGCAGCATCTGGATCGTACCATTGACATAATCGATATGATAATCGACATCCTCGGTGAGCGTGACCGAGGGTGTGGCGACCACGACGCTCCCCCGTACGATATTTTGCCCGGCTACCGGTGTAGCAGCACCGGGATCACGATACAACGGCAGCGCCGGATTGCCGAAACCATGCGTTCCAGCTAAAAACTCGTTTTGCGTCGCCGGGTACGATTCTCCCGCCGCCGCGGCCGCGATATTACGGACATCGGAGTTCACCGCGGCGCTCAGGGCGATGTCGCGCGCGCCGGTTACCCGTTTGTCAAAAAATGCCACGCCGGAAAATCCGTTGAGGGTGTATCCCTGTTCGTGCAGTTCATTCACTTTTCCGGCCAGCGCCAGGGCAAGCGTATCGATTTCCCGCTGATACCGCGGAATGACCGTATCGCGGCACTCGATAAGCCCCCTGATCTGGCCGCCCTTCGGGTCGTACGGGTTTTTCGAATCGGCGAAGCGTATCGCGACTTCGGTCCGTTCGGTTCCGTCGCTGAGCGAATAGAGGCGCGTGGTGATTTCCAGGTTCTGTTGAAAGGCGGGAGAAACCAGGATGTTGCCCGAGGTCGTGACCGTCACCTGGCCCATGTCGTTTTCAATCACATCGATGTCGATCAACGTCGAAAGTTCTTTGAGCAACTGGTCACGTTTGTCGCGGCTGTCGTTGGCGTTCTGGTTGCCGATTTCAACCATGCCGATTTCCCGGTTGAGATTGAATATGTCGGCGGCGATCGAATTGACCTTTTCGACCCGGTCTTCGATCTCCTCGCTTCTTGTCTGCCGCAGGTCATCGAGTTCGTTCGCGACATTATGAAATACATCGGTCAGGATTTCCGCATTGGTTTTTACCATTTCGCGCGCGGAAAGGTCCGACGGATTGCTGGAAAGGTTTTCCCAGCTGTCAAAGAACTGGTCGATGAAGGACAGAATCCCCGTATCACCCGGCTCGGTGAGGATGTTTTCGATGCTCTCCATGGCGAAGTCGAGTTCCTCAAAGTAACCGACTTCCCGGTTCTGCCGCTGGATCTGCTGGTCGATAAACGCGCTGCGCATCCGTTCGATATTGATGACCTCGACACCCATGCCCATTTGCCCGAAGGCCGAATCGTAGCGGTAATCGGGGGCGAGGTTGAGCCGTTTGCGCGAATACCCTTCAACGTCCGCGTTGGAGATGTTCTGCCCCGCCACGTCCATGGCGAGCTGCGAGGCCATAAGCGCCCGCGTCCCGATGCTCAATGCCGATAAAAGTCCCATACGTCCACCTACACCGTTCTGTTGATTAATGACTGTCGCGCAGGCCCCGTAACCGACTGGCCCCGTTTGCCGTATGCGGTATATTTCCTGCCGGCCTGCTGCATCATAGAAAACGTCTGCCCGACCATGCGCAGCCCCTCCTCGAGGAGTATCCGGTTGGAATTGCCGATATTCGACAATTCATTGATTTTCTCTTTAAGTGATTGTTGAACGGCTTCCAGCCGCTCCCGCCACGGCTGCTCCATTTTTTCGAGCAGCATCGCCAGCCGGAGCGGTTTTTTGACGATTCCAAGGGACCGCGCAAGCGATGTGCAGCAGGATATCCGCTGATCTTCGAGCTTCTCGATCCGGCAGATCGTCTCGTCGTGGATGGCCCGCTGGCGGTCGATTTTGTCGATGTTCTCCTCCTTGAGCGCGCTGTTGAACTCGTGCGCCGACGCCAGCAACGTGGTGTGAACATCCAGTTCCAAGGTAAGTACCTGTTCGAGTTTTTCAAGCACGTTCTCCATGGTTACCGCTCCTTGCTTTCAGAGAGCGCCGCGAACCGCGAGCGCAGCGCCAGAACCGACCGCACATACTCCCGCGTTTCACGGTACGGAGGGATGCCCCGGTACTTTTCCACCGCCGCGGGACCGGCATTGTAGGAGGCGAGCGCGAGCTGTTCGTTGCCCTCGAATTTATCCAGCAGACCGCGCAGATACTGAACGCCGCCCGCAATGTTCTGCTGCGGGTCGAACGATGAGGTCACCCCCATGGCATTTGCCGTCGTATCCATAAGCTGCATCAAACCTTTGGCCCCGGCCCGTGAAACGGCGTACCGGTTCCCGCCCGATTCCTGGGCGATTATTGCCGCAACAAGGTTGCGGTCGATCGAATTCGCTTCCGCCGCCTCGCCGATCAGGTCGTCCCACTGTCCGACGCGCCGCGAAAGCTGCTTGTACCCCGATGCCGGCTGCGGCGATTCGGCGGCACCGGTGGAAATAAACCGGTTGTCAAGCATCCACGCAGGGGACTGCAGGTCGTCGGCAGAATCCGCATTTCCTTCATGGCGGCGCAATTCCTGTTCGATCAACCCGGCAAGCCCGAGCGCCCCGTCCGAACCCATCAATTTCGCATATTCGTCATCGAGCATCCCGGTGTAGATTTTTTCCCCCATACTCTGCGGAATAAGCGAACCCTCTCCGACAGTCTTGCGCATTGCCTTTAACATCATAGAGGTAAAAAGCGCCTCGAACTCCCTGGCTACCGTGGTAACCCGGTCGGGGTGCGAAGCTGCGGAGGTAAGCGGTGAGGATGCAATTGCCGTGGTTTTCATAGTGCGAATCCTTTCGCGAGGGGAATAAGCAAGCGGAATGCCATCTTTGAAATGAGAATAAAATCAATGTATTAAAAACGGGAAGCGGCAGGTACCACCGCTAAACACGGGCAAGAACTGCCGGAGGTGGGGAAAAATGTTAGCGGTAATAGTCTATGCTGTGAATACACCTAAAAAAATCATCGTATTTAAAAAAAGACAACGTAACCGCGACCAATTCATCATGATGAAACATTTATTGCAGACTGATGAGTTGGTTTAGTATTATTCAATGAGAATGCGCAACAATTACAACGGAGATAACCTTCTTATTCAACCGGGGGGACCTCATGACACGAACAACGATTTCTCTTCATTATTCAACGCTCGACAAGGTCAGGGAATTATCGCGGCATGAACATATTACGCTTGGTGAAGCTATTACTGAATTGCTGAATCTCGGACTCGGCCTTAAAAAGAACCGGTTTCAGCGGAATAAAAACTCTTTTTCGCTGAAATCCTTTTCAATGGGACAGCCGAAGGTCCCGCTTGAGGACAAAGAGGCAATCAGCAACCTGCTGGATGAGGGGTGATCAGTGAGCTTCACCATGGATGCAAACCTGCTGCTGTACGCAGTTAACACGGATTCACCGTTTCATCGGCAGGCGAAAGTATTTATTGAATCATGCGCCGAATCCGACCAGACATGGTATTTTTGCTGGCCGGTCATTCACGCATTCCTGCGTATTTCCACTCACCGTAAGATCATGCCGAATCCCCTGAGCCCGAAGACGGCGGTATCCGTCATCGGCCAACTGCTGCAGCTGCCGCATACCCAGACAATCGGGAGTGAAGGAGCGGACTTCTGGGATATTTACAGAAAAAAGATCACCGTTGCGAATCTTCGGGGTAACCAGATCCCGGACGCGATTATCTGTGCGACCATGAAAGCGCACGGAGTACGCACGATTTACACAAAAGACCGGGACTTCCTCCGCTTCAAGGGAATCAAGGCCGTTGATCCGCTGACCGACTAGATCCGCTGACCGACTAGCTTCGCCAAACGTCGGGAATACCTGTAACCCCGCCCGCAGCTCCTCGGCGACCCATTGCGCGTATTTCTTTGTAAAGCCGGAGGCGGATTTGTAGACGACGGCGCGTTTCATGGGGGATCCCTCACCCAATCAATACAGTATTCGGAAGCCCATTCTGAGGCCGAAACCGCGCATTTCACGTCGAACGAAGATGTCTTCATCTTCCTTTTTAAGTTTCTTCGGTTTCGACCATTGGTATTCAACTCCCGCGAACAGGCCCGATTGTTCCCCGATATTGAAAATAGCATCGGCGGCAATCTTCAGGTAAAAGCCCATATACCAGCCGTTTTCATTACCAAGGGAAGATGTATCTTCCTGTTCGATTTTTTTTTCCTTATGCGAAAAATACATGGTATTAAGCCCCGCCTGCACGCTGACACAGGGGTGAAACCGGTAATACGGGATTGGCGTCAGTGCAAAGAAACCGCTCAATGGAAACATGAAGGTTTTATCGGTCATCGTACGTTGATACTGATTGCCTCCGAGCCGCTTTTCCTTCTCATTGACATTCCATAAAAAATCGAGGCCGCCCCCGATGGTGATTGTTCTGTCGAAGGTAAGACCTGCCTGCACCGATGCATCCCAGGCGGTGGGTTTTTCCGACCATTGTAACTCTTGCGGCCACGTCGGGCCGATCTTGAGTGTCAGCACCCGCTCGGTGGCAGACACCGACCCGGCGATCACCATCCCCGTTATCATCAAACATACCATCGTTCTTCGTAACATAGTTCCTCCATCGATCATCTAATCGATCAGTTGTGAGACGTTTTACCGACCAGTCAAAATATAGTGGATTATCGATCATACAACAAAGGGGTTTTTAAATTCAATTACAAGGGCGGCTTATCCGTAATAGAATAAAGGATCCGTTGCTACGTGAGCGGATTATCAAAATCGAGGCGTCTATGGAAATACCGACATCGCAGGTTACCTGGTAGTATTTTACAAGAAACTTCTTCCGGAGCATAAGTATGAAAACTTTCCGACTGATTTTTCCCGCAGTGGCTGCAGCAGCCTTTTTCTCCGGCTGCTACACACAGTTCGCCCTGGTCGACAAAACGCCCCAACCAAAAGAGGAAGTCACCTGGGTGGTCGATTCCACAACCGGTGATACGGTTAAAGTGATCAAGCAGACCGATACGGTCCACACACAGGACAATCAAACATGCATCTGGGAACGGGACCTGATGGGGTATCCGCATCTGCGCTGTTACGATTCGTTCTATCCAAGAGACTGGTATTATTATAATTACAGCCCCTGGTGGTATTATGACTACCCCTATTATTCCGGTGGATATTATTCGGGTGGATATTATTATGGCGGTCGTCGTTACGGGGATCGTTATCATGAAGGAAGCCGGGGCCCGGTGAAAACCGAACCTTCCGGGCCGGCGGGATCTTCAAGTTACCCGCGGGCACGCGGTATTTCCGATCCGAAAACGAGTGGTGGAGGGACAGGTTCAAGCAGCGCTCGTTCGGCAGTTCCGGCTGGCAATGAAAAAAGCGCTACCATCGAATCTCCTTCATCCGGCTCCGGAGAGATAATCATACCGGCCGGAAACGACAACAAACCGGTAATCGTTCACGAACGCAGCAGAGGCGTTTCGAAACCGGGTGGTGCGGTGCCGGTCCCGGCACAGAGCGTTGCCCCGGCTCCCGCTCCTTCAAAGACCGCGACGGTGAATCAGAGTGCTCCGCCGCCGCCTCCAACTTCAACACCGCAGCAACAATCGGCTCAGCCTTCAACCAAATCATCGCCGAAACAATCTTCTCCACCGAAAAACGAAGGAAACGCAAGTCCTCGTCGCCGAAGACCAAGGAGTTGGTAATGAAACGAATTCTGTCATGCCTGTTCTGTGTCGTTAATGCATCGTATCTGTTCGCCCAGACGGTTTATCCGTCCGGGGCGTGCGAAACCGGTGTCGGAGCGAGGGCCTATGCACTCTCCAACAATCACACCGCCCTGTCGAGCGGGGTATCAGACCTCTACTGGAATCCGGCAGCTCTGTCGTTCTCGGTATCGCGCGAGTTCCAGATATCCCTCTACGGAATGAAACTGTCAAGCATGTCGCAATTTTCCGGAAACGAAAGTCCGGACAACCTGCAGCGGTTCAGGTTCGGCAACGCCGGTTTTTCGTTCGCGCTTCCGACGACGCGGGGCGGAATAAGCATCGCCGGGTCGTACTCGAATCCGGTCATTCTGGATGACGTATTCCGCTTTTCGGGACCGACGGGAAACAATACATCCGTTGAACGGATCTACCGCGCAACCGGCAACCTCAACTACTGGACGACGGGATTCGGTTTGCAAATCGTCAAAAATCTCGGTATCGGCCTGGCGGCATCTTTTGTCAATGGAAGAAGCACCGCCGAACCTTACTATCTCGTTAATGACTATAATCTCTTCACATCCGTCAGCCCGACCGACGACTACACTTCCGATGGTAAATATTTCGGATACGATATACGGGCGGGGGTCTTTTATAAATCAAAAATGATTCATGCCGGCATGCGGATTGTCGCACCGCAGGTCATCCGTCATATCGATTATCTCAACGGCGTTTACGACGACTTTCCCATCGATGCAACCGATAAATGGAATATGTATTCGTCGTATCGCGGCGCCGTCGGCGTAAGCGCTCTTTTCCCTTTTGTTACCATCACCGCCGAGCTGCGGTCAACCGCGCCGTACGACCTTCTCTTCCCTCTTGAAAAGATCCACAGCCAGGCCGGCGAGTATAAATACGGTGGAGGAATAGGCGCCGAGGTCCCGCTCGTCGTCCTGCCGGTGATCTTTCGTGCCGGGTATTCGTACGATAATCTTGACCTGCATCCCTTCATCTATGACTTCGTCACCCAGCCCGACAATACGCGCGATTTCGACTGGTCCGACGGCGGCATGGAAGTCATACGAAACCTTCATCGCCTGTCGGCGGGGCTCGGGTATACCACCGCCAGAATGTCGTTCGACCTTTCTTACGGCCTCTCGACGTATGGAATCCTGACGAGCGGTGTAAACAAACTCGAACAACTCTACCTTCTCCACCGTGTCCTGACCTCATTCGCCATCAGGTTCTGACCGTGCACCAGGTCACGATTTATTCCGACGGGGCCTGCAGCGGCAATCCCGGGCCGGGGGGGTATGGCGTGATTCTTTCATGCAACGGCGTCCGTAAAGAACTCTCCGGGGGTTTCCGCCATACCACCAACAACCGTATGGAGCTTATGGGCGTTATTGCCGGGCTCGAAGCGCTTAAAGCGCCCTGCAGCGTCACTACGGTTACCGATTCGCGTTATGTGGTCGACGGCATCGAAAAGGGGTGGGCGCGGCGCTGGAAGGCCAGCGGATGGATGCGCAACAGCAAAGAACCGGCGATCAACCCCGACCTCTGGGACCGCCTGCTCGCCGCAATCGACCGGCACGCGGTGCGGTTCACCTGGGTGCAGGGCCATGCGGGACACCCGGAAAACGAACGGTGCGACGAGCTTGCGGTCGCCGCCGCTTCGATGCCCGGACTGCCCGAGGACCGGCACTGATGGACCTTGACATCGTCACCCTGCCGGTGGGGGGCGACAACTATACCTATTGCTGCATTGCGGGAAACGAAGCGGCAATCGTCGATGCCGCGGAGGCGCAGCCGGTTGTCGCCCTGCTGGAGAAGCGCCGTCTTTCTTTACGTTTGATACTTTCCACCCACCACCACGGCGACCATACCGGCGGAAACGCCCGGTTGAAAAAGATGACCTCGTGTAACGTTATCGGCGGCGACCGGCGCATCAGCGGCATCGACCGCATCGTCAATGACCATGAGCGGGTCGTCGACGGTCCGTTTTCATTCGAATGCATCGCCGTTCCCGGACACACGCGGGGGTGCTTCGTCTTCTATTTCGGGGAACAGGCGGCCCTGTTTACCGGCGATACCCTCTTCTACGCCGGATGCGGCCGCCTGTTCGAGGGAACCGCCGGAGAGCTCCATCACTCCCTGAAAAAAATCAGCCTCCTTCCGCCAACGATGCACCTCTACTGCGGCCATGAATACACGCTTGAGAATCTGAAATTCGCCCGTTCGGTCGAGCCGGACAACGCCGCGATTGTCGAGCGGGCCGTTGCCGCAGGGCTACAGTTGCAAAAACAGAATTTTTCCGGTCCGTCGACGCTCGCACAGGAGCTGGCAACCAACCCCTTCCTGCGGACGGGTGAAACGACCATCCGGCGCAACCTCGGCCTTCCTGATGCGACCGACGGGGTGGTGTTCGGGGAACTGCGCAGGAGAAAAGACCATTTCTGAACCTGAAGCATCCTGAGCGGCCCCGCCTGAAGTGGTAGACAAAACTTCCCCCCCTGATGTAATTTTGTTCTGTACGTTATTTTGATCGACTGTGTGATCACCCGGAACCCCCTCACTCCAGCGAGTCATTCACCGGAACAGATTGCCGCCATCAATAACAGAAGCGGTTCCACCCGTCGGGGTTTGATATTTACCAACGTACCGACTATTACCATTCAACCAATCAGGTCCTTGCATGCAATTTTCAGAATTCAAGCTTACCCCCGATCTCCTCAAGGGTATTGAGGAGGCGGGATATGCCGAATGCACCGAGGTGCAGCAGGAAACATTATCGCATACGCTTTCGGGGAGAGACGTCTTCGTGCAGTCCCAGACCGGCACCGGTAAAACCGCGGCCTTTCTTGTTTCGCTCTTCGAACTGATTCTCCGGGGGGACGAAAAGGAGAAGGCGCTGATCATCTCCCCGACACGCGAGCTTGCGGTCCAGATCGCCGAAGAGGCGAAACTGCTCTCGCTCTATCTTGACTTCAACGTTACTACGATGTTCGGCGGTGTCGGTTTCAACACGCAGTTGCGCGCGATCGCCGACGGTATCGACCTCCTTATCGGCACCCCCGGCCGGCTGATCGATATGAGCAACCGTAAGATGCTCAATCTTCACCAGTTCAGCTACGTCGTCATTGATGAAGCGGACCGGATGTTCGATATGGGTTTCGTACACGATGTTCAGACCATTCTGCGGCGGCTTCCGCATCAGGGTGCGCGCCAGACGATGCTCTTCAGCGCGACACTCAGCACCGACGTCAAACGGCTCGCCGCCGCCTCGATGAACGATCCGGCCGAAGTGCATATCGCGTCGGAAAACATCACCGTCGATACTATCAATCAACAGGTGTACCATGTCGGTTCATCACGGAAAATGTCGCTCCTTCTCGGTATTCTCAAACGGTACGGCACTGGTCGCGCTCTTATATTCGTCAATATGAAATACGTGGCCGAGGAAGTGGCCGAACGGTTGCGCGGTAACGGATTCGATGCCGAGCACCTCACCGGCGATCTCGCGCAGCGGCAGCGGCAACGGAGAATCGACCGTTTTAAAAACAATGAACTGCCGATCCTCGTCGCCACCGACGTGGCCGCCCGCGGCCTCCATGTGGAAGACCTGGAGCTGGTCGTCAATTATGACATCCCCATGCACTGCGAAAACTACGTACACCGCATCGGCAGGACCGCCCGCGTGGGAAAAAGCGGTTACGCCATCACTCTTGCCTGCGAAACGCTCGTGGAGTTTCTCGCACCGGTAGAAGCTTTTATCAAAATGAAAATACCGTCGGCAACCGCCGAAGACGATCTCTACCTGCCCGACGCTACCGCCGGAAAAAGATTCGGTCGCGCACGCCGCTCACCGGGAAGGGAACGCCCGGGCGGTCATTCCGGCCGCTCTACCGGTCCGCGCTCACACGGAGGCGGACGGACGCCACGGACGGAACGATCAGGCAACCGCAGCTATGGAAGCGGCGGCAGTAGAGGCGACCGCGGAAGAAGATCAGGAAGAGATAGGGATCATTCGAGAAGCGCAGACCGCATAACCGACCGGCCATATCGTGAGACACGGCTGCAGCCTTTACCGGCTGAAGCCGACAGCCGCCCGGCATCGGGCAATCACCCGACGCGAAAAGCGGCTGACGGCGGCATTCCCTCCCTTCATGCCCATAACGGACGGTCATTCGAAAAGCGGCACCATCCGGACTCGGACAGGCGTCCGCCCGAAGCAACGCATCCGCAAAAAAGGAAGGGATTGTTCTCGAAAGTAATCTCGCTGTTCAGGTAGCCGCGGCTGCCCGTTCCACACCGCTCAATGATCGCCCGCAGTTCAGACCGCTCCCCGCACCCCCACGTTTCTCACGAACGCATCCTCAAGCGTTTCGCCCTCGCGCACAAGCGCGGCGACGGCATCCTTGACGACGATGTTCCCTTTATCAAGTATCGCCGCGGCGGAGCAGAGCTTTTCCACTTCCGAAAGAATATGCGAGTTGAGCAGCATGGTCACGCGGTCGAGTTTTATCCGCTCGAGAATCTGCCGGAATTCCCGGATACCCACCGGATCAAGGCCGGTGGTCGGTTCATCGAGGATAAGGACACGCGGCGAACCGAGCAGCGCCGCGGCGAGGCCGATACGCTGCAGCATCCCCTTGGAATAGGTTCCGGCGCGCCGGCGCGCCTTCTCACGCATGCCGACGAGGTCGATCAGGCGATCGATCGTCCGTTCCCGCCCTCTCCCGGTAAGTCCTCCCAGCGCTGCCTGACGTTTAAGAAATGAGCGGCCGCTCTGGTAGGGCGGCAGTTGCATGTTCTCCGGCAGATAGCCGATGATGCTTCGCGCCCGGGCGTCGGTTGAGGGGATGCCGTTTATCCATGCGCTTCCGGCCGTCGGACGGGTAAAATCGAGCAGAATCCGTATGACGGTCGTCTTTCCCGCGCCGTTCGGGCCGAGCAGGGCGAAAAATTCACCTTCTTCAATAGTAAACGATACGTTCCGCAGCGCCGTCACGGCGCCGTACCTCTTGTCTACTGCGCGCAGTTCAACCATTGCCTGTCTCCACGGGAAAAAAGAGCGGACGGTATCGCAGAATAAACCGACACGTCACACCTGCCGGGACGATATCCCCCCGCAGTCGTGCCGATACGGTGCTTTGCCGGCATCGTTTCCTCAATAAGATGCAATGCCACATCGAACGCATCGGCGGTACCGGCGAGAATGTCGGGTACGATCCCCACCTTGTTGTAACTGACCGCATTTTCCCCCACGGGAAGTATCGTCATGAAGGTGATCCTTGCCATGACGCCGTCCGGCTCATCGCCAAGCAGTATCTGCCCGCACGCTTTTCCGAAGGTCGTATCGCCGATTACCGTCACCCCCTCCTGCTGCATCAGACAGGAGACGAGAATTTCGGATGCGCTCGCGGTTGAACTGTCGACAAGAATGTACAATCTACGGCCGGCGGCACTGGCGGCACTGCCCGGATTGAACGCCTTATAGGTCTGCTCGAACTCCCGCGGCATTCCGGTCGCCGGATCGACATCGCGATAACGGACGGAGATGATCGGTGTATTCTCCTCTACCAGCTCGCTGACGATGCCGATGCACTGAGCAATGTAGCCGCCGGTATTGGATCGCAGATCGAGAATCATATGGTCGGCCCACGCCGTTTTCTCAAGCGCTTCGTCAAACTCCTGCATCGTTCCGCCGGGAGCGCTTGACTGAGGATAAAAGCCTTTGAGGACAATCATGGCAACCGACGCCCCGATTGAATCGACCGCGACGCTCGGAAGCAGGAATTCCTCGCGTATCACGGCGACATCCACTATATCGGCGCCGCGTTTAACGAACAACACGACCTCGGACCTGACCTCGCCCCGCAGAAGATTCAAAAAATCTTCATACGGCATCCCCGCAACCGGAATTTCATCCACCCGGACAATGGTGTCGAGCGGCTTCAGCCCGTAAAGCTCAGCCGGCCCGCCGACGATAACCTCCCTTATCAGATACCCGTTTACAGCCGAATCGACGACAATCCCGATTCCGCTCCGCTTGGTGGACTGCTGCAATAGTATCGAATCGGTTTTTTCCTTATTATAAAAATCGGTATACGGGTCATTTACCGCCCCGTACAACGCTTCTGGCGTCTCAAATGCGTAGAGGCGCGGCAACCGGTTCCGGTAAATGAAAAACGTATCAAGATTCGCGGCGGCGAACCGGTATACCGGGTCGTTTCCGTCATGTTCAAAAGGCGTTACGTTACACCCCGAAACAATCATTATCGCGGCGATGACCGGGAATTTCGGCACCCGTCTGATATTCATGGCAACTCCTTTACCACACCGCATGACTCCTGCATGATGGAAATACCGGAGGTGGGCCTCATGCCATAGTTTACTATCCAACCGGTTTGTAGCTATGCACCGCCGCGGCTCCGGAAAATCATCGACGACCTTCCCGCAAAAGCCCCCATGGTTCTTTCACACCTATCCGTGCGTCGCATACGCCGCCCCGCCGGGGTGCTCCGCCCGCCCTTCGTTTTGCGGGCGCCCGCTCCCCGATCATGCCGAGGGCAACGTCGTAAGCATCGACACTGTCGATGAGGACATCGGGGGCGATTCCGATTTGATTATATTCAACCGGATCATCACCAACGGGATGCAGCGTCATGCAGGTGATCTTCGCCAGAACACCGCCCGGCCCGTCTTCACACAATATCTGCCCGCACCCCTTGCCGTAAGTCGTATCGCCGATCACCGTAACGTCTTCGCGCTGCATCAGGCAGGAAACCATGATTTCCGAGGCGCTGGCAGTCCGCTCATCCACGAGAATGTAGAGCTCCCGGTTCCTGGCGCCGCCGGGCCCCGCTGCGAAAATCGTATCGACATACTCGGCGGACCTGCCGGTCGCTTCGTCGATGCCGCGTTGACGGTAAATAATAATCTGCGTTCCCTCTTTGACAAGCTCTCCGATGATGATCAGGCACTGATCGATATATCCGCCGCCGTTGGAGCGCAGATCGATGATCGTCTGATCCGCCCACGCCGTTGTTTCCAGCGCTTCGGCAAACTCCTGCGCCGTTCCGCCGGGAGCGCTTGTCGACTGGTAAAAGCCCTCGATCCTGATCATGGCGATTGCCGAATCGATTGTATCCGTAAATACGCTCGGAAAGGTGAAGATGCCCCGTGTCACGGTAATGTTCAGATAATTGCCGCCCCGTTTCACCCGCAGCACCACGTCGATGCCGATATCCCCCTGAAGCAGGCTCTGCAACGCCAATACATCCATCGCGGCGACAGGTGTATCCCCTACCCTGACGATGGTATCGAGCGCCTTGAGGCCGGCCTTTTCACCCGGGGAGCCGGCGAACACCGCTTTGATCAGGTACCCGTTCGCCACCGAATCCATCCAGATGCCGATGCCGCCCTGGGTAGTGGACAGTTGCGACATCAGCGCCTTCGCCTCCTCGCTGCCGTAGAATTCGGTATACTGATCATGCACCGACAGGTACAGCTCCTGCGGCGTCGGAAACGCGTAAAGGTCGGGCGGCATGCTGTCGCGATAGATGAAATAGGCGTCGAGGTTCTCCGCCGCAAACCGGTACTGCATATCCGCGAGATCGTGATCGAGCGGCCTGAAGTCGCACGCGGCGAAAAGCGCCGCAACGGCGACGGACAGTTTCAGCAATCCACGAGTATTCATGCCTGCTCCTTTACCACACGCACAGGTCGCGCATGTCGGAAAAAAAATACGTGGGCGTCGCGCCGAGCGACTCGGCGGGGTTGCAACTCCACAGCACAAATGCGGTATCGGCCCCCGCCCTGCTCCCGCACTCGATATCATAGGTCGAATCACCGACGACCAACGCCCGTTCGACCGCACCGCCGAGGCGCGCGATCGCCTCCCGGACCGGCTGCGGGTCGGGCTTATGCCTGCTCGTACACTCCGGGGTGATCAGCGCGCTGAAGTACTCATCAATCCCCGTCTCTTTGAGATAGATCGACAGGGTGTGAAGCATCCGCGACGTCACCACCGCGCACCGCTTGCCCCGTTCGTGCAGGCAGTGCAGCGCTTCCGCCACACCCGGACAGAGCCGCAGATGCTCCCTGTAAATTTCAAGTTGATACGCCATATGCGTGTCCCGGTACCGGTTGAACGCCTCATCCGAAAGCTCCCCGAAATAACACTCCATCTGTTTCCTGAGTGTCAACCCCACATGGCGCAGTATCGCCTCCCGGTCGGGCTGCGGCAGGCCGTAGACTTTCGCGGTGTTCTTGAAACAACGGACGATCATGTCGGTCGTGTCGAACAGGGTGCCGTCGGCATCGAAAAGGTAATAATCATACTCTCTGACCCGGGCTGAATTCATAATAGACGGTTTCTCCGATACATTAAATCATTTCAAACGGGCCGCCGCGGTTTCTCTGATGAATGGTCTGATCTGCGCAACATACGTCGCAGGTGCGGGAATAAGCATGCCGCTCCCCGTGTCCATGAACGCTATTCCACCGCCTCCCCGGGCAAGCGCTTCCCTGCCGCGCAGCAGTTTGTAACCGAGATTGAGCCGGTACTCGTCCATCGACAGGATATACACCGACGCATGAAGTGTATCGAGCAGCCGTGCGGCCTTCGTAAAACGGATATCTATGCTGTAAAGCACGATCCCCATCCCCTGCGGATAAAGGTCGAGCCCGATCGTATCAGCAAGAAAATGGACCCGCGCCCGCTCGAAATAGTCGATGATCCGCGTGTTGTGGACGATGCGGTACGAATCGATGTCCTCAAATTCGACGGTTATCGGGAGCGTGAAAATTTTTGATGAAGGATCGTACATCGGCACTACCGGTCTTTTAGGATAAGAAGTGATGAGTCCGGGGTCAGGGAAGCGGATGCATTCCCTTCTGACTCCTGACTCCTAAAAATAACCCCCGACTGCCCCGATTTCCATGAATAACCGCCCGGTCGCCAATATTGCCGGTTTATCGCCGCACTATCGCGGAGCAAAACGTATTTTTCGCTATCGGAAAAAGGTGTTTTATGATCGTCATCGTCGACTACAACGCGGGTAACCTCACATCAGTCAAACGGGCCCTCGATTACCTGTCGATTCCCTGTGCGATATCACCCGATCCGCACAAAGTGCTCAATGCCGAAAAGATCATTTTTCCCGGTGTCGGTCACGCCGGATTCGCAATGAAGGTCCTGCGCGAGCGGGCACTCGATGCGGCATTGAAGGAGGCCTTCAATAAAGGAACGCCGATTCTGGGCATCTGCCTCGGCACTCAGGTCATCCTCTCCTCCTCGGAAGAGACCGACCTCCCCTGCCTCGACCTCATCGCCGGAACCTGCCCGAAGTTCGCTCTTTCCGATCCGGCGCTCAAGATCCCGCACATGGGCTGGAATTCAATCATCATGCAAAGGCCGCATCCGGTACTCTGCGGCATCGCCGACGGCGACGAGTTCTACTTTGTCCATTCGTTCTATCCGCAGCCGCGGGAGAAAACCGATGTTTTCGCCCTGTGTGACTACGGAATAACTTTTCCGGCGGTCATCGGACGCGGCAACCTGGTCGCGACGCAGTTCCACCCGGAGAAGAGCGGACAGGCGGGTTTGCGGCTGCTTTCCGCCTTCGCCTCCTGGGACGGCGCGTCATGCTGAGCAAACGGATCGTCTCCTGCCTCGACGTACGGGACGGCAGACTGGCGAAAAGCGTCAGGTTCGTCGATACGCGCGACATCGGCGACCCGGTTTCCACCGCGCGGAACTACTACGAAGCGGGCATCGACGAACTTGTCTTTTACGACATCACCGCATCGAGCGACCAACGCGACATCATGATCGACGTGGTGAGCGCGGTGGCGTCGTGCATCTTCATCCCCTTTTCGGTGGGCGGCGGGCTGCGCACGGTTGAAGATTGCACGCGCGTGCGCCTCGCCGGAGCCGAGAAAATCAACCTCAATACCGCCGCGGTCGCCGATCAGTCGCTCATTACCCGGGTCTCACGGGCGCTCGGCAGCCAGGCGGTGGTGCTCTCCATGGATGTCCTGGCGGTCCCGGCGTCGCCGCAGACCCCCTCGGGATACGAAATCGTCACCCACGGCGGACGCACCCGCACCGGGCTCGACGCGATCGCCTGGGCGCGCAGGGGCGAAGCGCTCGGCGCCGGGGAACTGGTCGTCAACTCCATCGACGCCGACGGCACCAGGGAGGGGTACGAAATCAGACTTACCCGCATGATCGCCGAAGCGGTCTCCATCCCGGTCATCGCCTCGGGCGGCGGCGGCGCCCCGCAGCACCTCTACGACGTCCTCACCGAAGGACGCGCCGACGCCGCGCTCATCGCCTCGATCCTTCACTTCGGGGAGTACACGATACGGGAGATCAAGGAGTACCTGCGCGCAGAAGGTTTGAAGGTGCGGATGGTGTGAGGAGAGCGGGGAGGACGGGTTTTAAATATACACCCATAACCCAAAAATGCATTACTTTACAATTACAGTATCCTTCGTATGGTCATTCGCGCCAACGTTATCAGTGATAAAAAGCGTTATATAGTATATTTCGGGAACGTGATATACATGTTTCGCGATTTCCCCGCGTCCTACCGATCCGTCACCGAAATCCCATTGAAAATCTATCAACGGCTGATTAAGACTATCAGAGGATGTCGCATCGAATGTGACTGTATCACCTGTCGTGCATTCCGATACGGATGAAATAAAAAAAGCCTTCGGTTTTGCAAATACGGTATGGTTAAAAAGTTCCATTTTACAATTGTCGCTGGATGCGGCAATATATCTAAACTGCCGGTCTTCATTATATACACTTCCGGTATAAGTTATAAAGCTGCTCGCTACCGCATCCGGATACGGCACCCATAATGGCTCCCATACGGATTTATCTCTCGATATATCCAGAAAAAATTTACCCGTACATTCATTGAATGATTCCATATCGCTCATTTTAACTTCAAAATAACCGTCGACATTCGAAAACAATGTATCATAGTCGAGAATAATAGCATTTCTGCCGTTTACTCTATCGTTACTGATGTTTCCGGAGATTTCATATCCCTGAAAGAATTTTCTGGATTCCGCGATGTAATTTCCTTCAACCGTAATTGCATTTTCCGCGGTTGCAACACCTTCTCCTCCCGGACCTTCTCCAACGCATTGTATGTTATATGTCCCCTTTTTTTCATAAATAGTAATAGGATTTTTTAAAAAACTAATATCCCCATCGCCGAAATCCCATACCCAGCGTTCAATGTGACCGCTTTCAGGTAAAATCGTCGTGTTAAAAGAGACGTTGAGCGGCGCCGTCCCGCTTGTTTTACTCCATGTTATTTTAAATTTGGGTGGTTGCGCAGGGGTAACGGTAATATAATTATCCTTTTTTAAAATTACAGGGCTGCCGTTCTCTGTCACCGTCACACTGACGGTATAATTACCCGTCTGATAATAAATATGAACCGGTTTTTTCTCATCGCCGCCGGCTCCGTCACCGAAGTCCCATAAACATTCTATGGAATTTAAATCGGTATTCAGTAATTGAAATGATACCTCAAGCGGTGCTTGGCCTTCATTGGGATATGCGGCGAAATCCAACGTTTTCATTGCTGAAACAGGCTTGCACGAGAATGATTCCACCTCACTTTTATCCATCGAAACTGCGCTTATTGCAAACCAATACCGTTCATAATCATTCAAGCTGCCGATCGTGAGATTAGTGCCGCCATCATGGATTATCTTCTTCCCCTCTTCCAAATCATTATAATTCCAGTTATTAACTTGAGGTGATTTTGCATAATACACGCAATAATGATCGGCGCCTTTATATGCCGGCCACTGCAGCACTACATTATCATTCGAATAGTCTGCCTCCAATCCAAAAGGGGCCGATTGTAAAAAGAGTCGATCATATAGAAGCAATGTCTTGTAATCCGATTTTGGATTTGCCGCCAGATTATTTATCCATGCCGCCTGACATTCAATGCCCCAGAATAATTGCCACCATGGATTGATATCCGGCGTAATATCCCTGTTTTCAATTTCCATACCGGCATGTGCAGTTCCCTTTAAATATCCTTTTACATTTACTTCGCCCCCGAATGTTCCATACAACAGGGCCTCAAGCGCGCATTTCAGATAGGCTCTTAATTCAACGTCAACTCCCGCCGCGGCATCAAATTTCGGTTCAACGGAATTTCCCGTTTTCGAGGGATCATTGTAATCGCCGATTATTTCGAATGCGCCATTACTTAAATTCAATCCCACATTCTGCTGTGAATGTAACGATGCTTCCGCCGAGAAAACGACATCAAGGTGCCCGTCAAGTCCTATCATGATTTGCAGCTTTGAAGTAATTACAACGGGGAACCATCCAAAAATAGTAAATAAAAGCGGCTTAAAAGGGATGGTTTTAAGCACTCGTTCCGGTATATCAAGGTCGTTATGATATTCGCCCTCGATACGTAACATTAGATCTTCGGACATGTCGGCATAAAGGAGAAAATTGGTGCGTAGAAAATTATCAATTCGTTGTTGCAGGATAATTTCAGGCTTAAGCGTAATTGTAAACGTGGCTTTTACCTGGTCGTTCGTGGTATTCTTCTCATCCCCGTCCAGGTCGAAAAGTATGTAGTCTTCAAATTCTACGGTAATCATATCGCTCCATGAAACGTTGCCGATAACGCCTTGCTTCTTTTTCTTCAACGATGCGCCCTCCAGCCTGCTCTCGTCAACCTCAAAAGTCAAGATAGTGTCTATACACCCGAATTCAATAGCTTCCGCCAAATCGGCTTTTCTGGTTGTTAAAATTATTTCGCCGCCGTTCGTCTCAATATTCTCGATTTTTCCAAGAAAGCCGGACGGCGTGCTCTTTGATATCGGACAAACCAGGATATCGCCTATTTCCAACGTATCAAAAGATACGCCATTATTTAAAGAACCGGTATTGATGGTAATGACGGAATCATTTCGGGAAACCGACACCGCTTTATTTAATACGCTGCTGTCCAAAACAACGGTAAAGGGCGGCACTTTGATCGAATCCTCAAAAAGCATTATATCGCCCAGCGAGTCAACGTATGTATTTATTGTGCGTATATGTGTTTTAAAGCTTGCTTTCGACACGATTACTGTATCATCGACAGCCTTGTTTTTTCTTAAATTTACGTGTCGGGTTACGGATCTTGTCATAGTATTGCTGCTGCTGATTGATTGACCCATATTAAGCACTTTCAAATAACTGACACTATTACCTATTTGAACGCGCAGTATATACATCGTTCTTCCTATTCCCGACAGGTAAGGTGAGATGTTTATTGTATATGCGCCGGGCCTGTATACGGCATTTAAAATAGTCCGTATGATTCTACCGCTAAGATTAAAGAGTTCAACACGTACCTGTTTTGATTGCTGCGGAAGGTTTAAATATAAGTTGTTTCCCTTTAAATACGGTTTAACGTTATGGATAGTCTGAGGTGTATAAAGTGTATGCATTGTTCCTGTAAGGGAAAAATTACCATTTATATCGGATTCCGCCTCAACACCCGCATTCTTGAGCAAAACATGTACACCGGATACGGGTTCCGCTTTGTAATTTATAATTCTTCCCGTTATATCTATATCATCGGCATTGACCATCTTCGTTAAAATTACAAGGGCAAATACTATATACTTACATCTCCGTGAGTCGCCGGTTTCCGTTTTTTTTGTAAAAAGGTAAAATTTCATTGTAATTCAACTTCCTGTCAATTTAAGACCGCCCATGCCGGGCATCGTACATCTCCATAAACGGCCGCGGGGGCCATCCGGCCTCCTTCCTCCTTGGTTCGGTTTTTGTGCGAGCCGGTCAAGGCCGGTTCGAGGCTACTTGCCGACGAACGTCGTAACGGTCTTGCCGGCGAGCTCAGCAGTGAAAGTGCCGCCGCTCACCGCGACCGCGGTCTTGGACTTAAGGTCGTCGTTCGCCGACGTCACCCACGGCGTCAGCGAGGCCGGCGCCGTTCCGCCCGCAATGACAATCGGCACGGTGGCAGATGCGGAGCCTTTATTGATGGCCACAACGACTAATCTGTCGCCCGAGCCCTTGTAGGCTGAAAGAAGGACATCCTCGTGAACAGCTCCCGTTATCTCCACCCGCGTGAAGCCCGGCCGTACGAACCTGCTGAAATTACCGAATGTGTAGTGGCGTTTGGTATCCGATCCGTCCGAGGCCAGCAAGCCCGAGTTGCCGGGGCTTGACGCCTTCCACCACCACCAGCACCAGACATTCGCCTCGCCGACGGTGAGCGCGTTGTGAATCCATCCCGCGACCGCGACGCCGTTGTTGATGTCGCTGCTCGGCCCCTGTTCCGGCCACCACTTCGTACCGCACATTTCAGTCTGCCAGACGGGTTTCCTGTCGGGAACGTCGTCCGGCCACGGTTTCGCGATCTGGGTGTCGTACTGGTGCACCCCCATGATGTCGAGCTGGGCCCACGCCGTCTTGTCCTTATACAGGTAATGGCCGTAGTCATATCCTTCCCCCGGGGCGCATTTGCATGGGGTTGTTTTCCCCGGAAAACAATTGCACTCCAGCGGGTCTGAACTGGGCAGGTTACTGTTCTCCGTGCAGCAGGCCGACGAGTCGCTCCAGTTATGGATCCATTCCGATGCTTCAGGCGCTATTACCTTGCATCCCGCGGCATGGAGCTTCGGTCCTACCGCCTTGATTAACTCCACCATCTCCTCGGCCGTAAAGAGCGTGGTCCCGTAATCGCCGCTGCACGGCTCGTTATTGCCGCACGACGCGAAATCAGGCTCGTTCTGCGGCGACATGGCGTATAGATCGACGCCGCTGCCCTGCTTCACCTTGGCCGGGAACGCGGCGATCCTGCTCGCCCACTGATCGTAATACTCCTTTTTCAGGTGTCCGCCGCCGTTCTCGGAATTGGGCCCGCCGTTCTGGCCGGACTTCCAGCCGGCAGGCGGGCTCCAGAGCGTTCCGATGACGTATTTACAGCCGGCCGCTTTCGCGTTCTTGATTTCATTCCAGTTGTTACTGCTTGTCAGGTTACCGTCGCTCTGCATTCCGATACGCAGTACGGACAGGCCGAGCCCCGTGGTCGAGTCGAAAAGCGCCTTTATCGCAGTGTTATCTAAAGGCTTCCAATTATTGTTTATACCGAACCCCTCGATGGTCTGCCCGGTCTGATCGAGCCGCACCGTCACGGGACTTCCACCAGCGGTGTCGAGAGTAATATTGACCGTGGTATCGTAGGAAGTGATTACCAGCGCCTTTGCCGTGTAATTGTCGGCAGTGACTTTAAGCGTATCAATAACAGCCGTTATTTTCGCCAGTTTACCGTTGACCGTTACGGAACTTTCAACAGAGGAGTTTGCCATACCGTTAACTAGCGGAAGGTAGCGGAACGTCATCACATCCCGGCCTATTGAAGCGCGGATAACAAGGAGTTTCGTGGTACGGAAGTTTTCCGCAATATTGAACCGGTAGAATCCTGTTTGGGCATCCTGCAACAACTCTCTTTTCAGAAGTGTGCCTTTCAGGTCAAAAATTTCGACCTTCACCGGAGACGGATCGGACAGGCTGAAATCTATAAAGTCCCCGTTCAGGGTTATGGCCGTGCTTTGCGGTTGTAATAAACGAAATTTTGTAACACCTGTTGTGGCGAGTGCATAGGAACCGTCCGATCCGGTCGTGGCCTTCGTTCCTTTAACCACAAGTGTACAGATTGCATCAGCTATTCCTTTCCCCGCCTGGTTTGAAACCTTACCGCTTATATCGGCATTAACCGTTTGAACATTGATCGTCAACCCGATTAAAATAAAAAAACAAAAAACTGTTCGCCGGCACATACCCCACCTCCATATATTTTTTAATTAATACCTAATTTGAACGATTAAAACGCTGCTTTGCAGACTTCTTTGCGCTCAACTTAGGTAATAAAATACTATTCTATAGTAATCAATTTTTGTTTTTTCTATTTTTTAGTTTTTTTGCATCTATTATATCTTGCTCCCTTCCGGAAGATTCTTTGTTTTTTATCAATTCTTCAATTCCTATAAAATTAATCTTTATCTCTCCGTATTTCTTGTGAATCGAGGGTATCCGTAAAATGCTACGGCATATCCTCCTACTACTACATATTCAACTTGGTTTTCTTCTAATAATTTTAACAACTCTTCGAAATGCGGCTGGATATTCATAGATAAATTTTCCCGATTCTATTCTTAATCGTTCAACGATATCCAAACATTCAACCGGATCGCCATTATAATCATCCGTATATTTATCATCCTCATGAAGTTTTCGAACAGTGATTTCAGCTTTCATTTTATATTTCCTTTTTTTATGTATGAGTCAATAATTCATCAATCTTCCCGGCGCGTTCTCTTTGGCGGCAATATGTTGTATAACCCCCTGCCGACATGAATCTTCATGTTATTTCCCCCTTGTCGCACTTTCTCGAAACCGCCCTGAAAACGCTGATATCAGTGAATAGGGTTTCTTGATATCTTCGAAAATCAGCTTGTTATCACTCATTTTCATCTTTTT
>JAFGIW010000035.1 GCA_016929415.1 Chitinispirillaceae bacterium | reverse complement strand
GCCTTCTGGAAGACGGTGGTAATGTATTATGTCAACGACTTCTGCCTGTTGTTACTTAACCGCCCGCTGTTCCGCTCCTTTCCCGATTTCCGGTCGTTGAGACCCGCGGGCTTTCCGGGAGGGTGGATGGTGCCGTTCGCGATGACGCTCTTTTTCATCTTCTTCGCCGGATGGCTCGTGGAACTCCCGTTGAACCAGATGATGGGTACCGTTCTGGCGAAAGGACCCAATGTCAAGGCGGTCGCGCTGACGTTCGACGACGGACCGGGTGCGAGTACCGCTCCGGTGCTCGACATCCTCAGAAAGCACAACGTCAAGGCGACCTTCTTCGTGATCGGGAAAAATGCGCAGGAGCGTCCGGAACTGATTAAAAGGATCGTTCAGGAAGGGCATGAGATCGGGAACCATTCTTACAGCCATGCATTAAAACTCGCGATTGAATCGTCCCGTGCGCTGAAGAAGGAAATCGATGCTACGGAAACGATCATCCGTAACCTGACTGGCGTCACGTCAATCGGCTTCCGCCCTCCCCGGGGATGGCGCACGCCGTGGATGATCCGTGAGTGCCGTGCAAACGGTTACGAAGTGGTCCTCTGGACCATCGACTCCCAGGACTGGCTCCATGTTCCGCGTGATCGCATCGTCGAAAATGTACTTCGAAAAATAAGGCCAGGATCTATCATTCTGCTTCACGACCGATTGAATACGGGAAGAGATAAAGGGATGGCAAACACCATTGAAGCACTGCCCGCAATCATCGAAGCCCTTTCACGTGAAGGATTCATTTTCGTGACAATAAGTGAGTTGCGTGCTATGGACACAAGCCGCGAAAAATGGCTCTCGCCTGTTTCCGACTCTACGGCGGCGGCACAATATTGACCATCTTTCCCCATTTGAATAACGTTTTCGTATATCCATTCACCGATTTCGTATGTTACTGCGGCCGTAAAAAGTCACAACTGTTTGAATGGGAGAAATTTATTTTTACATAAGTACTGCTCCATGAAAAAACATACTGAAATTCCGCCGCAAAACCGTGGGTACATCCTGGCATGTCCATTCCTGTATACCCTATTCATCTCCTTCACACCCGCCTGCTCTCAGGAAATCACCCATTTCATCACCCCGCGAAGAACCGATGAACGTCTCGCCGGGGGGCAGCCGCCCCATTTTATCGCCGTTCAGCGGGATGGCAAGAAACGAAACGCTCTTTTTCTCTTCCTGCCCGGCACCGGTAATTCACCCGACGCCTACTGCGGCATCGCCCGGCTGGCGGCAATAAACGGTTTTCATGCAGTCAACCTTTCATACCCGAACGCCATTTCGGTCAATTTTACCTGTACCGATGAAAACAGTCTTACCTGTCATCAGAATATGCGCACGGAAATCATCTGGGGAACCGATCTTTCAGATAAAATACAGGTCGATTCTATCAACTGCATCCAGAGCCGGCTCGTGAAGCTGCTCGACTATTGTATCGAGTATTTTCCCCATGACGGATGGAATATCTACCTTGATAAAAAACATCTGCCCGCATGGAGCCGCATCATCGTCGCCGGTCATTCACAAGGGGGAGGACACGCCGCCTTCATCGGTAAAAAACGGGCGACCGCGGGGGTTGTAATGTTTTCCAGCGTCGATTACTGCAGCACCTACGACAAGCCGGCGCCCTGGCTGTCTGCTAAGGGCCTGACGCCGCCGTCACGGTATTCTGCGATGGGGCATATGCGCGACCGCGCATTTCCGCTTTCGCTCCAATTAAAAGCATGGCGTGCACTGAATCTGACCGTGACAAATCCGCTGGTCAATGTCGATACAATCGGTTACCCTTTTAAACATGCTCAGGCGCTTATTTCCGATGCACGCCCTTCCCGTGAACGGCCAAGCGAGACTCCGTTTCATAACGCCGTCGTCGTCGATTACGATACCCCGAAGAAAGAAGACGGAAGCCTGCTTTTTGAAGATGTATGGAGGTATTTACTGCTGCGGCTCAGGCCCCCCCCCCCAGCAATATTGCCGCCCGGTTAAACGAAGTATATAGTTACAAGAGTAAGGCTTCCTCCCGTCGGGAGGCGGGGCATCTATGAAAGAATTTATTTTTCTCCTTGTTTGCGGCGTACTGCTAGTTTCAGGCACATCCGTTATATCGTCTCCTGTCCAGATTTCATCCCGGGAACAGTGTCTCACCGCCATTCATAACGCCGATTCGTCCGGAATGCCCCGGGGTCCTGAAAATGAAAACGGCACATCGGTCCAATATACCGGCTTTTCCGCCGATGGATCATCCTCACTTGTCTTACCCAGGCAGGTAACCGGATTGTCTTCCTTTAAACCTGCGCCAATATCGATTCGTTGTTTTTCATCAAGAACCGACGTGATCATGAAGAAATATCTTTTTCAGGCCTGTCACTCTGCCGGTTTTCAATTTACCCTCCCCGCTCTTTTCCCGCTTCGCGTTTAGCACTCTTTCAGCTGTGGGATCGGCGGCGGAAAACAGCCGCTTTTTTATCAATTAGCCGGTTATTATACAACAGTGATGTAATGCATCAGAAAGCATCATCACGAAACATGACAGTTTCGGCTATACGCCTGAAGGAGAAAATATGTTTACGATGACAATAGGTTCGATCGGCAAAGAAGAAAACGAAGCTTCGAGGGATATTTATCTCGAAGAAAACGGCCGGCCGGTGACGCTCTCCGGTGAACTCACCCTGCTGGCCATGAAAAAAGGAGACACAACCGACCCGTTTTCCCTGCACCATACGGTTTTAGTAATAGACTGTGATCATGATACCGATCCCCATACTCTTAGCGAAACCGTGGAAACGGTTCTCTCCAAAGCGGTAATCCATTGGAATGTAATCGGTTTAGGTGCGCACGACGACAATAACGTACAACCTGCCATTTTCCGGCATCTCCGGCCGTTGAGCGTTATTGCGGCCGCAAAAAAGGCAGGCGTCATTCCTTCTTCTCTTTTGACATTCATTACTGCCCTTATCACCATACTTCTATTAAGTATCGGAATTGCCGGTACGATTCGCTCGTTGATCGCTTCGGAGCCGGTATCATCAGCCTCGTTCAAGCAGTTTCTTAACGGTATTGCCGCCGACCGGGTCTTCATGGTGACTGCCGCGGCAGGCATTCTGGCCGGCTGGGCGGCCTTTACTTTTTTCCATAACAAGCACCTGGTAAGGGACGAAAGCATACGCAAGAGCATTTCCGACCACATTGGTACCATTCAGGCACTCAAGCCCGAAAGCGACATTTTCATGAAAAACGTCAAAGACTCCTTTCTTGCGCTCGGCATGCCCATGGCGGTAGTGATCGACGATCCGCATCAACTCGACGACTTTTCGCATCGTATCCTTTCTAATATCCTGTCGAGCCAGGACCACTATACCATCGGGCTCATGCTATGGATTATTTTCAAGAGAGATAAAAACGACCCGATTACCGACAGCATCTCGGCCGCCGAAAAAGAAACCGGGTTCTGGAAGAACATCATTTCTCACCATTACTGTCTTGCTCATCCATATAAGCCGTTGCTGCAGAGAAAAAAGGCTGCGTGAAAGGAAACCTTATCTGACTTTGCCGACTTGGACTATTCTGCCATCAAGTACCGGTACCATTACACATGAAGGAGGGGTCAACGCCAGGCAACCCGTTTTTTCGTCAAGGGAGCGGTCGAGATTGGGCAACCGCTCCGCTTCTCCGATGCGGTCAAGATGATTCTGACGGGGGTATGGTGAAGAAGGAGAAGAACCCTGAATAACATGCCCTGTTCAGCAAATTGATGGAAACGGAAAGGTGTTACATGGGACTGACACTATTTTTTCTTATTGCCGGAGTAATGCTTCTTTACTTCGGCGCCGAATTTCTGGTCAGGGGCAGCGCCAACCTGGCGCTTCGTTCCGGTGTATCGGCACTGACGGTCGGTCTGACTATTGTTGCCTTCGGAACGAGCACTCCCGAACTGGTAGTGAGCGTCAAAGCAGGGTTCGACGGCCTTGGTGATATCGCGATCGGAAACATTGTCGGGTCGAATATATTCAACATTGCAATCATTCTCGGTATTTCCGCTTTGGTCCGGCCGCTGAAGGTAAGCGTGCAGGTTTTACGTATCGACACGCCGATAATGGTCGGCGTTTCACTGCTGTTCCTGATATTACTTCTGGACAGTGCCATCACCCGTGTCGAAGGCGTGTTTCTTTTTTGCGGGATAATCGCGTATACCGGCGGATCGATCTACTCGGGGAAAAAATGCGTTCACGGTTTGGCGGTTTCGCAAACCACGGAGGCGCCTGTCCAGCCGAAAGGCACAGTTCCCTTTGACCTTTTTCTTATCATCTCCGGCCTGGGGATCCTGGTTTTCGGTTCCCGCCTGTTCGTCAAAGGTGCCATCGATCTGGCGAAACTGCTGCATATATCAGAGGCGGTCATCGGTTTGACTATCGTGGCGGCCGGAACGAGTCTCCCCGAACTTGCCACATCGTCGGTCGCGGCAATCAGAAAAGAGGTCGATATTGCATTAGGAAACATCGTCGGTTCCAACATTTTCAACATACTGGCGATTCTGGGAATTTCCGGAATTCTGACGCCGCTCAAGGCGAAGGGCGTCGGCATTGTCGATCTGGTATTTATGGTCGGAACCGCCGCCTGCCTGCTTCCCTTCATGCGGACCGGATTTAGACTCAGCCGGATCGAAGGCATCGCCCTTATGGGAGTGTATGGAGGATACCTTGTCTATTTGTGGCCAAAGTGAAGTGGTTCAGGCAGGGCAAAGCACTACTTACCTACCGTTGCCTGCCGTTGAAAAGATCGTGCATGAAATTTGTCAAGAAACTCATTCAAGTCCCCGAAGACCGTTCCGGTATCTTTCGTCATATCAGTCCCCGTACACCGCGCTTATCCTTCCGATGTTTCCTCTTCCCCGAAAGCCTCAGGGTAAAGTTTCCGCGCACATGTTTCACAGAGACCATGCGTGAAATCAGCTTCGGAATGCTCGGTGATGTACTTTTCAATCTGCTCCCAGTACCCCTGATCGTTGCGGATTTTTTTGCAGGAGGCGCAGATGGGAATAAGTCCGCGCAGTGTTTTTATCTGGGTAAGCGCCGTCCGGAGGTCGTCTGATATCTTTCGTTCGGCAGTAACACCCTTTTTGATTTTATCGATAGAGAAAACAATCAGCAGGAATACACAGAGACGTATCATTGAATTCCAGAGCGAAAAAAATTGTGATGAATAGTGAGGCTGGAGTGAATAATCCGCAAAAAACCATACCGCCGCGGAAAGGACCGATATAATCACCGATGATTTCAGCCGGCAGTACCATGCCGTATAAATGATCGGCAGAAAATAGAAGACAAAAAATCCGAATTCCCAGCCGCTGACGTAATCAAAATACCCAAGAAGAAGAATTGAAATAGAAGAGAGGACTGCTGCCGTTTGGGGCCGTGTGAAGAAGGTAACTTTCATCGTTCATGACTCCCGCATCCGAAATGGACCTGTATTACACAAATAGGAATATACTCCATGCTTGGCAAGCTGAACGTCATTTTCATTGAGTAACCGGCTACAGTGAGTAATCCATCCGTGCGACAGTTATTTTCGATTCTTGTATTTTATCCATCGGGATACTAATTTTCATCTTGAACAGGATTCCCCGATAATGAAGAAAAAAATTTTACTCAGCATAGGTCTGCTATTCGTACTGCTGCTTGTCTGGCGTGTCGGTGCGCTCATTTTTTTCAGTAAGAATAAAAATACTGCCCGGCCTAAACGGCCGCCGGTAGCCGTGGAAGTTGATAGCGTGCGTTTCGGTCCTCTTTCCGAAATACGGTCGTTGACCGGGACTATAAATCCAAAATACCTGTACATTATTGCGCCGAAAGTATCCGGCCGGATTGTTGCCATCACCAAGCGTATCGGCGACTGGGTTAACGCCGGTGAAATTATTGCCCGCATTGACGATGCTGAATACCAGCAGGGGGTAATTGAAGCGGATGCCAATCTGAAAATAGCTGAAGCATCTCGTACCGAATCACGCATTCTGTTTGAGCAGGCCAAACAGGAAAAACAACGGGAGGAATCACTTCAGGCCAAGGGTATTGCCTCTCCTTCCGAGCTTGATGCTGCGGTGTCGAATTATTCCGCCCAGGAGTCCCGTTATCAACTGGCGAAGGCTCAGGTTGAGCAGCGGCAGGCTGCACTTAATGCGGCTCGGATACGGCTGAGTTACACACGATTGACTGCTTCAAAAAAGGGGTTTATCGGCGAGCGGTTTGCGGATGAAGGAGCGTTGCTTGCACCCAATTCCCCGGTAGTATCCGTCATCGGTATTGATTCCGTTATCGTTAAAACGTTTATCGTTGAGCGTGATTACGCGTACATTACAACCGGGCAACAGGCCACGGTGACGGTCGATGCTTTTCCCTCGCAGCGCTTTACAGGCATTGTTTCCCGGGTTGCTCCGATGCTGCAGGAAAATTCACGCCTGGCACGGATGGAAGTGGAAATCGCCAACGATTCATTATTCCTTAAACCGGGTATGTTTGTCCGGATTGAAGTGGTTATCGCCGAAAAAGAAACGGCACAGAAGGTACCGAGTAAAGCAATTGTAAATAATAAAGGGGTAATTGGCGTTTTTATCGTGTCGGGTGATGAGCATGTTGCCCGTTTTTTCCCGGTAACAACCGGGATTGTGACCCCGAGTTATACCGAAATACTTTCGCCGCAGCTTACCGGTCTTCTGGTAACCCTGGGACAGCATCTGCTGGATGATGGAAGCCCTGTTATTCTCCCGAAAGGATCAACGGACATACCGGACAGAGCAAGTGCGGTGAAAGACAAGGAAAAAAAGCAGTGAATATTGCATCCGGACCCGTTCATCGACCAATCCTCACCGCTATTATTTTCCTCGTTGTCATTATCCTTGGATTGGTTTCATTCGGCCGTCTGGCCATTGACCTGATGCCTGAAATCACCTATCCGACAATCTCGGTCGTCGCCGATTATGAGAATGTCGGACCACAGGAAATTGAAGAGTCGGTTACACGCCCTATTGAGGAAGCGCTTGCGGCTGTGCAGGGGGTGGAAGAGATCACCTCCTCGTCAACTGAAGGCAGGAGTCAGGTTCGTGTGGCATTCAGCTGGGGAACCGATCTGGATGTGGCGGCAAATGATATTCGCGACCGCATTGATCGTGTGCTGTCACGGTTGCCAGAAGACATAGCCCGCCCTATGATTCGTAAATTCGATCTGTCCGCTTTTCCGATACTTTTTATCGGTATTTCCAGCGATCTGAATCCACTGGATTTGCGTCGCATGGTTGAAGATCAGGTAAAGTACCGGCTGGAAAGGGTGCCGGGAGTGGCAGCGGTTGATATTAGGGGAGGATTGAGCCGGGAGATTCATGTCGATGTGCATGCTGATCAGTTAAAAGCGCTGGGGATATCCACCGATATGCTGCTTGCAGCTTTACGCAACGAGAATCGTAACGTCCCCGCGGGATTGTACGAAAAAGGCAATCTCGATATCCTGGTACGTACCCAGGGAGAATACCTCTCGCTTGATGAGATCGGCAATACCGTGATCGCCATCCGTAACGATGCGCCCATCAAGATTAAAGATGTGGCTGATGTGCGCGATGCGTGGGAGGAAGAACGCCAGTTTGTGCGTATTAATGGAAAACCGGGACTCCGTATTTCGATAAACAAACAATCCGGCGCCAATACTGTTCAAGTGGCGGACGGCGTGCGGGCGGAAATGAAACGGATTAATCGCGATATCCCGCAGATAGCATTAATCCCATTGCTTGACACCTCCGTATACATTAACCAGTCCATTCGCAATATCGGGAGATCCGCTTTGGTTGGCGGGCTATTGGCTGTCTTTATTCTTTTTCTATTTCTCCGTAACATTTCCAGCACGCTCATTATTGCTACCGCTATTCCGATTTCAGTCGTTGCGACATTCGGACTGATGTATTTCGGCGGGTTTACCTTAAACATCATTACCTTCGGCGGTCTGGCTCTGGGAATCGGGATGTTATTGGACAATGCCATTGTGGTTCTGGAAAACATTTACCGTCACCATGAAAGCGGCGCCTCATACAGTCGGAGTGCGCTGGATGGTACGAGTGAGGTATGGTCCGCGATACTCGCCAGTACCCTGACGACACTGGTCGTGTTCTTCCCGGTGGTATTTATCCGTGGTATGTCGGGAATAATGTTTAAACAAATGGCATATGTTGTAAGTTTCGCATTACTCTGTTCATTTATCGTAGCTCTGACGCTCATTCCGATGCTTTCATCACGTTTCCTGCGCGTTCAATCATCGGAGCATTATAAAAATGAAAATAGATTACATCGCGTTTACTCATATAGTGAAGATGCATTCCGGCAGGTCGAGCGGCATTATTCCCGATTGCTGGAGTGGGCCCTGGGACATAAAAAAACGGTATTGTTCTCAGCCATCGGATTATTCATTATTTCCGTAATTCTTATACGGTTTATCGGTGTTGAATTAATGCCTGCTGCTGATGAAGGTGAAGTTCGGGTCGATATGGAAATGGCTGTCGGCACGAAACTGTCCATCACCGACCAGGCCACGCGCATGGTGGAAGAGATTGTGCGGACGCAGGTGCCTGAAATGAAATCCATGTTATCCCGTATCGGCGGCGGCGGCTATCATTCTGCGGGCGGACATACTGCTGAGATACGTGTCGGCCTTGTTTCCCGAAACAGCCGCAAACGGAGCAGCGAACAGATTGCCAACGATTTGCGCAGGGCGCTGAGCGGCCTGCCGGGGGTGACTATCCGCACCCGCGCCGGTCAGGGGCTGTTCCTTTTACGCATGGGAACGTCATCGGCAAACAGCGTCGATGTAGAGGTCCGCGGATACGATTTGAAAACCGCATACCAGCTTACTCGGCGCGTTAATGAGGCAATAGAGAAAGTACCCGGCATTACCGATACCAAGATCAGCCGTGAAGAAGGGAGTCCTGAACAGATACTGCACATCGACCGGCAGAAAGCCGCCGACCTCGGATTGGGAGTGTCACGGATCGGTGATGCTTTACAAACAGCTGTCGGCGGCACTCTGGCATCATATTATCGTGAAGGCGGGAAACAGTACCGCATCCTGGTCAGGCTCAGTGAAGAAGACCGTAAGGATATGAGCGAGTTGCTCGATCTGACGGTTATTAACAACCTCGGTGAACCGGTAATTTTGCGCAATGTTGTCACGATAAGTAACCGGGAAGGGCCGGTCCGTATCGAGCGAAAAGACCAGGAGCGCATTATAACGATTGAGGCGAACTTTACCGGAAGAGATATGGGATCGATTATCGGGGATATTCGAAAAGAACTGCGGAATATACCGGTATCCAAAGATTTTTCAATTCTCTTCGGCGGTGATTATGAGGAACAGCAGAAGTCTTTCAGGGAATTGCTGGTTGGGCTTATCCTGGCTATTATTCTGGTGTATATGGTCATGGCGGGGCAGTTTGAATCTTTCAAGGACCCCCTGGTTGTGCTGTTTGCGATCCCGATGGGCGTCATCGGTATTGCCGTCACAATGATTCTCACCGGCACGATCTTCAGCATGCAGGCATTCATCGGCTGTATCATGCTTGCGGGAATTATCGTGAACAACGCAATCCTGTTAGTCAACTCCACCAACCAACTGCGCCGTAATCAGAATCTTCCGGTAGTGGAAGCTGTCAGAATTGCCGGATCCAGGCGCCTGCGACCGATACTTATGACGACGCTGACTACCGTATTGGGACTTCTTCCGCTTTCCATCGGTATGGGCGAAGGCGGTGAAGCTCAGGCGCCCCTTGCCCGTGTGGTAATCGGCGGATTGCTGAGCTCTACCCTTATTACCCTGGTGCTGATTCCCGTGATGTATTCCCTTTTTGAGCGTACCCGCGATTCCAGGAAAGTGCAGGCGGCATAGTGACCTCTATATGGTGATCCGGATGCACAGCCTTGACTGCCGCATGTTATTCAGGCAAGTGATAACCCTGCTCTGCCTCTTGTCATTACCACTGCAGCTCTATGGCGACGATACTGCCAGGAACAATCTCTTTTCTCAGGCTATTGCCCTGGCCGACACCCTTAAGATCGGTCTCCATGATGCAATAATCATGGGCCTGGAATATAATCCCACCGTAACTATACAGCGACTGGAACCGGAGGTGATGGGTACTTTTGCCGATGAACAACGGGCGGCATTTGATCCGGTAATCAGTGCCGACGGGCAGAGAAGCGACAACAAATCTCAGCGGCGGTTGGGTTCCCAAACGAAACCGTTTGATCTTCGTGATGAACGGTTTGATGTTACCGTGGGTGTTTCAGAAGCGCTTCCCACCGGGACTTCCTTTTCTATTTATACCGGAATGACCGGGTCGGTATCGGATCTGTATACGGATCAATATACCGGAAACCTGGGGCTCACAATCACGCAAGCACTGTTGCAGGGTAACGGCTTTGGGGTAAATCTTGCCAATCTGCGTAAAGCCAGGCTAGATGTGGATATCTCAAGATTTGAATTAAAAGCGGTGGCTGAACAGATCACCGCTGAGATTGAAAAGAGTTATTGGGATTTATATTTGACCGGTCAGGAAATGAATATTCAGCAGAAGTCCCTGGAATTGGCCCTGCAGCAGCGTTTCGAGTCCATGGAACGGGTAAAAGTAGGAAAGCAGCCTGAGCTCGAATTGGCGGCTGTTGATGCGGAAGTTGCGGTGCGGCGGAGTGCGCTTATCGAAGCACAAAGCCGCAACGAACAGACACGGCTGCAGTTTCTATATCTGCTCAACCCGGCTAAAGAGAACATCTGGTACACCTGTCCGCTGCCTGTGGATACACCGTTCCTGCCGACCGATACATTAGACACAATCGCCGTCCATGAGCAGATAGGAATGAAGTACCGTCCGGACCTGGAGCAGGCTCGATTGGAACGTGAAAAAGGAGTATTGGAGGTTAAACGTACAAAGAATGGATTGCTCCCGAAATTGGATTTTTTTATTACCCTGGGCAGAAATACCTATTCAGAGTCTTTTAAGGATGCGCTTCCGACGCTTGCCAGCCCCTTTTATCAGGTTAACGCCGGGTTGCTCTTTGGCTTTCCGGTTCCTAACCGTAAAGCCTCTGCCCGGTTGAAACGCGCCCGGTGTTCCCTTGAACAACAGACGGCAGCGGTGAAAAATATGGAGAAACTGGTTCAGTACGATATTCATTCAGCCTATATCGAAGTAGTGCGGGCCCGGCGGCAGATTGAAGCAATCCATGTAGCACGCGAACTCCAGAAAAAAAAACTGGATGCCGAACTGGAAAAATTCCGGGTTGGGAAATCAACCAACTTTCTGGTGTTACAGGCGCAAAGTGATTTTACAAACAGTCAACTCGATGAGGCCCGTTCATTTGTGGCCTATCTTATTGCACTGGTTGATTTATACCGTTCGGAAGGAACGTTGCTAGAGCGGCGGGGGATTACTACCGTTGAAGATTGATTATGGAATCGGAATCTTTAAGAAAGCTTTTTAACCGTTGAGCTGAACCGCTGAACTGCTGAACCGCGTTTTGGCTTTTTGCGGTTGTAAGATGTAAAAATGAAAGTTCGGCTCGGAAGAACCACCCAATAGAATAATTACAATGATTGCGATGATGTCCTGAAGCAGCAGAACGCTAACCATCAATTCGCCTAAACGCTTCTGATGAAGGGTCGTTGTCGGTATTAGTTTGAGTCCGACAATTGTACTAGAAAACATCAATGCGATGCCAACTACAACGCTTTCGCGTATCGAAAACTTGAAGGCAAAGGCAAGCAATCCGAAAACAAGGAAGAAAGAAGTACGCGTCAGCGTGGTGGTAAGAGCCGTCTTTTTGAAAAGTGATGCTAATTTGTTCGGGTGAAGGTTAAGTCCGATGAGAAACAGAAGAAGGATTATACCCGGATGCGAAATATGCTCGATATGCTCTACGTTGTCAAGGTATCTAAGACCAAAAGGACCGGCTATCATTCCCAACCCAACATAGGCGATAATAATTGGTTGTTTCAGAAACAGAAATAACGTTGAAAGGATTGCGACTCCGGCGAATATGACACTCAATTCATTTATTATGGTTTCAAATCCCATGTTCGTAATTCTTCCTTTTTTTAGATCTTATATTCCAGCTATGGACAACATTTGAAATATGCAAGTAAAAATGGATGCATAAGCTGCGTTTTCTGATTCATTTTATATTATGCAAGTCAAGCGGAGGCTTTGCGAAGCTTGAATACCGGAATCGCCCATCCCCCCTCAATCCCGTGCAAATGACACCACCGTCACGCTGCCGCTTCCTCCGGCGAGCAGCACCGCGGCCGCGGCGGCGGTCGTCGCACCGGTAGTGATAACGTCATCGACGAGCAATAGTGATTTTCCTTTGACGGCTGCCGCACCCTTTACGGTCAGCGCAAAGGCGCCGGCGACATTCCGCCGTCGGTCCGATTTGTCGAGCTTGGTCTGGGTTTTCGTCCGGCGCACCCGGCGTAGAATTCCGCAATGGACCTTCGGGCGGGCGACATCCTCGAACAGCCCCCGGGCGAACCACTCGGCCTGGTTGTACCCCCGCTGCTGCCGGCGCAGCCAGTGGAGCGGGACGGGGAGGACGATGTCAACCCCATCGGTAATACTCTTGTCAAGGTACGGAGCGCACACTTGTCCCATGTACCGGGCGAGATGTCTCTTGCCCTGATATTTGACGTGGTGCATGACGGCCTGGGCCGTGTCGCCGTAATCGACAAATGAGACAATGCGGTCGAAGGGATAATCCCAGACCACGGCACAGGTGCAGGAACGGACGGCGCGATTCTGGCCGCAGTGCGGGCAACCGTCGCGGGAGGTGATGCCGGCAATAAGTTGGCGTAGACAGTCGCCGCAGAGCCAGCGGTTGTCCGTTTGCCGCGGTTTGTCGCAGACGATGCAAAGCGGCGGAAAGACGAACGCGTCGATCCGCTGAAAAAGGGAGGGAAGACTAAGAACCAGTTTTTGTTGAAGTGCCGCTGTCAACAGGTGTCGCCTCCCGGCCGGTATTCGGAGCAGCGGCCGCAGCCTCTTCTTTAAAAAGCATCTCCTTGAGCACCAGTCCGGCAAAGATGATAAACAGCACGATGCAGACCACCTGGTTATGGCTCAAGGGGCCAAGCTTCTCCGTGACTTCGTAGTGCCGTGAAAAATCGACTGCAAAACGCAGGATTGTGTAAAGAATTCCCACCAGGTAAAACTGCAATCCGGTAAACGGTTTCGCATACCCGACCGCCAGAATGATAAGCGCGATCGCAAGCCCGCCCGCCGACTCGAAAAGCTGTGACGGGTAAAGCCCGGCGGCATGAATTTGGTGCTGATAGACTCCGGCAGGGCCCGAAAGCGGGAAGTTTACGGAGAAGACGCCGTGCGATGCCGCGCCAAAGCAGCAGCCGTTCATGAAGCAACCTATACGGGTCAGCATGATACCGAAACCCACGCTTGGCGCCATGGCGTCCGCATAGGGAAGAAACGGCACTTTTTTTACCTTGAAATAGATCACTCCGGCAACGATCGCACCGATAAAACCGCCATACATGACAAGCCCGCCGATACCGACCATTCCCTTCTGAAACGGATTGATGATTGAAAGAAGATTATCACTGAACTCATCGAAATGGAGAAGAACATAGTAAAGTCGCGCACCGACAATTGCGGAAAGGATTACCCAGAAGCCCACATCCGCGATAACCTCCGGATTAAGCCCCCGCTTTTTGGCACGCCAGGTCGAGAGCCAGATACCGAAGAGGAACGAGATCGCAAGCATGAAGCCGTAGCTGTGGATGGGGAAATTGAAAATTTTAAATAGTACCGGGTGCATAGAAGCCTTTCATTGATACTAAAAGACGTTAATAGAAGCGTCGATTATGTCACGGAAAATAGCTTCTGGCAGGGGGGGAAAGCAAATGGGGGGGGTGGGGGGTAGGAGGGTTGGAGAGTTGCACCTCCCGACTCCTTTCCTACCGCATCGTCTTCATCGTAAAGATCGCGTCGATGAACGGTTTAAAGGCATACTCGGACTGCGCGAATTCCTCGGGCGGTTTTTCCACAAAATCAAGACCGCCGTCGAAGGAGAGGAAGGGGATCTGCGGCGGATGGACGCGGGCGCCCCAGACCGTGTTGATATAGGGCCGTGCGTCATTGAAATCAAATAAAAAGCCGAATTCGCCGATGATCGACCAGTAATTCGACGGAGTTATCATCATCCCGACATCGCCTCCCATCGAAAAATGGTAGCCGATCTGCATATGCGGGGTAACCGACATTTCGAACTGGTCTTCAAGCACCGGACCCCAGCAGAGGAACGTACCGAAACGGGGGTGGGGATCGCTGTGAAGAATCCCATGGCCTTCATAGGGAAACGATGAAAACGACCATGCCAGTCCGGCGCCGGCCGAAAGGTTGTTAAGAATGCCGTATCGCATGCCGAAACAGAGACGGCCGACATTGTCGACAATCGATGTATGCGCCTGGAGCTTGTACGGAAGGGTATAGGCTGCCTCGTGGAGGCTTCCAACCATATCGAATTCGGTGTTCAGATAGGCGGTAGGGGTATAGAAGTAGTGCGTCGGTTCAGCCGACTCGATGGTAAATGTCCTGCCGGTTTCGGGGAAAAGAAGGACAGCGAGGACGATGACGGATTTGAAGAATGAGGGAGTGTTCATTGCAGGCCTTTCTTGTGAGGGAATGCTGATCTGACACGCAGATGCAAGAAACGATCGATGGCTCTTTAGTGGTAATTGTGTATTATCGCGTTGAAAGAAGCACCTCTTCCCCTGCATTTTTAACGGAATTGCGAAAACGTAGGAATGTTTCGGCGCCGACTGTTTCCGTCGCTATTGAGCCGGTATCTTCGTAAATGTCCCCGTCCCTGGCGCAATTAACTCTTCCGCCGGATTGCTCCTGATCAACCCGGAGAGTTTGCGGATGACCTCGTCAACGCCGTCGCCCGTGACCGCCGACATCAGAAGCCAGCCTTGCGGCAGAGTGAGCCGTGCCGGATTTTCGATGAGGTCTTTTTTCGTCAGGATGAACAGGCGCGGTTTCTCAACGAGTGCGCTGCTGTAGTGGGCAAGTTCATTGAGCAGCACCTCCGCATCAGCCTGCGGATTCGGGGAGGTCGCTTCAATAAGAATCGCCAGGATTCCGGTCCGTTCGATATGACGAAGGAACCGGATGCCGAGCCCCTTGCCGATATGGCAGTCTTCGATAATCCCGGGAATATCGGCAACCACGAACGACTCACCGCCTCCCTGCGAACGGACGATCCCCAGGTGCGGCTTCGTCGTTGTAAAGGGGTAATCGGCGATTTTGGGATGTGCGCGGGAGATCCGCGAGAGAAAAGTCGATTTGCCCGCATTGGGCCTGCCCACAAGCCCCACGTCGGCGAGCATTTTCAGCACCAGACGCACGGTCTTCTCCTCACCCGGTTTTCCCGCTTCACATTGTTCGGGATTCGGGTTGCGCGGCGAGGTAAGAGCGCTGTTTCCCCGTCCGCCCCGTCCGCCGCGGACGACAAGCTCATTTTTTCCTTCCGTCAGGCAGTCGACCAGCATGGCGCCGCTTTCAGCGTCATAAACGATGGTGCCGAGCGGGACGGTTATCATAATATCCCGGCCGCTGCGTCCGGTCTGGTTTTTTCCTTTTCCGTGGGCCCCGCGGTCCGCTTTATAGTGGCGACGGTACGCGACGTCCTGCAGGGTATGCGCCTGCGCGCAGCCGCAGAAGTAAACATGACCGCCCCTGCCGCCGCTGCCGCCGTCGGGTTTGCCGCGCGGTTTGTATTTGAGCCGTTCATAAGAGTGACAACCATTACCGCCGTCACCGGCTTTCAATTCTATGGTTGCTTCGTCAATGAACATTCCCGCGCACCCTGCCAGGGAGAGTTATTTGCCGCCGCTGCCCGTTGCTTTGCTTCCTGATGTCGAACTGCTGTCTGAAGTGGAAGCGGCACTTCCCGATGAAGCATTCGTCGATGAGGAACTTTCCGAAGATGAGGTGGTTGAGGTCGCCGGTTTTTTGGAAGTTTCGGATGACGAAGAAGAGGATGAACCTCCTTCCGACTGGGCGGCTTTTTTATAGGAATCGGACCGGTAGTCGGTGATATAGAAACCATTTCCTTTGAAAATAAAGCCGGCTCCCGGAGAAAAAAGCCGTTTTACCTTACCGTCACACGCTTCATTTTTACACTTGGTGAGCGGTTCCGCGGTGATACTCTGGAACGCGTCAAAACGCAGCCCGCATTTTTCACACTCGTACTCATAGGTCGGCATAGAGATGTAACTCCTTGTACTTATTAAAATCGACTGCTGGGAAACGATAGATTACCAGGCAGGGTGTAAAAATAGTTTCCGAGAGGGGGAAATTTCAATCGGCTGCAGATTAACCGACCGCAGTGCACTTGCCTTTTTCCCTTGGCTCCGCTTCTGCAAACAGATCATAATCGCTTGCCCCGATGATGCGTATACGGGCGATTTCCCCCGGTTTGAAGCTTCCGTTTCGGATGAGCACCTTACCGTCCACCTCGGGCGCATCGAATCGTGACCGCGCCTCGAAGTTGAAGCCCGTCTCTTCCGCATCCCTGTCGATGATGACGTCAAGCTCCGCGCCGATACGGCCTTCGTTGATCTCCCGGCTGATCTCGCGCTGCGCAAGCATCACGGTTTCGCACCGCCGCCGCGCCGTTGCATTAAGGGGTCGCGGGCGGAGTTTTACCGCTTCGGTCCCCTCCTCGGCCGAGTAGGGGAAAACCCCCAGTTTATCGAACCGCGCCCACTCGACGAACCGGAGCAACTCCCTGAAATGGTTTTCATTCTCACCGGGATACCCCAGAATGAAGGCGCTGCGAAGTGCCGCGCCGGGCACCGTGGAGCGGATGCGGTCAATAAGCTCGCGGATTCCCTTTTCAAGCGGCAGTCGCTTCATTGAACGCAGGAGCGGTTCCGCGATATGCTGGAACGGAATATCGAAATAGGGGCAGATGCGCTGCTCGGCGGCCATGAGGTTCAGGAGTTCATGCCCGACAAACCGCGGGTGAAGGTACATGAGCCGTATCCACGGGATCGACGTCGCCGTGAGGATTAGTTCGAGCAGCGCCGCGAGCGTCGTTCCGATCTCTCTTCCGTAAAACGAGCTATCCTGCGCAACAAGGATCAGTTCGCGCACCCCCCTGCCTTCAAGCCATCGGGCCTCGTCGAGAATTGATCCGGCCGCCCTGCTTTTATAGGGACCGCGGATCGCGGGTATCACGCAGAACGAGCAGCGATGGGAGCACCCTTCGGCGATTTTGAGGTACTGGGTGGCGCGGGGTCCGGAGAGGACGCGCGCGTAGGGTGACGGTGAAGCTCCGAGCAGCCTGCCGAGAAGCGCCCCCCAGTCGTTGACGCCAGCCCAGAGATCGACCTCCGGGAACTGCGCCGCCGCCTGCGTGCGGAACCGCTCGGAAAAGCACCCGCTGACGATAAGGCGTGCCGGCCGTCCGCCTTTTGCCCGTGCGGCCGACAGGATGGTCTCGATCGCCTCTTCCTTGGCTTCACGGATGAAGGCGCAGGTGTTGACAATGATAATATCGGCACGCGAAGGATCGCCGGTGCGTTCGTAACCCGCACTCTTGACAAGGTGAAGAATGCGTTCGCCGTCGATGATGTTTTTACTGCAGCCGAGGTTATATAGCGCTACCGACGGCATCGACCCGGCCGCCCCTCTCTTCCATCGGGTGACGTCTGCGTAAAGGTTTACTCCGGCCGCTTACCAGTCATCACTGCTGCCCCACTCACCCTGCGTCGAAGTCTTGGCGGGTTCGGGCGGCGGGGGCGGGGGCGGCGGTGTTGCCGGTTGCGGGGCGACCGCCGCGGGAGGCGGCGTGCTCTCGTACGCCGGGGCGGGTTCAGGCGCTGGAGTTGATTGATACGTGGATGTCTCGGAGCCGTAATAGGAGCCGCCGCCGCTTCCCATCCCCGATCCGTCGAGACCGACATTGTCGTTCGACCGGTTGTCTACCCAGAATTCATACCCGTCGGCGGTAAGGTAGTCCTCACCGAAAACGCGGGCGAGCGAAACCCTGGTGAACCCGCCGATGCGTACACGGTAAAAAGTCCCCGAAAGCTCGGGGGTAGGATTCATGACTTCGGCGACATAACCGGGATAGCCTTTTGCGTTGAGTTTTTCGACAAGCGCCTCGGCGAGCGAACGGGAGGGCAGGGTTGAAACCTGGACGACGAATCTGCCGTTTTCGGAAAATGACGGCGCCGACCGAACGGAGGAACGAACCACCGGTTCACGCTTCGACGCCGCGCCGGTGTCCTCTTTGTAAAATTCATCGAAAATGTCCTTCGAGGCTGAAGGAGTCGACGTGGTGGCGGTCTTCGTGGAGGAGGCGAATTCCTTGTCCTTGTCGGTTTTCTTTTTTAAACATCCGGCAAAAACTGCCAGTACGATTATCCCGGTAATGACGATTTTTCCCGGAACCATAAGTCCTCCTTGTCGCATGAAAAAAAACCATGTATGATGGCGCCCGCTGGGGCGTAAAAGAACACCCCCACTTCCGCCGTATTCGTTCGGAACGACACGATCTACTACAAATTACAATATTTGCAGGCGGTATGCCACTGAAATTTGGGGGGTTAGGGGGGAGGGGGAAGAAGTCAGGTGCCGGGAGTCGGGAGTCAGGGGTCGTAAACCTTGAAAAAAACACCACTTCTTTTTCCTTCTGACTCCTGACACCTTCTTCTACAGCACCCCTTTGGTCGAAGGCAGCGCCTCCGCGGCGCGGGGATTTACCGCGCACGCCTCGGAGAGCGCTTTCCCGAACGCTTTAAAGACCGCCTCGATCGAGTGGTGGCTGTTGCGGCCGCGCAACAGGTCGACATGCAGCGTCATGCGTGCATGGTCGGTAAAAGCCTTGAAGAAATCCTCGACCAGGTCGCATTCGAAATCGTTGACGGTCCGGTCGGCAAGGTTGACCGAGTAGACGAGGTTCGGCCGCCCGGCGATGTCGAGGCAGACGCGTGCGAGCGATTCGTCCATGGGGCAGTACCGGCTTCCGTACCGGACAATTCCTTTGCAGTCGCCAAGCGCCTGCAGAAAAGCCTTTCCCAGGCAGATGCCGATATCTTCGGCGCTGTGGTGGAAATCCACATGGGTGTCGCCTTTGCAGGCGAGCGTCAGGTCGAACAGACCGTGACGTGCGAAGAGGGTGAGCATGTGGTCGAAAAAACCATTGCCGCTCGCTATTTCCGAGCGGCCGCTGCCGTCGATCCGCAGAACGAGGGAAATAGCGGTCTCGTTGGTTGTCCGGGTTATGGTCGCTTCGCGCATGGAGTGCTCCTTTACCGGTTGAAAAATCGTTCCATCGATTGCCGCAGCAGCCGGTTTTCTTCAGGCGCGCCCACGCTGATGCGCAGGCAGTTTTCGAGCATCGGGTACGCCGAGACGTCCCGTACCAGGATGCCGTCGGCAAGCAGCGCGTTGAAAAGCTCCTGTTTGCGGTTGGTGCGGATAAGGATGAAATTGGCCGCGCTTGGATAGACGTCAAGCGGCAGGGTGGAGAGGAACCGTATGCAGGCACCGCGCTGCTCAATGATCGTCCGTATGCCTGCAGTCAATTCGGCGCGATGCCTGAGCGCCATCCGCGCGACATGCTCGGTAAAGAAGTTGATGTTGTACGGCGGTTTGATTTTATTGATTTCGCTTATCACCGGGGGCGACCCGATCATATAGCCTATACGCAACCCCGCTCCGGCGAAGGCTTTCGAAAAGGTCCGGGTGACGACGACATTCGGGTACTGGGCGACAAGCTGCACTGCGCTGAATCCGCCGAATTCGACATACGCCTGATCGAGAATAACGAACCCGCGATGCGTTTCGACGATTTTTCGTATCGACGCCTCATCAAGCACGCAACCGGTCGGATTGTTCGGCGAGCAGAGCAGGATCGGTGCCTGGGGCCGTCGTTCGATCGCCGCAAGGATTGAGGGTAGGTTAAACCGGAACTTCTCATCGAGGTACACGGTCTCGCTCCCCGCCCCCACCCCTTCGGCAAACAGGTGGTAAACGGTGAACGTTGGTTGACATAGAATAATCGGTTCCCCCTTTTTCGCAACTGCCAGCATCAGGACAAGCAGCATCTCGTTCGACCCGTTGCCCACGATGATGCAATCGGGCGATACCCCCGCATACCCGCCGAGCAGTACTTTCAACTCTTCGGGAACAAAGGGCGGATAGCGGTTCCATGGCCGTTCGACGCAAAAACGGGCAATTTCTTCCTTGATGGGACGCGGCCAATCATAGGGGTTTTCGTTCTGGTTGAGCTTTATGGCGACCTCCCGCCGCTCCAGATGATATGCCTTCTGCGCCCTGATCGCGGGATTGATCAGCGTGAGAGTATCAGGTAATTCCATAGTGTTTGCGAAGGCTTTCGGCAAGCGTGGTGATTTTTTTCTCCAGTTCGTTGAGTTCCAGCATGAGGTAAAACAACAGCCCCAGGATACCGATCAGCGCGATGATAAAGAAAAAGGTCCACATAATTTCTCCCGCGTTGAAAATACAACAAGGCGGTATGGGAGTAAATGCGAATGGAAGATAAGTGGACAGCGAGACAAAAATACGGGATGACGGAGGTATAGGCGACCTGCCGTTTTCACAACTTACCGGTCCCTTGTTCCCCAAAAAAAAGCAAATGCTTATTTTTTTTACTATATTATGAAATAATAATTTGAACAAGGCATTTCGGGCGGGCAACTAATACTGCAAACAACTTTCGGAATGAAACCTTATCTTAAGGAAGGGAATGATGAAAAACCTTACATGTTATACGGCTCTCCTAGTGGCAGCCCTGCTATCGTCGGCATCGGCGCAAACCAAAACCGTGATCCTTCAGCAGGGGCTCGATGAGTACAGCGGATGCGAGGACAAGGAACTGCGTAATCCGGAAAAAAATTATGGGAATGGGCCTAAAGAGAGCACCCTTGTGCTAAACGCGTACTGACCGGCGTGTCCATATGCCCGTGCGGCATTACGCTTTGATCTCAGTTCAATTCCTTCAAATGCGGAAATTACCTCGGCCAAGTTGGAGCTCTACGCACTCGCCTATATCGGCGGTTCCAAGACCGGCGATTATTCGGTATTTAAAATCTCCCGTTCCTGGATTGAAGACGAGGCAACCTGGGAAAATGCCTCAAACGGCCAGCCATGGTCGAAGGGGGGCGGTGATTATGTTTCAAAAGCAATAGCGAAAGTGACCTCTTGGCCGCGAACGAACGGAAAGACGTGGGTACCCTATGATGTTCTTGCCACGGTACAGGAATTCGTCAAGAATCCGACGTCCAATTTCGGCTTTATGCTCGTTAATACGAAGTCGTCCCAGGAGATTAATTTCGCCTCCTCCGAAAACACGAAATCCGAACAGCGGCCGAAGCTTACGATTACGTATGACGGGGCGACAGCCGTCGTACCGGCCCGGCGCACCGCTGAGACTGCCGGTGGAGGTGGAGTGGTTGTGCGCGCACGGCACCGCGGCATGCACCTGTATGGAAGCGGTGTTTTTTCAACCGTCACGTTCACTGTTGCACGACCTGACGGGAAATGTCTGCACACCGGCCTTGTCGCTCCCGGGAAAGGGGTGGTTTTGGAGGGTTTGAACCCGGGAGTTTATATTTTGACAATGCGCGGAAAGATCCGGCAACGCAGCAGAGCCGTAACAATACTGCCTTAGCGAAAAAACCACGCTTCTTGATGGCAACAACGCTATCCTGCGGCACGCGTGCGGTTTACCGTTTCGCGTGCATCTTATTTTCATCCGTGGCGGTCATTATCGCCGGAGAGCCTAGTGGAAATCTCCCGCAACCCCGGACTATACCGACATCACTTGTCAGCGCACTATTTTCACCGCCGCGGTAGCCACGCTCTTTTCAGCGGTAAGGCGGCAGAAATAGACTCCCGCGGCAAGCCGGTCGGTGGAAAATGTTGCGGTGTAGGTTCCCGGTTGACGCACCGATGACCCGTGCGACCGTATCAACCGCCCCCGCATATCGAAAAGCGCCAGTTCGGCAATTCCCTTCCGGTCAATCGAATAGGTGACATTCAACAGGGAACGGGACGGCACCGGATGCAGTTTCAGCAGCGGTGAAAAGACCGTGACCGTCCTTTTTCCGGCTATCCGTCCGGCCGGAACTATCGGTGCATAACTGATGCCGTCAAACCACGAGCGTTTGCCGTCACCCTCCTGTTTGAAGGAGACCCCGTTCACTATCAGATGGTCGTCGATGTAAACATATACATGTTCCGCGCTTTCAATGGTATCCCGGCCTGCATACGCCTGATAGAGAAACAGCGTATCCCCGATAGTGACCAGCGGTGGAACGTCATACTCACTTGCATCAACGGTGCGACACGCCATCTGACGGTAAATCTGCAGGGAGATCGCCGACAGCCCGGCAGCGATCTGCCAATCCGAACGGGTATCCGGTTTGCCCCAGAAATTCGCCCAGAAATCATAAATCCCCGCCTCGGTGATATCCACCCCTTCTTTGATAAGCGGAGCATCCTCCCCTTCAGGTTCTTCCGCCGAAACGATAACCGTTCCGTTATTACCACAGCCGGTGCGTTCATGCCAGCGATAATCCGGGCCGCCGGTAGTGTCGCCGGGCGACAAATCAAGCGAGTCCACCCCGCACCCGATGAGGCAATTATGTTTACCCGCATCGACATATCTTTTTTTACCCGCAGTTTCGCCCCGGTGATCAATAATACCGACGATCGCGGCATCGTACTGTTGCGTGGAGAGGCGCCTACCGCGCAACCAGAGAAGCGCCGTGTTGTTTCCATCCCATGTCGGAACAACGGGACGAAGGTTGTCACGATCGGAATTCCATGTAATCGGCACCCATTCCCATGTCCCCCCTCGATCAGGGGTAACACCCATGAACAGCTCGTACACGCCGAATGATGAATCGTTGCGGGGGTCGCGGATCGATGAAATGTAGACAATATTCTTGTCATGCGAATCAAGGGCTGCCGAACCGGCAGTTTCCTGTTCCTGGGCTGCGGGTTTCAGGCCGGCTTTTCCGAGCATGGTCTGTTTCCACGCCTTTCCGTCAAACCGGCAATAGACCAAACAATACGTGGCGTCTGCCGCCGATCCATTTCCCCCCTGATTACCGCCGGTACGGGCACGCACGACAGCCGCGACCGTATCGCCGCCGTAGTACTGCACGTCAATGTTTGCACCGGGCCGTATCGTACTGTCGTTGAGTGCCGTGTTGTCCGTAAAAATTGTTGTCAGTTGATCCGCCCGGGGAACGGCGAGCGTATCGAAAATCGATGCATCGACGACCGAACCGAGCGAATTGTAGAGTGCCCCGCTGCGGATATATCCGTGGTAAATGCCCGCCGGAGTATCATTTCCATGGTCCTCGGTCACGACGATATCGATACGGTCAATACTGTTCCCGCAATAGTTGCAGAAACTGTTTTCCGGTGCCACGTTTGCAGATGCTTTCAACAACTGGCCGCAATAGGTCCAGGTGCCGCCGCTGTCACGTGAGACCATAAGGTGGGAGCTCCCGTTATTCCCGCCAACAAAATTGTACATCATCCGTTCTGAAGAAAGATACACCGGGTTCGAATAAGCAATTGAAAAATCCGGGCCTCCCGACCGTGCAACAGACCAGTTGAACCGCATTTCATCGCCCCACTCCACCCAGAATCCATCATTGACAATGCGGTAACAGGAGCTTGTATCCCTGAAATAAGGAGCGTACATCGCCAGGTACCTTCCGTCGGGACGTATGACGAATGCGGGCGCGTGACGTTCGTCACCGCGGAACGTATCCGCATCGCCGGCACGCAGGATAAACCACTCCACCGCTCCCGTAGCGAGATCGGAAACAATGGCCTCAACATTGCCCGCCCGCTCCTCTCCCGCCGCACCGAGGCTGCATGCAACCGAACCGGCCAGCAGTCTGTTCTTGCCGACATCGATAACCACCGGTTCACCCTGACTGCGGTTCCAGGCACCGTTATCGTTGAACTGCCGCAGATTCCCTGCGACGACATCCGGCCGTTCACGGGCTTCGGAGAGAGTTGTTCCCATCATCAGGGCAACGACAAGCATGGTAATTCGATTCATGTTTACCTCCCTCACCCGGAATAATACGTATGAGAGCGTTAAAAGGGGAAACAACAGTCAATTTATCTATAAAATATAATGACTATACTGATAGAAAGGTTTGTTTCCATGATCTGGATAAAAGTATGAGAAAATTCGTCATTCCGGATTCCGCCGCCGAAGGGGGCGGAGGGGGAGAACTGAAAGGAATAATGCACTTCACGGGAATCGGAGACTTTGCCCGGCGCTTTATCAGGTCGATCACGCCAAGCCGACAAAAAAACGCATGGAAGCATTGTCCCGGACGGCCCCTGCTACTCCCCCGCCACCGCTTCCGCAACGTTCATCAAATGATCCTTTACACGACGATACCCGGCAAGAATATCGGGATACAACGTGCAGATAAGCGGATCGAGTTGTTTCGTCGACAACTTGCTCAAATGACGCGAGCGCATCTGGCGGAAGAGATGGGTGATTGCATCGCCCTGCGGCCGCGCGGTGATAAGTATGTTGACGTCCCGGTTCCGGTGCGCCTCGTAAATCAGCCGGTAATACTCCTCGACCGCCGCGTGAAGTTCGAGGATATCGCCGGTCTCTTCTTTGTCGAGCGTAAGCCGGGCATTTTCCAGACGGAGATGCAGTTTGAGTATCGCAACGACATAATCGCTGATCGACTCGTATTCGTCGGCGCGGCGCAATTGCTCATGCGCCTCTTTGGCGATGGTCGGAATGAGCTCGAGCGTGAGAAGCTGTGTGAGAAAGACGACGATCTCCTTCTGCATGCTGTCGAGGAGTTCCTCCTGGTTGAAAAGAGTCTCCATCCGCTCTTTTTTCCCGTCACCGTCGGTTAATACGACCCGAAGGGAACCCATCATCGTACCGACGATTTCCCCCATTCTTATGATTTCACTTCGCGACTGTTCGATCGAAATCATGGAATTTTCGAGCAGACGGATATCGAGACGGGTAAGAGCGGTGACTTCGCGGCCCGGTTTTTCTTTGAAAAAGTACATGAGAAATCGATTGAGGTAGTGCGTAAAGGGTAAAAAAGCGGTGACAAGCAATATATTGAAGATCGTATGCGCCAGAGCGACCCTGGTCGCGATTTCGACGTTATTGGGCATGATCATTTTTAAAAAATTCAAATAGAGAAAGAAGAAAGGTATGGTAAGCAGAACTGCCAGAATTTTAATGAGTATATGGGCGTAAGCGACCCGCCGCGCATTGATCGTCGCCCCGAGCGAGGCCATAAAGGCGGTAATCGTTGTGCCGATATTCTGTCCGAGCACCAGGGCTACGGAGGTATCGAAGTCGATAACTCCCGTTCGCGCCAATGTAATGGTGATGGCGATCGTGGCGGAGGATGACTGAATCGTCGCGGTTACAAGGGCGCCGACGAGAACGCATTTGATGACCCCGAAAAAGGTCTTTGGTGAAAAGCTGGAAAAGAGGGCAACAAATCCCGCATGGTCCCGAAAAGGTTCAACACCTTTCTCCATTAATAAGAGCCCGAAAAAAATCATGCCGAGCCCCATGATTAACATCGCGACAAAACGGCGACGTCCATTCTTGGTGAAAAGATAGAAAAATCCGGAGATTCCTGTTATTAAAAGACCGTATTTGGTAATTTTAACCGCAACGATCCAGGCGGTTACCGTGGTGCCGATATCCGCCCCGAGAATGACGCCGATCGACTGCTGAAGCGTCATCACGCCCGCGTTAACCAGGCCGACCAGCATCACGGTCGTTACGGAGCTCGATTGAATGATCGATGTGACGAAAAGTCCGGTCCCGCAGGCGGCGAGCCGGTTATCGGTCACCATGGCGATCATTTTACGCATTCGCTCACCGGCAACCGCCTGCACGCCGTCCGACAGATATTTCATTCCCAGGAGAAATATGCACAATCCACCGATGAGGTTCGAGATCATTTGGATGATGAGGGCAGCCGTGAAGGTTGTACTTTCCATGATGAAGATTCCCCTTGGATGATATGAATCAATTAACCGATTAAGTTCCCTCTGGATAACCTGTATGAGCTGTTTTATTTATAAAGAATAACAATTTATCCTATACAGATCAGATTTTGTAAGATAATTAATAACCGAATCCTAACGGTATCCTTTTTATATATTAACAGAAATCTAATAAAATACTAACAAAAACCTAACACATTTTTTTGCATGAGAATAACTGCCCCGCGAGCGATTTTTTCTTGCCCGGCGATGGAGGCGGCTGCACGTCGCACAACTCCTCACTGTCAATGCTATAAATGATAGACGGAAACTCGGGACACTGTCATCCGTACATTTTTCCGCCTCAATCCAGTACCGCGGCCCGGGCGCACAGCAGATCATGCAGCGTTATGATGCCGGAGGAGGACATCGCGGCTCGGATTAACTATTTTTGTGAAGGACTCGTTTCCATGGCCGTTAATATCGCAAGGAGGCATACATCATTTACCGCACATAAGTTAGTGACTGTCCGGAAACCTCCGGTATGCCATTGAGCGGAGTCGGAATGTGTCGATTTCATCAGGTCACGGGCGCTTCGACATTTCGACAGGCTCAATGCGACGCTTCGCTTAGCGTCCGAAAGTGGTAGTTTTCGGACAGACACTAAATTAGGCATTAGCTGCATGCGTTCGATAGAGGCCAAAGTATTTCCCGCTGAAAGGAATATCCCATGTTGCAGACCGTTGACGCCCTTATTCAGGGCAATGTGCTTGTTGCCGTTGCTGTTTTAGTGGTTGCCTTTGCGATACTGGCCAAGTGCGCGGATTTATTTGTCGACAGCGCCGTGGGCTTCGCATCAAAACTGAGAATTCCTCAGCTTGTTATCGGGATTGTGCTGGTCTCCTTTGCCACCACTCTTCCGGAACTCTCTGTCTCGCTTATGTCGGCAATCGAGGGAAAACCGGAAATGGCCCTGGGCAATGCAATCGGCTCGGTGATTTGCGATGACGGTCTGGCGCTCGCCCTTGCGGGAGTGTTTGCCACCGCACCGATCCTGATCGTTCCCCGGGTTATGAAAACCTCCGGCGCGTTTCTTCTGATTGTCGAGCTTGTTGCTTTTCTATTCATAGTGTTCGACAAAACCCTCAACCGCTGGGAAGGTGCGGTGCTGGTGGCGTTGTATGCGGTATACACCTACAATCTGTACCGACTTCACAAATCCGGCGAGTTCAAGGAATCGGCTGCACTTGAGAATGTCAATGCACCAGACTTTGCTGCCGGAAAACTGACCGTCTTCTTTGTGCTGGGCCTTCTGGGAATCGTGGCGGCGAGCCGTTTTATTATTGTTTCCGCCACCACCATAGCGGTCTGCCTCCATGTGCCCGAAGCGGTTATTGCGCTGACCCTTGTCGCCCTGGGGACATCAATTCCCGAACTCGCGACCTGCATTGTGGCTGCCCGCAAGGGACACGGCGGTGTGGCGGTGGGCAATATTATCGGCGCGGATATCCTTAATATCTGCTGGGTAGCCGGTGCATCGGCAATGGCAAACCCCCTCACCCTTGGTGACAAAGAGATCTATTTCATGTTCCCGTCAATGTTTCTTATTGTAGGCGCCATGCTGATCTTTTTGCGTTTGGACTATCGTTTCACACGCACCAAGGGCGCATTCCTGTTCGGGATGTACCTGGTGTATATCGGAGTGATGGTATACCTGTTCCGGCCGAGTCTGAATGGATTCGGGCATTGAGGGAGATAGAGGGTAGGAGTTCTATCTGTTGCCCAAGTGAGCGGCATCATGTTGACTGCGGCGGGTTTTATCGCATCCGTACGATAAAAGCATCCACTACCGTCTATTCCCCGTACAGCAGCAATATCGATTCGATCAACGCGAGGTGGCTGTATGCCTGCGGGAAGTTTCCGAGCAGCCGTCCGCTCCGCATGTCGATATCTTCACTGAACAGCCCTACATGATTTCCGGCGGACAGCACCCGTTCGAACATCAGCCGGGCCTTTTCACGGTCGCCTGTTTTGAAGAGCGCGTTGATCATCCAGAAGTTGCAAATGGTAAACGATGAGGTCGGCTTTCCGAAGTCGTCTTCGTTGCGGTAACGTAACATCAATCCGTTTTCGCAGAGGTTCGCCTCGACGGCCCGCACGGTGGCGATATACCGCTGATCGTGCGCATCGAGAAATCCGTAGGGTTCGAGAAGAAGGGCGGTCGCATCATAATGGTCACTCCCGAAAAACTGGGTAAAGCTTCGCTGCCGCTCGTTCCAGCCTTTTGCCTCGATTTCATGACGGATGAAACCGGCGGTTTCCCGCCATTGTCGCGCGTACGCTGCGGGAGCCCCAACCAAATCGGCAATTGCGGCCCCGCGTTCCATGGCGCACCAGCAGAGCAATTTCGAAAAAAGAAAATCTCTCGGATCGCTGCGATACTCCCATATCCCCCGGTCGGGCTGCATCCACGAATTGCTCACCATCCGGACCACTGAGCGCACCACCGTCCAGAGCCGTTCCTTTTCAGCCGGTATAAGGGTGAAGTGTTGAAGCGTATAGAGGATGATATCAAGCAGCACTCCGTAAATATCATTTTGTTTCTGATGAAAGGCGGCATTGCCCACCCGCACCGGTCGTGAATTTTCGTACCCCGACAGATGATCGAGAATGTACTCATCAAGTTGTTTCTCCCCCCTGATGCCGTACATGATCTGTATCTTCTCGTCTTTATAGGGAACGATGTCGAGAATAAACCGCATGAACCGTTTCGATACATTCTCGTGACCCAGGCGGGCGAGCGTCGAAATAGCCATCGAGGCATCCCTGATCCAGCAATAACGGTAGTCCCAGTTCCGCACCTCGCCGATCGCTTCGGGAAGAGAGGTTGTGGCGGCGGCGAGAATTGCGCCCGTCGGCTGAAACGAAAGGAGCTTGAGCACCAGCAGGCTGCGGATGATCTCGTCGTGGTACCTGCTTACCGAGAAGGTCGAATGGGAGGCCCAGTTCATCCAGTAGGCCTTGGTCCGTTGATACTCCAGCGCGATATAATCATTTGTCAGCGGCGCGATTTTCTGATTGTAGCTCACCAGGAAAAAGGCATCCTCCGTAAGCGGTATGGGGAGACCTTCATAGACCGCGTCATGATCAAGACTGGTGTAAAGGTACATCGACTCATAGCATCCGTGCGTTGAAGTACTTTTAATAAAGTGGTCATAGCGGACGGACGTCGTTTCACCTGCGCCATAGTCAAGACGCGGCCGGTAATCGACACGCAGCGAAGGAGTGCCGGAACGGAGTCGCAAATATCTGATAACATCGGGCGGACAGTGATATTCGCCGTTTTCATGCCTGTACCGGGGCATGAAATCAACAATTTCGTAGGTGCCTCGCCCAGTTTCAACGACAGTGCTTAAAAGATTGGTATACCGCATGTATTTCTGGCTGATTGTTTTTGTGTCATCCGAACCGATATGGAAATGCCCTCCCCTTTTCTTGTCGAGTATCGAGGCAAACACCGACGAAGAGTCGAAAAAAGGGAGACAGAGCCATTCGAGGGTCGCTTCACGGGAAACAAGCGCCGCGGACATGCAGTTGCCGATAATGCCGTAGTCAAGGTTATCCAAAATGACCCTTTACGGTTGAAGTTTCGATTAAAATACTGTTATTCCAAACGATTCGTCAAAAAAAGTCGCCGATGACTCTGTCGAGTGTTATCACGATTGCTCAACAACCGCTTCCGGCAGGAACTCCACACATTTAACCGCCTTACGAGGTCTGCCATGTGATTATTTTGTATATTTATTCCGTATAATCTGTCCAAAGCAATCTTTTGAATCATTCATTTCACCGCATGGCCCGAAAAAAGATTTAATAATCGGAGGAAGCATGATAAATACCGACGGAAGGAAAAGGGTGGTTATAGAAGGAATAACCCCGATTATCGACAACGGCGCTTTTCCGATTAAGCGTGTCGTGGGCGAGGAGGTGACCGTTGCCGCAGATGTTTTCGCCGACGGACATGACGAACTGCAGGCGGCACTTATGTATAAGCCGGTTTCCGAGCGCACCTGGAGCGAAACCCTCATGCGGAAAAAAGAGAATGACCGGTGGATGGCGTCATTTTCGATAGAAGAAATGGTTACGTATTCGTTTATGGTCTGCGGATGGATCGATGCTTTTTCGACCTGGCGCAAAGCACTGCTCATAAAAAAAGAAGCGGGGCAGGACGTTGACATTGAATTGAAGGCGGGCGGTTCCATGATGCGGAAAACCGCCTCCCGTGCCGATAGCGGATGTAGAAAACGTCTGCTTTATTTAGCGGAGATTGTTGAAAATGACCACGATCCGGAGAATGCGGTTGCCGTCGCGACCGGTGATGAACTCGTCAACCTGATGGGAATGTTCCCCGATCGGACGTTCGAATCAAGGAGCGCCGTCTACCGGGTCGATGTCGAAAGGGTAAGAGCGCTTTACAGTTCGTGGTACGAGCTTTTCCCCCGTTCATGCACCAATGATCCCGCCCGGCACGGTACGTTTAAAGAATGCGCGAAACGTCTCGGTGATATCGCGAACATGGGTTTCCATATCGTTTATCTTCCGCCGATTCATCCGATTGGCCGTCAGAACCGCAAGGGCAAAAACAATACGGTTATTGCGCAGCCGGGTGACCCGGGCAGCCCCTGGGCGATCGGTTCGGCTGAAGGCGGCCATAAATCGGTTAATTCTGAACTAGGCACCATGGAAGATTTCACATCACTGGTCGAAAAAGCCGCGGAACTGGGCATTGAAATCGCTCTCGATATCGCATTTCAGTGCGCACCCGATCATCCGTATATTGCGGAACATCCGGAATGGTTCCGGAAAAGGCACGACGGCTCCATTCAATACGCGGAAAATCCCCCGAAGAAATATGAAGACATCGTTCCATTCGATTTCGAGTGTGATAACTGGAAGACGCTATGGAATGAATTGAAGAGTATTATCGATTTCTGGATCGATAAAGGCATCAGAATCTTCAGAGTTGATAATCCCCACACCAAGGCATTCCTTTTCTGGGAATGGCTGATCAAAGAGGTGAAGGAGTCTCATTCCGACGTGTTGTTTCTTGCCGAAGCGTTTACCAGGCCGAGGCTGATGCAACGGCTGGCCAAAACAGGATTCAGCCAATCGTACACCTACTTTACCTGGCGGAACACGCGGTGGGAGCTATCGCATTATCTCGGCGAACTGACGGAAACCGGCCTGCGCGACTACTTCCGGCCGAACTTCTGGCCGAACACCCCCGATATCCTGCCGGAATTCATCCAGTACGGCGGCAGGCCGGCGTTCGTCCTGCGGCTGCTGCTGGCGGGAACGTTATGCTCCAATTACGGCATTTACGGACCGGCATACGAACTGTGCGTAAAAGAGGCGTTGCCCGACAAGGAGGAATACGCCGATTCGGAAAAATACGAGATTAAAAACTGGAACTGGAACAGCGCCGACAGCCTCCGGAAACTTATCACCCGGCTCAACCGCATCCGTGAAGAAAACCCGGCGCTGCAGACGATGTGGAACATCAGGTTCTTCGAGACCGACAATGAATTCCTGATGTATTATGCAAAAACGACCTCCGATCTTTCGAATGTCGTATTTGTTATTGCCAATCTCGATCCTTTTCACAAACAAAGCGGATGGGTACAGGTGCCGTTTGAAGAATTTGAAATACCCGAAAACCAGTCGTATCTCGTGCATGATCTCATCAGCAATAATAAATATGTCTGGTACGGGAGTCGGAATTATGTGGAACTCGACCCGAAGATTCTTCCGGTGCATATTTTTAAAGTCAACAGAAAACTGAAGCGTGAGAACGATTTTGATTACTATTTCTAACGGAGGGATATGTGGCTTATGTAAATAAATCGTCCGATGATGCATTGCTGTGGTATAAAGACGCCGTTATTTATGAAATCCATGTCCGTGCTTTCAGGGACGGCAATGCGGACGGTATCGGCGACTTTATCGGGTTGACGCAGAAACTGGACTATCTTGTGGATCTCGATGTAACGGCCATCTGGTTGCTGCCCTTTTTTCCGTCGCCGCTCAAGGATGACGGCTATGATATCGCGGACTACTATTCGATTCATAAAAATTACGGTACCTTGAGGAATTTCAAACGATTCCTCAGCGAAGCGCATAAAAGGGAATTACGAGTCATCGCCGAGCTTGTCATCAATCATACCTCCAGCGATCATCCCTGGTTTCAGAAAGCGCGTCGCGCACCGGAGGGGTCATTGGCCAGAGATTACTATGTTTGGAGTAAAACTTCGCTAAAGTATAAAGAAGCCCGGATTATTTTCAAGGATTTCGAGACGTCCAACTGGTCGTATGACCCGGTTGCCGACAGCTACTATTGGCACCGTTTCTACTCCCATCAGCCCGACCTTAATTTCGATAATCCCGAAGTGCGGGAAAAAGTCATTGATGTACTCGACTACTGGTTCTCTCTCGGCGTCGACGGGCTGCGTCTCGATGCAATTCCCTACCTGTTCGAACGGGAAGGCACCATGTGCGAAAACCTTCCGGAAACGCATCAGTTCCTGAAAAAACTCCGCTCATATGCGGATCAGCACTTTCCGGGCCGGATTTTGATCGCGGAAGCGAACCAGTGGCCCGAGGATGCGGCGGCATATTTCGGCGACGGGACCGAGTGCCACATGGCGTTTCATTTTCCCCTGATGCCGCGGCTCTTCATGGCGGTCAGGATGGAGGACAGTTTTCCGATAGTCGACATACTGAAATCAACCCCGCCGATACCTGAAAACTGTCAGTGGGCGATGTTCCTTCGCAATCATGACGAACTGACGCTTGAAATGGTCACCGATGAAGAACGCGATTACATGTACCGGGTATATGCGGAGGATCCCAAGATGAAAATCAACCTCGGTATCCGAAGAAGGCTTACACCGCTACTGGGAAACAACCGCAGAAAGATCGAGATGATGAACATTCTGCTTTTTTCGTTTCCCGGGACGCCAGTGCTCTATTACGGAGATGAGATAGGCATGGGTGACAACCACTTTCTCGGCGACCGTAACGGCGTCCGGACGCCGATGCAGTGGAATGCGGGAAAGAACGCCGGTTTTTCGGAAGCGAATCCCCAGAGTTTGTACCTGCCGACCATTATCGATCCGCAGTATCATTATGAAACGACCAATGTGGAACATCACCGGGAAAACCCCTCGTCACTGCTCTGCTGGATGCAGCGTGTGATCGCCATGCGGAACAGGTATAAGGTATTCGGAAGGGGAGACATACGGTTCGTTCCAACCGACAATTCAAAAATTATGGCATTTACACGAACGTGGAAATCCGAGCAGATGCTTGTTGTTGTCAATCTGTCGCGTTTCATGCAGGTGGTATCGCTTGAATTGCGGGATTATGCGGGAAAAATACCGGAGGAGCTCTTTAGCAGAAATATACTCCCCTCCATCGATAAAAATCCTTATATATTGACATTAGGCTCTTACGATCATTTCTGGCTGATGTTGCATAAACAGAGTGACGGAAAAGAGAACGGGGGAAAAGACCTTCGCATCATCAGAACGCCGGGGGAACGGTGGTATGAATTTCTGAATTCCAGTGAGCGCAAGGTGTTCGAACAGGACGTACTGCCGGGTTATCTGCAGGGAAGGCGCTGGTTCGGTGCAAAATCACGGGTTATTACCAATGTTGCAATCGCCGAAGAAATCATGATGGACGCCGGTGGAAGTTCAATCATACTCCTGCTTGCCGTAAAATATAAGGACGGCAATGAAGAACAATACCTTTCACCGGTATCATTTGAGCCGTTTCATTCCGGAAAACATGCCGAAACGGCAAAAAGATCGGCGCTGTGCATCATTTATACGAAGTCGCGTCACGGCTACCTGTACGATGCCTCAAGTAAAGAATTGTTCCAATCGAACCTTCTTGCACTCATTTACCGGAAATCGAGCCTGAAAGGGAAGAAGGGCGTGATCAGGGGATTTCCCGGAAAAAATCTGCACGCGATTGCCGGAAAGGAACCGCTTTCATTGCCGTCGAGAATACTCAATGCCGAACAGAGCAACACGGCGTTTCTCTTCGGGGAAAAACTGTTCATGAAACTCTATCGCAAGCTGGACGAGGGAACGAATCCGGAGATCGAAATGTTGAAATACCTCACGGACAAGACATCGTTTCGAAACATTCCGCTTTTTGCCGGAACGCTTGAATATCAGGCATACGGTTCAGAGCCCATCACGATCGGTCTGCTGCAGTCATTTGCCGGGAGTGTCAGTGACGGATGGAAGTATGCGCTGCAGACGGCCGCCCGTTTTTACGAACAGCTGCTTGCCCGTAAAGAAGATGCGGCCGTCAATAAAAGCGGCTTCAATGCATCAGTGTTCGGTTTTAAGAAGGACGATATCCCGGAACTTTTCAGTGAATTCAACGGAGGTCTGTTCTATGACATGATGGCGCTGCTCGGACATCGTACCGCGGAAATGCACCATGCACTGGCAAACGCACGGGATGATGAGCCGTTTGCGCCGGAGACTTTCTCTCAACTATATCAGCGATCGCTCTACCAATCGCTTCAGAGCCTGATAGGAAGAAATTTCCTTCTGCTTCGGAAGCAGCTGCCGACGCTTGCGGAAAGCCTCCGGTACGAAGCGGAGTGTGTCATCAATGCGGAAACCGAACTCCTTTCATCCGCACGGAAAATCCTCCATGCGCGGTTCGAAGCACAGAAAATTAGGATACACGGCGATTATCATCTCGGACAGGTTCTTTTCACGGGAAAGGATTTCGTAATCATTGATTTTGAAGGTGAACCGGCACGATCGATTGGTGAGCGAAAACTGAAATACTCCTGTTTCCGTGACGTGGCGGGAATGGTGCGTTCACTGCATTATGTGGCCTATGGGGCGGTGTTTCTCAATAAAAATTTCAGTGCGAAGGAGATTTCGGCGGTTGAACCGTGGATTGAGCGCTGGTACAGCGTTGCGGCGGGTATATTTCTGAATGCCTATTTCAAATCGGTCGATGGAGCGTCATTTATCCCTCAATCCGAAGAGGCCAGGGAGAAAATGCTCGATATTTTCCTTCTCGAAAAAGTGGTGTATGAACTGGGGTATGAACTCAACAATCGTCCTACGTGGACTGTTATTCCCCTAAAAGGTATCTTAAATGTCAAGCAGGTGTTGAAAGGAAGGGATACGTGAAAAAAAATAACGCCGCATCGGGAAACGGCATTTTCAGCGATTATGATATTCATCTTTTTAAAGAGGGGCACCATTACCGGTTGTTTGAAAAACTCGGTTCGCAGATAATAGCTCAAGACGGAATGGATGGCGTCCATTTTGCGGTCTGGGCGCCCAATGCGAAAGCGGTCTCCGTTATCGGTGACTTCAATGAATGGACTGCCGGCGCTGATCCGCTCATTTACCGGGACGATGAATCCGGGATATGGGAGGGCTTCAAATCCAAAATCGGTAAAGGCGCCGTCTACAAGTACCACATCGAATCGAAGCATAACGGGTACAAAGTAGACAAAGGAGATCCTTTTTCATGCTATTGGGAACTGTCTCCCCGGACGGCATCGGTGATATGGGATCTCGACTATGCATGGAATGACGGCGACTGGATGGCGCAACGGAAACGGCGCAACGGTCTCGACGCTCCGCTTTCCATCTATGAAGTTCACCTCGGTTCCTGGCGGCGGCTCCCGGAAGAGAACAACCGATCGCTTACCTACCGGGAACTCGCCCCGAAACTCGTCGAGCACTGCAGGAACACCGGCTTCACGCACGTCGAGCTGCTTCCGGTGATGGAGCATCCGTTTTATGGATCGTGGGGCTACCAGACGGTCGGATATTTCGCTCCCACAAGCAGATACGGAACGCCGCAGGATTTCATGTATCTAATCGACTGTCTGCACCGTAACGGAATAGGCGTCTTCCTCGACTGGGTACCGTCCCACTTCCCTTCGAATGAAAACGGACTGGTCTATTTCGACGGCACGCATCTTTATGAACATGCGGATCCCCGACAGGGGTTTCATCCCGACTGGAAAACCGATATATTCAATTATGGAAGAAACGAAGTCAGGAATTTTCTTATCAGTAATGCACTCTACTGGATCGAGAAATATCATGCCGACGGTTTGCGGGTGGATGCCGTCGCTTCGATGCTCTACCTCGATTATTCCCGTAAGGAGGGAGAGTGGATTCCGAACCGTTATGGCGGAAAGGAGAATATCGAAGCCATCGATTTTCTGAAGCAATTCAACGAAATGGTGTACCACCACTTCCCCGACGTTCAAACCATCGCCGAAGAATCAACGGCGTGGCCGATGGTCTCGCGTCCCCTCTACCTCGGAGGGTTGGGGTTCGGCATGAAATGGAACATGGGCTGGATGCATGATACGCTGGAATATATGTCGAAAGACCCGATCTACCGCAAGCATCACCACAACCAATTAACTTTTTCACAATTGTACGCCTATTCCGAAAATTTCGTTCTGTCGCTTTCGCACGACGAAGTGGTATACGGCAAAGGATCGCTCCTCGGGAAAATGCCGGGAGATGAGTGGCAGCGGTTCGCCAACCTGCGACTTCTTCTCGGGTACATGTTCGCCCATCCGGGAAAAAAGATGCTGTTCATGGGAGATGAATTCGGTCAGCGTAACGAGTGGAACCATGACGGCTGTCTCGAGTGGAACCTGCTGGACATGCCGTTGCACGGCGGATTGAAAAAATGGGTGGACGACCTCAACCGTCTCTATGTTTCGCAACCGGCTCTGTACGAAAAGGATTTCGATGCCGGGGGCTTCGAATGGATCGACTGCACCGACGTGGATAAAAGCGTTCTGCTCTTCATCCGGAAAGGAACCAATCCCGATGACGAACTGGTGATCGCCTGCAATTTCACTGTCGTCCCGCGCCACGATTATTCGATCGGCGTGGACAGGGAGGGCTTCTGGAAGGAACTTGTCAACAGCGATGCACCACTTTACGGCGGCGGCGGCATGGGAAACATGGGGGGGTGCCTGACCAATCCGATAAGGTGTCATGGGCGCTCCCGGAGCATTTCCGCGACGCTGCCCCCGTTGAGCGTCATTGTTTTCAAGCGTGAAGAGAAACGGGGTAACACATGACGCGGCCCGTATGATCGGAAAAGAAAGCGAAGACGCGATACAACCGCGGGAACGGAAAACAGTAAATTAGGGTGCAGTCTTATATTGTCAAGCAATAATTAAATAAAACCGTCAAGCGAAAAAGGAATAACGAGAATGGACGCGATCCTTCCGGGAAAACCCTACCCCCGCGGTCCGCAGTGGGACGGCCGGGGTACCAATTTCTCCCTGTTTACCGAGAATGCCGAAAAGGTGGAAATCCTTCTGTTCGATTCTCCCGAAGCGCCGGAACCGGACCGCACAATCACGCTGCCGGTAAAGACCGCATCAACCTGGCACGGTTATATCCCCGGCATCGGCCCCGGGCAGCATTACGCATATCGTGTTCACGGGCCGTACGAACCCGCGAAGGGGCACCGGTTCAATCCCGCCAAGGCGCTTATCGACCCCTATGCGAAGGCTCTTGCCGGAGACGTACGCTGGGACGACGCGCTGTTCGGTTACACGGTCGGCGACCCCGGCGCCGACCTGTCGTTTGACGAAAGGGACTCATCCGCATTCATCCCGAAATCGGTCGTCGTGGACCGATCGTTCGACTGGGAGGGCGACGCTCATCTGCGCACGCCGTGGAATGAAACCGTGATTTACGAAGCGCATGTCAGGGGATTGACGATGCTGCACCCGGACCTGCCGGAAGAGATCCGAGGGACGTTCGCCGCCGTCGGAAGCGAACCCGTTATTCGTCATCTCACCGAACTCGGCATCACCGCCCTGGAACTGCTGCCGGTTCAGCAGCATGTCGACGACCTGGTGCTTCTGGAAAGAGGCTTGAGCAATTACTGGGGGTACAATACCATAGGCTTTTTTGCGCCCGACTTCCGGTACGCATCCCGGGGAAGCCCGGGGCGGCAGGTAAACGAGTTCAGATCAATGGTGAAGGCGCTGCATAAGGCGGGCATTGAAGTCATCATGGATGTGGTTTATAACCATACGGCCGAGGGCAACCACCTTGGTCCTACACTTTGTTTCAAGGGAATCGACAACGCTTCCTATTACTGCCTCAACCCCGGCGACCCCAGATACTATATGGATTTTTCGGGATGCGGCGGGTGTTTCAACATGAGTCATCCCCGCGTCCTGCAATTCATCATGGACAGCCTGCGTTACTGGGTGATCGAAATGCACGTCGACGGATTCAGGTTCGACCTTGCCGCGACTCTCGCGCGCGAATTCTATGAAATCGACCGGCTTTCGACGTTCTTCGACGTGATATGCCAGGACCCGGTGCTTTCACATGTAAAACTCATCGCCGAACCGTGGGACCTGGGGCCCGGCGGATACCAGGTCGGTAACTTTCCCGAATTGTGGAACGAATGGAACGGCATGTATCGCGACACCGTCCGCAGGTTCTGGAAGGGTGACGAAGGCCAGTTGTCGGAAATCGGTTATCGCCTGACCGGCTCGAGCGATTTATACAAATATTCCAACCGCAATCCACAGGCCAGCGTAAACTTCATCACCTGCCATGACGGATTCACGCTCCGCGACCTGGTCTCCTATGACGGCAAGCATAATGAGGCGAACGGCGAGGAAAACCGCGACGGCGCCAACGAGAATTTCAGCTGGAATTGCGGCGTCGAGGGACCGGTTGACGATGCAGTTGTCAACAAGCTGCGTTTCCGCCAGATGAAGAATATTCTGGCGACGCTTTTTCTCTCGCAGGGAACGCCGATGTTGTTCGGCGGCGATGAGATCGGCAAGACCAAGCAGGGCAACAACAATACCTACTGCCAGGACAATAAGCTTTCCTGGCTGCAATGGAAGCCTGACGATGAAGGCCGGGAGCTGCTTGAGTTCACCCGGTTTCTTATTGCCTTGCGCAAACGGCATCCGGTTTTCCGCCGGAAGAGTTTTTTCCAGGGGCGCAAGCTTTCCGGAAGAGGAGTCAGGGACATTCACTGGTTCAAACCCGACGGGAAGGAGATGCTCGTCAGGGAGTGGAGCCATTCGTTCGCCAGGTCGATCGGAATGCTGCTCGCAGGCGACGGCATTCCCGACATCGACATTCACGGCGAGCGGATCGTCGATGACTCGTTTCTGGTTTTGCTCAATGCGCACTGGGAGCCGATTGAATTCAGGCTGCCCAAATCCCCCACCAAGGGCGGGTGGATACCCGTTCTCGACACAAACATCGCCGGAAGCGGCATGGCTGAGCATGTTGTACGTGAATCGACATCGTATAAGCTCGAGTCCCGTTCGCTCGTGCTGCTCCGTTCGCCGGCAGGCGGGGTACGATGAAACGGCCCGGCACGCATGTTTCCGATGAGTCCTCCACCTTCGTCGTCTGGGCGCCCCTGAAAAACCATGTGGCGATACACCTGTTGCAGCCCTTTGACCGCATCGTTCCAATGGTATGCGACGAATCAGGCTGCTGGACGGCAACAATCGAGGGCGTGGGCCACGGGGCGTTGTACCGGTACCTGCTTGACGGTTCGACGGAACGTCCCGATCCGGCGTCGCAGTGTCAACCCGAAGGCGTGCACGGTCCGTCGATGATCGTCGATCAACGACGCTTCAACTGGAACGATTCCGGCCTGTGCCGCCGACAACTTACGGACTACATCATCTATGAACTACATGTGGGGACGTTTACCGCCGAAGGAACGTTCGCCGCGGCAATCGCCCGACTTCCAGCCCTTGTCGATCTCGGCATAACCGCAGTGGAAATAATGCCGGCAGCACAGTTTCCCGGAAAACGCAACTGGGGCTATGACGGCGTCTATCCGTTTGCCGTGCAATACTCCTACGGCGGCGCGGAGGGGCTGAAAGTGTTTGTTGACGAATGCCACCGCAACGATATCGCGGTCATTCTCGATGTGGTGTATAATCATCTGGGGCCCGAGGGCAATTACCTCGGGGATTTCGGGCCGTACTTTACCGACCGGTATAAAACGCCGTGGGGCGACAGCCTCAATTTCGACGGTCCGTACAGCGACGGCGTGTGTGACTTTTTCATCGCCAATGCATGTTACTGGTTGAGGGAATACCATATGGATGCGCTGCGGCTCGATGCCGTGCATGCCATTTGCGACATGGGCGCACGTCCCTTTCTGCAGCGCCTTTCGGAAACGGTCGAACGGGAGTTCGGCGCCGCCGATCCGCCCCGGTATCTCATCGCCGAAAGCGATCTGAACGACGCCCGCGTACTCCGGGATCATGAAACCGGCGGACTCGGCCTTCACGCGCAATGGAACGACGATTTCCATCACTCCCTGCACACGCTCCTTACCGGTGAACAACAGGGATACTACGCCGACTTCGGCGATATCAACCATATGTTCCGCGCATTCAATAACGCTTTCAGCTATTCCGGTGATTATTCACGAACGCGAAAACGAAGCCACGGAAACAACGTCTCGAGATTTCACACCGGCAGGTTCGCGATCTGTTCCCAGAACCATGATCAGATCGGCAATCGAATGCTCGGCGAACGGCTGATACGCCTTTCCGACCCTGACAGAGTCAGGCTTGCCGCCGCCGCAGTCCTCCTTTCACCCTACATACCCCTTTTGTTCATGGGTGAAGAGCATGGCGAAGATACCCCCTTTCTCTATTTTGCCGATCACTCGGATGAGTCGCTGAAACAGGCGGTCCGTGAAGGGCGTAAAGTGGAATTCGCCGGGTTCCGGGAAATGGGCGACCCTCCCGATCCTTTTGATCCCGCCACTTTCGAACAATCGAAAATTGACTGGTCCAAACGGTCGGAACCGCCGGGATCAACCATGCTGCGGTATTATCAGGAACTGATACGGCTGCGTAAAGATTGTCCCGCAATCGGCCCCTGCACCCGGGACCGTCTTGAAATGCGGCGGCATCAAAAAACATGGTGCATTTCAATCCATTATCTTCATGACGTTCAACCCGCGGTTTGTATTTTTAACTTCAGCAGGGACAGGGCCGAAGCCGGGTGGTCCATAACCGGACAATGGCGCATGATCTTTGATTCCCGGGGAGAGGAGGCATCGGGACTGCCGGTTTTAATTGATAGGCCGGAAACGGTGCTGTATCTGAAGCCGTGGCAATGCGCCGTTTTCGTCGCGGCTTCCACCGTCAGTGTCAAATAGCGCAACGGAAGATACTTTTACTATGTCCACTATCACAATTCCGCGGGCGACCTACCGCATCCAGTTCACGCCGCAATTCGGATTCAAGGACGCGCGACGGATTGTCCCCTATCTTCAGAAACTCGGCATCAGCCACGTCTACGCTTCGCCGATAACCCGGGCGCGTACGGGCAGCACGCACGGCTATGACGTGTGCGATTACGCAACCGTAAATCCAGAACTGGGAACATTGGATGATTTTACGGGATTGCTGCATGAAGTCGCACGTCACGAAATGGGCTGGCTGCAGGACATCGTTCCCAACCACATGGCCTATTCGCATGAAAACCCTTATCTTGTCGATGTGTTGGAACATGGTTCCTCATCACGTTATTATGATCTGTTCGACATTACGTGGAGCCATCAGTACGAAAGCCTGCGCGGACGCGTTCTTGCACCTTTTCTCGGAAAAACGTACGGCCAGTGCGTTGTGGACGGCGAGTTGCGGATCGTGTTCGAAAACGGCGGTTTATGGGTTGCGTACTACGACCAACGGTACCCCCTGTCGCCGGATTCGTATGATGTTGTTTTATCCGATGAAACCGACGGGCATCAAACCCCGGCGGCTGCCGATATCAGCAATCGCGATACATTCCTTGAAGCGTTGAATATTTTACAACATCTGCCCGGCCGCGACTCCGCTCATCAACGGTTTGAACGATGCTCCGCGGCAAAGAAGATGCTGCACGAACTGTTCATGACGGATTCCACGATACACGCCCGTATCGAAGGTCGAACGAACGATTTCAGCACCGGTACGAGGGAAACGAATGTCCGTTTCGACATGCTGATGGCAAAGCAGAATTTCAGGCTTGCTTTCTGGAAAGTCGCCGCCGAGGAACTCAATTACCGGCGTTTTTTCACGGTCAACGACCTCATCTGCATCCGCGTCGAACATAAGCATGTATTCGACATGGCGCATTCGTTCATACTCGGTTTTGTTGAAAAAGGTCTCATACACGGGCTGCGGGTCGACCATATCGACGGTTTGTACGATCCGGCGACGTATCTTAAACGGCTTCGCGCCCGCGCGCCGCGCGCCTATATCGTGGTCGAAAAAATAGTCGGTAAAGATGAAAAAATTCCTTCCGGGTGGCCTGTTCAGGGAACAACGGGATATGATTTTCTCAATCATGCGAATTATGTCCTGTGCAACGGTAAAGCCGAGAAACGATTCGACCGGGTATACGAGCGATTCATCCGCAGGGAAATAATTCCCGATGAGCTTCAACTGGAAAAGCGGCGGCTTATCATCGGAAAGCACATGGCGGGAGACATCGACAATCTCGCGCGCCTGATCATCGAGGTTTCCGATATCGATCTCATGGGAAGGGACATAACGCTTTACGGACTCAGAAGAGCGCTCGTCGAAGTACTCGCTCATTTTCCGGCATACCGGACGTACATCTCGGCGACATCGTATTCCGGCGACGACGCGCGGTACATTTTTTCGGCGCTTTCCCGGTCGCGCGAGGCCATGCCCGGCCTGACGGTGGAATTCGATTTCATCGGACGGTTCCTCATGACGCAAGGAGATACCGTTCTGCAGCGGGAGTTCGACGAGACCTGGAAACACGCGGTCATGCGTTTTCAGCAATTCACCGGACCGCTGATGGCCAAGGGATTCGAAGACACCTTTTTTTATGTCTACAATCGGCACGTCGCGCTCAACGAGGTCGGGGGATGGCCGTTGCATTTCGGCATAACGGCCGGGGAATTCCACGCGTTTATTGCCAACCGGAAATCGACGAATCCCCACGGCATGAACGCGTCCGCGACGCACGATACGAAACGGGGGGAGGATACCCGTGCGCGTCTGCAGGTATTGACGGAATTGCCCGACGAATGGGAAAAACAGGTGTTTTCCTGGATGAAACTCAACACCGTTCATACGACAAAAAAGGGGAGCGTTGCATGGCCCGACCGCAATGACGAGTATCTTTTCTACCAGACACTGGCGGGAACCTTTCCACTCGATGGCGGAATAGACGGGGAATATGTCGACCGCATGCGGGAATATATGATAAAAGCCGTCCGTGAAGCCAAAGTGCATACCGCCTGGATCAAACCCGACGACGAGTATGAACGGTCGGTGTCGACCTTTACCGCGCATTGCCTCGATGCATCGGAAAGCCCGTTGTTTATCGATGAATTGCGGGCGTTCGCGCAGAAAATCTCATGGTTCGGCCTGCTCAATTCGCTTTCGCAGACAATTCTCAAGTGTACGGCGCCGGGGGTTCCCGATTTTTATCAGGGCGCGGAACTGTGGGATTTCAGCCTGGTCGATCCCGACAACCGGCGCGCGGTCGACTATTCCATGCGTGAAGCTCTTCTCGAAGCGGCCGCGGATATTCGGGATGCCGCCGCCGCAATGATTGACGGCCGCATAAAGCTGTTCGCCGTTCTGACGTGCCTTGCCGCGCGTCGCCGTCACGCGGCGATTTTCGAAAGGGGCGACTATGTGTCTCTCGATGTCGACGGCGTTCACGGTAAAAGCGTCCTGGCCTTTGCCAGAAAGGCAGGGGAGGACCGCATGATGGTGATCGCCCCCCGTTTCACCTGCCGGCTCGTTACGGCACGGCAGCTTCCTCTCGGCCGCGCAGCCTGGCAGGACACGCGCATACGAATTCCCCGTTCGATGTCGGGTCGTTCACTGACGGACATTTTTACCGGCGAATGCCGTACGGTTGAAAACGAAGTCATCGTCGGCGACGTTCTGAAATCGTTTCCCGCTGCGGTACTCACTGCAGTATCGCGGCGGTGAGGGCCGTTCTCAGGACGTTCATCATTCCCCCGTGTTGCAGGCCTTCACCGCGCTTCAATTTACAAAATGAAAACCGGCCGGTTTTTTTTTGCGGAAAAGGCGAATTATGGGTTGCGTTCCATAAAATCATTTGTGTATCTTTTACAACGAACGCCGGCGAAGAAAGATTATGTGTAAATTATGACATTAACAAAGGTAAAGTTGACTATCGCACAAACGATCGATGATCTCCCGCCGGGTATGACGGTGGCTGATGCGGCAAGGTCGATCCATTCCTGGATGTCTCCCCATGCAGACACGCTCCCCGACTGCGAACGGGGCATTCTCGATGCCCTGCAGTGCAAACCGGCTCCGGGAGGATTCGTTCTCTGCGCCGACCGCGGCGGTGCGATCGTCGGCATTCTTGTGATGCTGGCTACCGGTATGTCGGGATATGTACCGCCCAACCTGTTATTGTTCCTTGCCGTAAGCACCGCATATCGCAGGCGCGGAATCGGAACAATTTTAGCGCAACGCGCTCTTGATGTCGCCAAAGGACCGGTAAAACTTCACGTCGAACCGGACAATCCCGCCCGATTTCTCTATCAAAAACTCGGATTTCAGAACTTATATATCGATATGCGACTCCATCGGCAGGACCGGATATGAATAAACTCTGTATCAATCTGGAGGCGCTTCGCCACAATTTATCGCAGATCGATACTATCGTATCGCAACGGGGAGGAAGCTGGACACTTGTGACCAAAGTGCTCTGCGGCAATCACGATCTCATCAAAGCGATTCTTTCGATGGGGGTGCATTCGGTGGGCGATACCCGCCTCGACAACCTTCGCGTTTTCGATACGATCGACATCCCAACGGAACGGTGGTACCTTCGTGTTCCTCACATGTCAATTACACGGGAGATCGTACGTTTAACGGAAGTGAGTCTGAACAGTGAAATAGAGATAATCCGTCAACTTGACCACGACGGCCGCGAGGCGGGTAAAATCCATAAAATCATTGTCATGATCGAACTGGGCGATCTTCGCGAGGGAGTACTTCCGGGCGGGCTTATCGAATTTTACACCAGCGTTTTTTCGTTGACGAATATCAGCGTTATCGGCATCGGCGCCAACCTCGGATGTCTTTCGGGAACGATTCCCAGCGTCGATCAGCTCATGCAACTGGTACTGTACAAGGAACTTCTGGAACTCAAGTTCGGCCACAAACTTCCTTTTATTTCGGCGGGTACCAGCGTTATACTTCCGCTCCTCGGTCAGCACCGAATACCGACATCGGTCAATCATTGGCGCATCGGTGAATCGGTTTTTCTGGGAACCGATCTGATTACCGGCGGCACGCTGGAAGGATTCCGCGACGATGTCTTCATCCTTGAAGCCGAGATAGCGGAAATCAAGTATAAAAGCATGACGCCGCTCGGCGAGGCCGGCAATATCGCCCCGTTCGACCAGGTAAACAACGATGCCGAGATTCTCCCGGGACAACGCGGCCGTCGGGCGCTTATTTCGATCGGTGAACTCGATACCGATGTACGCGGGCTCATTCCCTTAGACCCCGGCTGCCGTATCGTCGGCGCCAGCAGCGATATCAGCGTCGTTCATATCGACAGCGAAACGGATACGCACAAGGTAGGCGATTCCCTTTTATTCAGACTTAACTATTCGGCACTTCTCAGGCTCATGAACGATCGTTATATCACGAAGGTTATTCAGCATGGCGGTAAAAAAGAATACCCCGCCGATACCGATGTAGTTCAATTATCGCCTCCTCGGGTTAAGGATATTTCCGTAGGCGATTTCCCCGAAGAAAGCGATACTCCTCATGTATCGAGGAATACATGAGTACGTTGCCGCATTCATATGAACGCGACCGCTCACTGTGGAATGAATGTGCGGATACCTACGAGCGCCGGATCGTTCACGGCCATCCGGATGTAACCGCCTATGAGACGTTCGAGCAGCGGTTTATCGATCGTGTCGCAATCCATCTCACCCGGGACCGGGGGCACATGCTCCACTGTTACGATTTCGGCTGCGGGTCGGGCCGCATCCATGCCCTCCTCGCACCAATGCTGATTACCGCACCTGAAGCAGCGTCATCCGCCGGCATCGCCCATATCGGCGGCATTGATTTTTCCGAACGGATGATTGAACTTGCACGGCGTAACATCATCGATTCCGGTCTCGGGGCGCTGCTTCCAAAGTTTCTTTCATTCGATATCGGTTCGGCATTCGATGTCCCCCCGTACCGGGGGAACCATACCCCCCTTGCGGTGTGCGTTTGCAATTCCATCGGGGTGATGCAGGGCCCCGAAGGGGCGCGGAAACTCTTTTCGGTGATGAATCGTTATATACGACCCCGTAACGGCATCGCCGTGATAAGCTGCTATTGCGCCGAGGCGGTCGCGGGCTATGCATTGAGCAACTACGAATCGACGATGGATGTTTGCGGACAACCGTGTTGGCTGAAGCCCGATACCTACGCCTCTCCCGAATATACGCTCGTTCCCCGGCGGTACAAACGCGCCTTCGATCCCGACCCGGCGATTGTCGTCGATGTAGTCGACGCCCGCGGAAAATGCATCAAAAAAGAAGTGACGCTGACGCGCGATCCCGAAGCCGTCCGCGCCGTCATCGCGACCGGTAAAATTGACGCATACGACAATTACCATTCCCGGTGGTATCCGATCGATCGCATAAAAACATGGATGCGTGAGTTCTGGGGTGAAGGTACGCTGTGGCATATTCAAGGGGCCATGCTCGACCGCCTTCACGGAGAACCGGCGCAGATCGCCGTCGTTGACTACAGCGGAAGTTTCGAGTCCCTCGGGCGAAGCTGGGGATTCGAACCTTTTCACCATGTGAAAAGGCACGCGAAATGAGCGGCATGTGGATCGTCTGGACGATTGTCGCCGGGTATATGCTCTTCGTTTTTACAAAGGGAGTATCTAAAGTCAAAGAAATCGAAACAACCGACGATTTTCTCGTCGCCGGCCGTTCGGTAAAATGGTTCTTTCTTTTTTGTACGATGGGGGCGACGGTTATCGGGGGCGGCGCCTCGATAGGCGCGATTGCGAAGACCTACGACTGGGGAATACTCATGGTGCTTGTATCCTCCGGCTGGTATGTCCATTTCATTTTCAGCGGCCTTGTTGTGGCGCCTCAGTTCCGGGAGGCGAAACTGTATACCGTCGCCGGTTTTTTCGGGTATCGTTTCGGTGAGGGGCCGCGGTTCGTCATACTGATTCTCTCGCTGCTTTTTTCAGTGTTCATTGTTGCCGCCCAAATGGCCGCTTTCGGCACCGTGCTTGCCGCGATTCTTCCGGAATTCGCGAATGCCGCCGCTGTCCTGAGACTCACCATCCTTATCGGCGGTATGATGGTGGTGATTTACAGCACCGCCGGCGGACTCAAGGCGGTGATCGCTACCGATGTCTACCAGTTCATCATTCTTTTCGCCGGGTTCTCACTCACCGTGTTCTTCTGTATTCCCGACATCATCCGGTCGGGGGCCCTTCAAACGGCGAACCTGCCCGCGAGCTTTTTCAGTCCGCACGGCGGTAAGGGCTGGATACTGCTGACAACGACCTTTCTTGCATTTCTTCTCGGTGAAACCTTCGCCCCGGGATACGCCACACGGTACTGTATCGGTAAAGATATCAGGGAGACGCGTCGCGGAATTGCCGGCGCAGGCATCTTCCTCGCCCTTACCTTCCCGTTCATTCTTTTTATTATCGCTCTCTATGCACGCATTCACTTCCCCGCCATTGATCCGCAACAGGCGCTGCCGATGGTGGTGCGCGAGCTGAACAATCCCGTTGTCGCCGGAGTGGTTATCGGCGCACTCCTCATGGCGGTCATGTCATCCGCCGACTCCGCCCTCAATTCTTCGACCGCCATTTTCGTCAAGGATCTCTTCGAGCATCAGCTCAAATGGAAGGATAACAAAAAACGTCCGTTGCTTACGATCGCCCGGTTCTGCTCGTTCGGACTCGGCATGGTCGCCATTGTCATCGCCATGCTCCGCTCCGACATCATCGACCTGCTCCTCTTTACTTATCATATCTGGGCCCCGGCGGTCATACTTCCCGTGGTTCTCGGAGCGATCCTGAAGGAACGCTCACGGCGCATATCCGGCCGGATAATGATCACGATGATCGTCGCCACGGTTGCGTCGATGCTGTATCAGGGAGTGATGACGCTCCACACCGCGGGTCGCGACCTTTTTTATGCCGAATGGTACGGTCTCATGGAAAAAGTCGATACGGCGGTGTTCGGCGTCGCTGTTTCCGTTGTCACCTACGGAATCGCCGTCGTTTTAATCAAACCCGCGACTCCGGCACAATAATCCGGTGTGTATCGCCGTTGAAAACAGGTTCGTTCCCGATTCGATCCGTACTCCGACCGTCCCGCCCCGCCGAAATGGGGGGGGGGCGAAAAACGGTAAACGATAATTGTATTCCCCTCAATCCGGCCGCCGCCCCGCGAATGGAGCACGCCGTTCTTCTTCGAAATTATTATTTTTATACGGTGACTATAGCTTCCAAGGTTCCGGCCGTCGATTTCGAAAGAAGGTGAATCGTAATAAATGAGGGGCATTGAAAACGCGATTCTATGAAATCAATTGAACCACCCCGCCGCGCAACCATATCCATTTTGGGGATGGATGGGGCCATGCTGACGCTCGCTCCATTACCGCTGGTATTTCCTTTTGCCGTGCCGGTTGATCCGTCGTCGTATCTCTGGCGCGTACCGTGTGCATTATTTGCCGCGGTGGCCTGCATTGCCTGCGCAGTTACGCTTTACCGACGGCCTGTCGCGGCAAAATTTTACGGAGTAACGGCTTTCATTTGCTGTTTTCCGGCGGCGCTGCCGTATATCGCATCGAATCCGTTTGCAGCGCTCACCGTCGCCGTCATGACCATCGCCGGGATATTCGGACTTGCCGAGTTGAAGGCCCGAACCGTTTTCATCAGAAAACGCCACCGGATGGAGCTGTGGCTGCAACGAGCGAGGTGGGCCGCAACGGCGGCGCCTCTCGCGGTCGTTTCCGCCGCGATCATCGATACGACCGCGCCCCGACTGGTCGGATATGTAATGACGATATCATCGGTTATCGTTCAGCTGCTCTTTGCCAACTGGGTTCTCCGGCAAAAGTCGAAATGGCGGATTTTATTACCGGCAGCGGGAATTCCGGGAGTCGTGGCCCTGAACGTTTTATCAAGAACCGGGGAAATTCCCGCTCCGGCGTTTTTGATCAGTTGCATAGGTTTACTGCTGCTGCCCCATTCGGAAGAAATGACCCTGAAACGCGAACCGTGGTGGGGAGTTCTGCTCAACCATCCGGCCCGCATACTTTTTACCGCATTCCTCTCTCTCTGCATGTTCGGAACGATGCTTCTTACCTTACCTTTTGCAACACAGGCGGGAGCACTGCATCTCATCGATGCGGCGTTCACCTCGGTGAGCGCCGTTTGTATTACGGGATTGACCGTTCTGGACACGTCCGCCGATTTTACCCGGTTCGGGCAATTATTCATTCTAACGCTCATTCAACTGGGCGGTCTGGGAATCATGACCATTACCACCGTCGGCCTGCATACGATGGGTCACCGTTTCAGCCTTCAACATGAACGTCTTCTGACTTCAATTACCGATACCGACCATAAAACGCTGCTGCATTCGCTCGCGACGATTCTCAAGTTCACTTTTATTGCCGAAGGAACGGGCGCCCTGCTGTTGACTGTTCTGTTTCGTACAACGGGCGATACGTTGATGCAGGCCGCATGGAGAGGAGTTTTTACCGCGATTTCGGCTTTCTGCAACGCCGGATTTGCACTGCAGACCGACAATCTGATTTCCTATGCAACGCACCCCTTGATTCTGCATGTCATTGCCGTATTGATCATTTCCGGAGGTTTGGCGCCGGCGACGTGCATGCTTATTCCCCGCCGGCTGATCGGGAAAACCGTCCCTGTTTCCGCCCGGATAGCTTTGGTTACCACGGCGGTACTGCTTTTTTCGGGAACGTTTCTGTTTCTGGCATTCGAATGGGAAGGTGTACTGACGGGTCTTTCGTTCGGTAACAAACTACATAACGCATGGTTTCAGTCCGTCACCCTGCGCACGGCGGGATTCAATTCATTGCCTGTTGCTGCGATCACCAGTCCGACACTGCTTTTCATGCTCTGTTTCATGTTTATCGGCGGAAGTCCGGGAGGCACCGCCGGCGGCATAAAGACGACAACGATCGGAGTGCTGGCAATGACCTTCTGGGCGAATACAACAAGCCGAAACGATGTTCTGCTGCACAACAGGAGAGTTCCGCCGGGAACGGTGTACCGCGCCATAACAATCGCCGTTTCCGGTTTGATCGTATGGTCCGTCACGGTGTTGATGCTTGACGTGACGCAGGGGATCCCGGTGCGCGGCATCGTCTTCGAAGCGACTTCCGCGCTTGGAACCGTAGGGCTTTCCACCGGGGCGACAGCGCTTCTGGATGAAATCGGAAAAATTATCATCATGATCGCCATGTTTGCCGGAAGGATCGGACCCATGACGCTTTTCATGCTGCTGGGAGACGACCGGATACAAAAGGTTACAAAATGCCCCGATGCGAAAATTTCATTAACCTGATCTGAAGGATTGCAGTATGTCGCAACAAATACTGGTTATCGGCCTTGGTCAATTCGGAATGTCGCTGGCGCGTACCTTGTCCGAAAAAGGAGCTGAGGTGCTTGCTGTCGATACGAATAAGGACCTTGTGGAGGAAGCCGCCGATTTCGTTACCGAAGCGCTGGTGGTCGATGCAACCGATGAGGCCGAAATGGCGCGTCTGGAACCGGGAAAAAGAGACGCGGCCGTCTGTGCGATCGGCGGCGACTCGAAAGAGGCGGCCATAATATGTACGGTGCTGCTCCGCCAGATGGGAACGCCGCTCGTCGTCGCCCGGGCCAACGACAAGGTTCATAAACGGATATTGAAGATGGTCGGCGCCCATCAGATAATCAATCCGGAACAGGAATTCGGAAAGCGTCTCGCCAACCGTCTTCTTTACAGTAACATGGTCGCGGATACCGCCATCGGCGAGGACCTTCAGCTCACGGAGATTTCCGTGCAGCCCTCGATGGTCGGAAAGAACCTGATCGAACTCGCGTTACCCAGACGTTTCGGAGTGATGGTCGCAGGCATCCGCAGAGGTGTTCAGGGAAAAATCATGCAGCCCACCCCCAACGAAATCCTCAAGTCCGACGACAACCTGATTCTGGTTTCAAGCGAGTCGGCGATTCCCCGATTGATCAAGGAGGTATGAACGTGAAACTTGCGCAGAACGTCAGGGTGGGAGCATGGATCCTTATCGGATTGAATCTCATGATGGCACTGGGATCGATATGGGTTTTCATCAGGATGGCGCCGGCGATCGAACGGATTATCGACAGAAATGAACGCTCGCTTCAGGCGGGCGAAGAGATGCTCGCGTCGCTGGCAATGGCGGGCGGAAAGGACGCCGACAACGGATCGCGGTTGAAATCATTTGCCGATGCGCTAACAAGGGCCAGGGGCAACATTACCGAAAATGAAGAGCCGCTCGCCCTTGATTCTATTACGATGAATTATCCTGGAGCGTTTCGCGGCGACGGCGACGCCGGGGGGAGGACTATCGCCTACATCGTCCGGCTGGGCGACATCAACAGGGCGGCGATGGTTAATGCCGACAGAAGGGCGCGGCAGGTCGGGAACGCCGGCGCCTGGGGCGTCGTATTCATGGCGTCAAGCCTGTTTCTTGTCGGCATGCTGTTTCTGCGCGGTCTTAAAAGAAATCTGATACAACCGTTTGAAGAGGTTCATTCGGTGGTGACCGCCTTCCGCAACGGCGATACGATGAGGAGATGCACCGGGACAAACCTGCCGAAGGATTTCGCGACGGTCTTCAGGGATGTGAACGAATTGCTTGACAGGCTCGAGGCATGAAATTCTTAACCCATGGCGGAAGTCCGATTTAAACCGGACGAGGCGCCCGGCACGAAAGGTCCTTTCGGGGCGGCGATAGGGCATCATTACCGATTGCAACCGCCGACATGCTGTTCTGCAATCGATTCCTTTTCAAGCGGTGACTTCGGGGATTGACGGAAAATACCGCTCAACGGCGCCGAAAAACAGCGCCCTGCAGTCTTTACCGTGTTCCGTTTTATTTCGAGGCGTTTTCATCGTTTGGAGATTTCTTCGTTTCCACCCGCACCCGAAGCGGCGACAGTGTATCAAGATGCACATCCCGCTGCGGATAGGCGATCACGATCCCCGCGGCATTAAAAAGGTCATTGATAGCAAATCGCAATTCACTTGAAATACGCTTTCGATCGATTATCGTGGCAATGCGCATCCAGAAATACAAATGGAATAAAAGCGCATTATCGCCGAAATCGGAAAAAAGCACTTCGGGTTCCGGCTTTTTCAAGACACTCCCGGTTTTTTCCGCGGCCTCAAAGAGCAGTTGTTTCGCTTTATAGACAGGGGAACCGTACTGGATGCCGACCTGCAATTCAAGGCGGATCAGACGGTCGGAAAGCGTCCAGTTGATGACATTTTTTTCAAGAAAACTGCTGTTCGGGATCACCATATGGACATTGCCCGGGGTTCGGATGCGTGTACTGCGCAATCCTATCGATTCAACGGTGCCGATCGCGCCGTCGATTTCAAGGAAATCGCCGGCTTTCATGGGCCGTTCAAGTAAAAGGATTATTCCGGAAATGAAGTTTTTCAGTATATTCTGACTGCCGAAACCAAGGCCGAGGGCGAGTGCTCCGCCGATTACCGTAAAGGCCGTGAGGGGGACCTGAAGCATGTATAACGCATACAGGGTAAACAGGGCGGTGAAGCAGTAGAAAAAAAGTTTCTGCCCGGCGTCGACGACTCCGGTGTCAAGGTGTGATTTCCGCTTGATCGCATGTGCGATCAGTTTACTTACGACCTGGGCGATTTTCAATCCGATGAAAATGACGAGGATCGCGAGGATGATTTTACCGACGGTAAGCGGTTTGCCGTCGAAATTGTGCAGCTCGAACGACCAGACGCCGAGAATGCGACGATACAACCGGCGGGTCTGCTGTCGCAGAGTTATCTGCTTGAGCGCCTCGCGGGCATCGGCCTGGTAGACGGCAAGAAGTGAATCGATCCCAACGCCGTGAACGTTCAGGATGCTGTCCGACGCGACTTTATTGTCGAGATAGTTTTTACGTTTGACGAGGAGACGCCGTTCTTCCGGCGGCGGAGCGGTTTCGGACAAAATCTTTTCCACCGCCGCCAGTTCGAACCGTGTTTCCGCCAGACGCTCATTGCGCCAGCGGCACTCCTCCGCCACCAGCGCGCGGAATGGGACGATGCTGTCGATGACCGCCTTCCATTGATCGTAAAGATCCTCCGTTCCCTGCCGTGCGGAAATAACGGTCCGAAGGATCGATCGATGTTTCCGAAAGCACACGAGCAGCAACGAAGCGTTTTCAAGGTCGGTCCGATACGCGCTCAACTGTTCCCAGAGCACCTTTGTTTTAAGCGCCGGGCCGCTGATGCTGTCATCGAGCAGGCGGCTTTCAGCGTCGGTCTCGCGTGCTTCCTGCCATTTTTTCTCAATTGCCTGGATATCGATCCGCAGCCGTTCGATGCGGGTTTCGGTGTCGAGTTCTTTTCGGCGGAGTGTCAGAATGTCATTTTCAAGCGAACTGACGGCGAGAGCGGTATCGATACCCGTTGAATCGGATGACCGGGCATTGAGGGGAAGAAAAAGGAGTGTCGAGAGCACCGGAACACTTAAAAACTTCACGCAACGGATGAAGAGTGCGCCCATGTTCACGGACCCTTCACCCGATACACCGCCCCTCGAAATCGATTCGTTCATGCGCCCTGACCACCGCCGGAAGAGCTGTTTTCTAATCTGAAAGGATAAAAATAATTGTTGGTCTGTCCGATTGTACGATGCCATGCATTCGTATGAGCAAAATGGATACGCATAGATCTACTTCGGTACTATTAGCCTTGCCCCTGTCGCAGCGCCCCCTAAATCCCCCGCAGGGGGACTTTTTAAGCGGGTTCCCCCTGCGGGGGAACCTTACGGAGGGGGCGAAAAGTGTGAAGATAAGCATAATTCTTTATTTTACCGAAGTAGAGATAGTAACAGTCATAATTTATCCATAGGTCATCTTTATTTAATCGGGAAATGAGGATGTAACTATTTTTTAATCAGTCGTTATCTCCTGTATGAAGTGTACTTGTCAACAATGTGTTTTCTCACCATTCAACAAGGAAAAGATTCCATGGCGACCGACTGTTCCCGTCCGGCAGAGGAGAATATTTTCCCAAGGCGCAAAACGACACCCCGGAAAACAGGGCGCTCAACCGGCGGACCGAAATCATCGTCGCTCCGAAGCTCGGCGAGATATTCAAGGCGATTTCGTCGTTTGAATGAAGGGTATGGATGGCCGTACGAACGACTTCCATGGTGACGTGTAAAACAGTGCCTTCGCCGTAACCGGGTTGTTCGGAGATTTTATTCCTGTATCAAATTTACATTTATGGATAACGTCACCCCCGCGCAGGCGGGGGTCCATTCAAGGTATGCCCGGAGCAACAGCCGGATTTTCACTACCGTTCATAATGGTTTGGTAGAAGCGCTATCGCACATCCATTATAATTCCTGCCATTTCCCGCCTTCAGGAATTGAAACCGCCCGCCGGCGGCGGCCGATCACGGCCGTTTTTTATTTTTGGCTCCGCCCAGTTCCCGCTCCAGTCTGCGATGTATCTTTTTTATTACAGCCGATTCGACGAATACATATTCGTCAAGCAGGGCGACCTGCAGCAGTCCACGCTCATGCTTGAGGCTTGCGAGCGATACGGACCAGTTCCCGCGGTCGCGCGCTTCCTTCAAAAGCGAAACCGCTTCATTGACATGGTCGTCGGTGCTCCAGGAATTAAAACGGGCATCGGCAAGTATCTTTTTGATAACCTTCCGCACCTGCTTTGCAATATCGCTGTTGATATCCAGCACATCATACAGTTTCTGGGCCTTGGCGGCATACAGGCCTATCGTTGCGTGTTCCTTCCTTGAAATGATGCCGTCGGCTTTGGCGACAGCTATGTAGAGATGCGCTTCAGCCCTGCTCTGCAGGGCGACGGTCTCATCTTTCGTCATTTTGTTTACGGACATTGCTGCAACTCCATTTGAAAAAGCGGAGAATCCCCTGACCGAACAGTTGTAACAAAATACCATCTTATCATCCGCAGCGGAATGCTCTTTTCGTTTTTCGACTTATTTTACGACATTTCCCGCTGAGTAAGCATCCATCAGCGCAGCCGGCCGGGTTTCTTACAGCAGAACCCGGCCCCCTGTCGGTTGGTAGCCAGATTAAGTTTTATTAATGCGGGGCGCGCCGCCCCCGCAGCTCCGCCTGATGGTGAAGAAAAGACGCCTGTTCCCTATTTTCACATTTTCAGGGATCAATTGGTTAGGAATAAATATAGAAATGGAAAAAGGAATATCAGCCCCTTTCAGGCTTCAGACAACAGCAGGAAAATAGACGAATTTTTACGACAGACCGCTGTAAAATGGCGACTCTGCGACTCAATCGTTTCATTTGAATCCACAACTTACTACCCCGAACAAATGGTATCAGGGCCATGCGCAACCGTCTTAGTTTTCTACTCCATCACGGTCCGCGGGGTTGCCGGGCTTCCGGAAGAACTCACCGGTTCAGGCAGAAGGCTGAAAATTTCCCGAAGAGCTTTCTAAGTCTCCCGAAGAACTTTGCATGTCTCCCGAAGAACTTTCTAAGTCGCTCGAAGAACTTTCTAAGTCACGCGAAGAACTTTACAAGTCGCGCGAAGAGCTTTGTAAGTCACGCGAAGAGCTTTGTAAGTCGCGCGAAGAACTTTACAAGTCGCGCGAAGAGCTTTGTAAGTCACGCGAAGAGCTTTGTAAGTCACGCGAAGAGTTTTGTAAGTCACGCGAAGAGTTTTGTAAGTCACGCGAAGAGTTTTGAACGTTCCGCAGCCCTCCGACAGTCGCATTTTTGCGACTCGACTGATCGCAGTCGCATTAATGCGACTGTTTTTCAATGCAACATCTCGCGCTACCGGATTAATCGATTGGCTGCAAAATGCCCTAATTCGCATAAAAACGCAGATTTCATCCTCCTACCGACCAATCTCCGAACGTCCCCAGGCAAATGGCACAGCTATTGCATCTATACAAGAGCAGTAACGGACGTCCATGTAAGCAACATTATAAAACCAATTACCAAAATAGAAAGGCCGGTCATTATGAACCGCCATGAGAGTAATAAAATGAACATGTTCCGGGCAGTCGATGCGGTGCTCGTGCAACACCAGTCAACGATTGACGGCATTCAAGCTTTTACCGAAGCGGCCGCTCGCTATCGCGATCTGGTGCACGGAATCGAACAGAGCGACAGCGAATACCTCTACGGTACCGAAGGCGTAACGGCAGCGAAAAACAGCGCTACCAACGATGTAATCGATCGCACGATACCTGTCGTGAATGCACTACACGCATTAGGAAGGAAAACCGGCGACGAACAGCTCAAGGCCGAAACCCGGATAACCGAGAGCGAACTGAAACACTACCGCAGGGAGGAACTCGAACGCCGCTGCACGCATATCGCCGACCTGGCGCAGGCCCATACCGCGGACATCGCCGCGTACGGCATCACCGGAGAAATGGTCGACGCGTATCGCAAATCCCTCGAAACGCTGCGGCTCCAGTCGGATACGCAGCAGCGGAAAATCGCCGGGAGCAGGGCCGCCCGGGAAATGCTTTACGGAAAATTCGACGCGACCGACGAAGTCCTCAGAGAGGATCTCGACCGGCTCATCGAACCGGTGAAAACGATGAATATCGATTTCTACCACCAGTACCAGGCAGCGCGGGTGATCATCGACCACGCCGGACGCTCACCGAAAAACGATTCGACGCAAGAAGCGGAACCATCTTCAGCCGCTCCGTCAATCGAAACGGTCGCGAAACCGGGAGCCGAACAGGCCTGATGTCTGTAGCCGGACAGTAGTAAGGCCGCGGCGATCCGGGTTGCCGCGGCCATTTTTACATCACCAATGAAAAACACGAAAGGATCGATTATGGAAACGATCAGCAGAAACGCCATGCAACCGCCGGAAACAACCGGCAACAGATTTTACGATACCATAACCGCTGCCGGCAGGCAGCACTCCCCCACCAATCCAAAAAGCCCGGAGGAGTGGAGGAAATGGTGGATGAAACGATACTCGTTCGATCTTCATACCGAAAAGCAGTTGTCGTTCGGACAGCGACGGATGTACTGGGCAATAGTCAACAGGTATCTCGCCGATAATCCCGGCAATCCGCGAGCAATACCGGTCGAACGTGCCATCGAATTCATCATAAGCGAACCGCAGCGGCATTCTCCGGCGCTTATTCTCTTTTACCGGATAACCGCGCCGTCGCCGAAACATATTGAAGCTATCAAGGGGATATCACCGGCCGGAAACGCTCAAAAAGCGGTCACACCGACCAGGTCGACAGGCTCCCCAGGAAAAAATGTTGAACCTGATCAAACTCCTTCATTTTCACGCTTTAAGCCGCTGCTGGAAGACTTACGCAAAGAGCTTTCGGTCCGCAATTACAGCCGCAGGACAATACGAAATTACCTCCGTGTCGTCACCGTATTCCTGCGATGGCTCGGTACTTCTCCTACGAAGGAGGATGCTCCCCGGATCATGCAGTATAATCTTTATCTCAAAGAACAGTCCGGTTTCGCGCCCCGCACCATCAATCTCTACTCCTCAGCGATCGGCTTCTTCTACCGGACCGTTATCAAAACCGACAATATCACCGAATCAGTCCCCCGGATGAAAATCGGAAAACCGCTCCCGAAGGTCTACTCCGAACAGCAGATCGAAAAACTGATCGCCGCGACCACCAACCCAAAACACCGCCTGGTGATCATGCTTGCCTACGGAGGAGGACTGAGACTCGAAGAGATCCGGCTCCTGCGTAGCCGGAACTTCGATTTCGATAAGGACTGCATACGTATTTCTAAAGGAAAAGGGAGAAAAGACCGGGTGATAATGCTCGACCGGGGGATTAAAAAGGTATTGCAGGCCTATATTTCCGGGAACCCTGAGATGAATTATCTATTCATCAACGATTCATCGGGAAAACTGCTCACCCGTCGAACCATTTCAAAGATATTCGACAATGCATGCAAAAGAAGCGGAGCTCCCAAAATCGGCGGAATCCACACTCTCACAGGTTATCACATCCGTGCTTAGAAGCGTGCGGAGTCCAGTGCTGCGCACTGTAGCTTTTTATAAATCTTTCGCTTCCGCCACTCACCTGATGGAACACGGTACCGACACCCGTTGCGTTCAGGAACTTCTCGGACACGCCAGCCTTAAAACCACCGAAATTTATACCCATGTAAGTACCGCAATGGTCAGGAAAATAAAAAGCCCCATTTCCTACCTTGATATCTCCTGACCGGTCTGCAGCAGCTGCCTTAAAGCATTGGGTTCTTCATCAAACCACACTTAACTGCAAGGCAGCTGCCCCGCCCAAACTCCCTTTTCGGTTTGACATCATCCGCCCGATCGACGTATATTGAATGTAAGTTGTGTACCCAAGGACACCATCATCGGGGGCATTCGTTTCACTTCCTTCATTTTCCCGTAACCTGTCGTTTCAATGATCCTGAAACGGATGTGGGCGACTCCTGAAAACAGCAACAACTTCCCCCGAAAGCTCCTATTGTATCGTCCGGACAACCGTCAGCACCGGACGTGAAGGGAGAAAGGTGCACCCGAAAACAACTTTAAAAGTATAAAAGCGCCTTTGATTATGTTTCCACCAAGGTGTTTTTTAATGCCATTTTATTGCAAAACAGTGATTACCACCAGAGGAACATATTATGCCCTTCCAAAACCGATTAAGGGCACACTTGAGACAAAGACGGGACATATTGTGCCCTAGCAGGGCGAATAAAGTGCATATTTAATGGGGCACACTAGATCCCGTTGGAGCACATTTACTTGTAACATCGGATTAAATGAAGCGCGACGCGGCCATCCTGGCCGCAGAAGACAAAGTAGAATGTTGC
>JAFGIW010000034.1 GCA_016929415.1 Chitinispirillaceae bacterium | reverse complement strand
GATACTGCCATTTTATACATTAACACACAGGAAGCGGACAGAAATACCGTCATCACATTAAATCCCTCTGATTTGGGCAATACTGTGAATAACTATATCGGAAGATCCCAATGGTCCCAGGACCCCTACCTGAATGGGGAGGTTGATGATTTTGTCATCTATAACAGGGCTTTGAGTGCTTCGGAAGTAAATGTTCTCGGCAGTACCCCGCCGGGAGAGACCGGCACACCCGGGGATGTGAACGGGGACGGGGGGATCGACATCGTAGATGCCCTCCTCATTGCCCAGTACTATGTAGGACTTGATCCGGCAGGATTCATTCCCGGGAATGCGGATGTGAATTGTGACGGAAGTATTGATATAGTGGACGCTTTGTTAGTCGCACAGTATTATGTAGGACTTATTCAATCCTTTTGTTGACAATAAAATATTCTCTTTATTAATTTTTACCTGGAGTTAAGTAAATAAAGAGAGAAGAGAGAAAAGAATATCTTAAATAATATAGTTTTTATGGAAGACTTGAAAATGAAACACCGGATTTTTATTTAATGCAGTTGTAGAATTACTGTCATCACAAAAAGAATTGACTTTTAGAAAAGGCTTTGCTATAATTGTGTTAACGTTAACACATAAATTGGTATTGGAGGAAAAAATGAAAAAAATCTGTTTAATTCTTGTAGGACTAATACTTTTACCCGTATTTTTGATGGCGCAAACGTCTTCATGTTCTCTCATGGGAGATGTGGACGGAAGCGGTGCAATTGATATTGTAGATGCCCTGCTTGTCGCGCAGGCATACGTGGGCTTGAATCCGGCAAACTACAATGACGCGTGCGCGGACGTGGACTGCTCGGATTCAGCGAACATTGTCGACGCGCTTCTGGTCGCTCAGCTTTACGTGGGACTCATTTCGAGCTTCCCATGCGAGGTCACCCCTGAACCCACCGGTGTTTCTACGCCGACCCCGGGCGGGGCCATCTCCATCGCCTGCGGGAGTTCTTCGGCCGTGGGAAGTTTCCAGGCCGATGAGTACTACTCCGGTGGGAGCACCTACAACAACAGTAACACTGTCGATGTTTCTCTGATCACCGACAATCCGCCGCCGGCCGCTCTCTTCAACAACGAGCGTTACGGCGAGATGAGCTACACGATCCCGGGTTTCACCGCGGGGGGCACATACGCTGTGACATTGTACTTTGCCGAGACTTACCTTACATCCTCCGGGAGCCGGCAGTTCAACGTGTCCATCAACGGCACCGCGGTGCTCTCCAGCTTTGACATCTACGCGGCCGCAGGGGGCCAGAACAGGGCTGTTGCCCGGGCGTTCACCACCACGGCCGACTCGGGCGGGCAGATTGTCATCCAGTTCACCTCTGTAACCGAAAATCCGAAGATCAATGGCATAAGCATCCAGGCCGGTACAGCCCCGACCCCGGGACCGACAGCAACACCTGGTCCTACGAGTGAAAACCCGTACGAGCGGGGGCCGGACCCGTCACTCGAGAGTGTCGCGGCTTCGAGAGGAACTTTTGCCACTGCGGAGTTAACTTTATCACCGGGTAATGGTTTCGGGGGCGGGTTCATCTACTACCCCACCGATACCAGCCTGGGAACCTGGGCCGCGGTAGCGATCTGTCCCGGCTATACGGCCAAATTCGCCAATGAGGAGACATGGATGGGGCACTGGCTCGCGTCCTTCGGATTTGTGGTGATCGGAATCGAGACAAATACCACTACCGACAGTGTCGACGCCCGGGGCACCCAGCTTCTCGCTGCACTGGATTACCTCACCCAGCAGAGCGCGGTTCGGGACCGGGTCGACCCCGACCGGTTGATGGTAATGGGCCATTCGGCAGGCGGCGGCGGCGCTTTCACCGCGGCCGTTCAGCGGTCATCGCTAAAGACTGTGGTGGGACTCGCGCCCGCTTCGGCCAGTAACATGGGCAGCCTCCGTATGCCGGTAATGATCATCAGCGGGCAGTACGACGATGTAATCACCCCGTCGTATATCAATGGGATCTGGACCAGCCTGTCGCCGACAATACAGCGCGCCTGGATAGAACTCGCTAATAATGACCATCTTTCCTTCACCAGGTCGAATTCCACCGAGATGCGCGTATTAATCCCGTGGATGAAGATATTCCTCGACAACGATACCCGGTACACGCAGTTCCTCTGTCCCCTGGCAGACAGCTCGGGTATCTCGAAATACGAAAACAGTTGCCCGCTCGTTCCCTAGACCGGGCCGATAAGCCTATACGGAATATTAAAACCGCCAGGATAACGGATCCCGGCGGTTTTTTTTGATCTGCCAACCCCACTTGCCAGGGAAAAATTATCTTAATAACTACGTGGGGACGGAGCTCGAAAAAAAGCCTACGTGGGGACGGCGTTGGATAGCAAAATTACATCGGCGATAATCGGTGTTTAAAATAATTGTTCTTTGACAAATCAGCAATTAGAATTCAGTTGAATTATGATTAAATAGCATTGAAGAAAAAAACTATATCTTATTTTTATAATATTTGGAATAGATGTCACGTGTTCGTGATAATGAGTGGAAAAAAAATATTTGATCCAAAGATGTTGTTACGCTGGTTTCCGATAAAAATGACAGCGAAACCCATTAAGTACCGGTGACGCTCTGATAGGACCTTCTATTTGAGGTGAATATCCGGAAGGAATATTCTGATTTATTCCTTGGTGTGGCCTGAGTGTATTGAAATATGAAATGTAAGAAGATAGGATTCTCCTGAGTTGAGTTTCCGTGAAAATAACAAACCAGTCCAGAGTTTCTTCTCGGACCGAACGAATAAATCGTTCAGCATATGCCAATAATATTTTGGCATTTGCATTTTATCCTTCCTGCTTCATGGATACTATAATCTTTTTCTATTCTATCTTTATAACAGCGTAATACCTGACCTTTTCCGATCTTATTGTATTTGAAGATTTTGGATTTGCAATTGGCACATTTAATGGTTAGGATCTAAATCTCCTTTTTATTGAGATTATTAATTCTTGTTCGTTTCATTTGATAAGTTCCTGAAACCAATCTTGCTTTCCAGGTATTGCAGAATTTAACACAGGAGGTTTTCCATACTTTTTAATATAATTTTGAATTTCGTCTTGTTCTTTTTTATCTAAATTTTCATGCCGAAAAATTGTGTAAGTGAAAAATAATTTATCTTTATCGCTTTTAAAACAATGATTAATAATACAAAGTAATCTCCCTTCCGAATGCATGTAAGATTTTTTTCCTTCACAAGCTTTTAAGAACTTTTTTAATCTTTCAAATAAATTTTCAGCTTGTCCGATGTATAATACTCCGTTACTATCAGTTTCACTATACCGTATAATTTAAGCGTCAATTTCTCCGCATCTTCCAATCCTGACCTTGCCATGCCATACTTGCCGGCATAAGGAGGCAAGAGATGAGAAAACAGCGATCCAGGGAAGAATGGGCATCCATTTTCCGTGAACAGGAGAACTCGGGATTGACGGCGGCAGTATTCTGTCAAAGAGAAAAACTGCACCCGAACATGTTCTACCGCAAACGCAAGGAATACGGGGCCGGAAGGTTTATAAAACTTCACGTACCGCAAAATGGCGGCTCCGGCATCCGGATCAGGATAGGTGATGTTGTCATCGAACCCGGCAATAACTTTGATGAAGGCGAACTCAATCGCATCATCCGTACGGTAAGGGACGTCTGCGATGCTCGCCTTCAATGAACAGGCGGCCGTTTACTTGAGAACGGGACCGACGGATATGAGGAAATCGATAAACGGGCTTGCGGCGATCGTGCAGAACGAAATGAAGCTGAACCCCTTTGAAACCGGATATTACGTATTCTGCAATAAAGCGAGACGGCTGCTCAAATTACTGTATTGGGACAACACGGGATTCGCCTTGTGGTATAAACGACTCGAACAGTACCGGTTTCCCTGGCCGGATGAGGAAGAAGAAGTAAAAAAAATAACGGCCGGACAAATCAGGTGGCTGTTGTCTGGAATCGACTTTTTTTCTGCACATAAAAAATTACATTTTTCCGTGGTTTAGGACTATTAATTTTTTTTAAAGCGTGATAGATTATTGTCACGATGACGAATGCTACATTGCTTCGGGAAAACGAAAGACTCAGAAAGGTGTTGGAAGAAAAAGACACGCTGATACGGGAGCTTTCTGCGAAAGTCACGATACTTGAGATTCTGCACTACGGGCCGAAATCGGAGAAGTGGACGAAAGACGACGAACGGCAGTCGCTGTTGTTCAACGAAGCCGATGATGAAGCGTTCAGACAGGCAGACGGCGCCCGAATGAACGGGGTGATCGAAACCATCGAACTTGGCGCCTACACGCGCAGGAAAAAGAAACCGCAGGGACAGGGGCGGAAAGCAATCCCGCCCGAGCTGCCCAGAGAAGAGGCGGTATACGATATCGATGAAGCTGAAAAAATATGCTCTTGCGGCGCGGTAAAGACAAACATCGGAAAAGAAATCAGCGAACGGGTAAAGATCGTCCCCGCGGAAGTGAAAGTGATACGCGAAATCAAACTAAAATACGCGTGTAAAAAGTGCGAGGGCACCGCGGCCGATGAACCCGGTGTGGTGACAGCGAAAGGTCCGCGGCATCTTCTTGCGGGAAGCATCGCGGATGAAAGTATGCTTGCCTGGTGTATCAACGAAAAATACACGTTTGGATTGCCTTTGTGCCGCCAGGAAAAGCGCTTTGAATATATCGGACTGCGAGTTCCCCGTGCGACATCGAGCAATTGGGTCGTCAAAGCGGCCATGAAATGCGGCGTGTTATATGAACTTATGGTAAAACACATAAAGAGCTTTCGTTTTATAAATGCCGATGAAACAAGGGTGCAGGTGCTGAATGAACCGGGACGCAAAGCACAATCGCTGTCGTGGATGTGGGTGTTTCTGGGCGGCCCGCCCGGAAAGAAGGCGGTGATATTCCGCTATGATGAGAAACGTTCGTCGTCTGTGCCGAAAGACATGCTGCAAGACTACACCGGCTGGATTCAGACCGATGATTACGCGGCATATGAAACTGCTTTGAAGGAGTTGAATGCAGGCCGGCCGCCCAATATGATAATCAGGCGTATTCTCTGCTGGCAGCACGCACGAAGCACGTTTCACAAGGCATGGAAAGCCGATAAGTCAGAACACGCGAAAGAAGCGATAAAGTATATAGGGAACCTGTTCGCCCTCGAAGCATTGCGTGAAGAATATTCGGAACTGGAATTCTTCGAGGAACGGAAAAAACAGGCCGCTTTGATATTCGAGGAGTTCAAGAAGTGGCTCGAAAAGCTTTACCCTGAGACACTTCCCGGAAGCGCATTGGGAAAAGCGATACGGTATACGCTCGATAATTGGGAGTTACTTGTTCTTTACGTAGAGGATCCCGTACTGACACCGTCGAACAATCTGGCGGAAAACGCCATCCGGCCTT
>JAFGIW010000033.1 GCA_016929415.1 Chitinispirillaceae bacterium | reverse complement strand
TAATGTTAAGATTTACGTCAACCTTAACATGTCACGTGGCCAGCCGTTATGTCAACATTTCTGAAATCCTATGGGATGGTAGTGATTTAAAGTATAAGTTATTGTCCCCATATGATAGAAGTAATTGTCATGTTAGGTTTTGAAAGATAAATAGATACTTGGTCATCTAAATTTCCAACGATGTCACCATTTGTATCTTGATGTAATTTTTGCGGATTAACAAAAACACATACATAATTATTTTTGTTTTTATATGCAAAACTAAACTGATATGTTGCATTTTTTAAATTATTTAATGCTGGAACTATAACAATACACCTTTTGTTAAGCTTTCTAATCTTATCGATATCAAGTATGGTTTCGTAATATTTTCCCATTTTTTCTGCAGTAGATAATACCAAACTTGAATCAAGCATTATTGAATCATGAGTAACATCGCTGTTTATTTGCTCTCCTCCAATACTGGAAACACTGAACAGCAAAACCATAAACATTAGTGCGACAGTAATTTTATATAACTTTTCCATTGAAGTTACCAAGCTGTAAAAAGAAATTTAAAGTAATTCGTTTCTCGAATTGCTGCCAGGTTCGAAAATGTTTGTTGTGCCCCTCCTGCATAATATCCAGTAATGGAATTTGTATTCGCGATATAATTATTATAATTTCCTGAAACACTTTGCAATTTATCCCAAAATTTTATATCTGCAACACTTGGATTTGGATTACCGGTTGGAAAATCTGGTGTTGGCTGCTGATAATGTAAGGTACCTTCAGCATAAGACCGTGCTCTAAAATTTTCTATTCTGTAAGGATTATCCCAAGAAGCATGTTGAACTTCACCTGAAGAGTACGTGCTTCCATCTGATTTAACAATATCAAATCCGTGTTCTCGACCCGCTTCGTAAGGCTGATCAATATTGTTTTTGTAAAATTCATCAAGGTCTTTTCGAAAGGACTTATCATCAAGAATTGCGTCACCTGTTGGATGCTGAAAACGGATTGCTCCCTCAATTGCATGTCCCAACATAGCTCCTGAAACAGCACCCCCGATTATTCCCGTCCAAGTTCCCGGTTCATCCCACTCCCATTGGGCAGGATTAAATGATTGGTTTGCAATAGCACCACCTGCATACGCACCTATGACACCACCGATTACTGCACCAATCCATTCACCATTTTCATCAACGAATATTATAACGTTTGTCCCATTGCCTGCGTAGGAATATGGAGAGTAGAATTGTCCCTTTGGATCACAGCTTGTCCAATAGCCAACCTCCGGATCATAGTATCTCCTTCCGATTAGGTTCTATAGTTTTTCGGCAAGGAGTAGACGTTCTTCGGACTTTCCGTCCCCGTTTTTTCAAAGAGCGCGATCTATGTAAAAAACTGCCAAAGCAGCATTAAAAATGAGGCACAATAAGATATTGATATAGTTCGCGCACGCGATAAACCGTCAATGATATTTTTATATATTTTTTGCCCGTGGATGACTGGCTTGAACAACCCTTTTCAGGCTGTTTTTTTCAACGGAAGTATACAGGTAGGTGGTCGATAATCGGTTGTGTCCGAGCAGTTCCTGGATAACCCGGATACTGCAGCCGTTTTTTAAAAGATGAGTCGCGCAAGCATGCCGCAAAAGATGCGGACGGATACCGACCCGGTCCCGCATGGTGTAATAAACGCTTTGCACTGCAAGTCGCCGTCCGGTTTTCGACGCAAGAAGCGGACCGCGTGAAGCCCGGCGATGGAGAAGATATTTTCGAAGGGTGGCAAGTGCTTTTTCCGTAATCGGAACAACCCGCCGCTTGTTCCCTTTTCCCAGCACCTGAACGGTATTGTTTTCATAATCGATATCCTCGATGTTCAACCGGTGCAGTTCAGCCCGCCGCAGCCCGGAACCGTAAGCAAGTTCGGCCATCAACCGGTCTCTCATTCGTAATTCATCATCCGCATCGGACAGACGTGCAAAGACTTCATCCACGGAAGCTTGAGAAGGGACATCCGGAAGGTATTCGCTTTTGTCAGGCTTGAACGCGATACCGGCAGCCGGGTTTTCTTCCGGGTAGATATCCGGATAACGTATACTCATGAACTCGTAAAACTCCCGAACTACGCAGCATATCGCCTGCCGGAACTGCTGCGAGCATAGCAGCCCGGAAAGATAGTTTTCAACGGCGGCACGGGTGACGCTTACCGGATTCATCCGTTTACCGGCAAGATATTTGAAGAACGATCGCAGTTGCCAGAGTTTCCGGTGATAGGTCGTCGAGGCAACCTTCGGACGGATGTGCCGCATGAAGTCGAACATTTCAGATTCCACTTAACCGCTCCTTTCGCGGGGGTGGTATTTCCTGTGCGCCTGTTTCAGAAACGATATGTCGATCTTCGTATAAATCTGCGTGGATGATAAATCCGAGTGACCGAGCAGTTCCTGCACGTACCGGATATCCGCCCCTCCCTTGAGAAGATGTGTCCCGCATGCGTGCCGGATAGTGTGCGGCGACATGCTTATGTCAAGACCGGCTTTTTTGATGTACTTGCGCAGAAGATCCCCGAGGTTCGGCGTGTTTATCTGCCGTCCGTTTTTGGTAAGAAAGATGATCGGCAGCGGGTCGCGCGGATTTACCAGTTTCGGCCGGGAGACTTCGAGATATTCCAGCAGATACGGCATGACCCAGTCACCTACCGGAACGATACGGTCTTTCGCTCCTTTACCGGTGACAAAAAGCGTCCGTTCAGTACGGTCGAGATTTTCAACGGTGACGGTGCGGACTTCTTCGGACCGAAGACCGGTTGCATAAAGAAGCTCGAACAGTGCCCGGTCGCGGATCGTGAGTGTGTCTTCCGGTTCGATCGCGTCGAGGATCGCGGCCATCTCTTTTTCACCGGGAACATTCCGGGGAAGATTTCGTTTTTTCTTCGGTACCGAGATAAGCGGAGCAAAATTCTGTTCGATCAGCCCTTCACCATGCATGATACTGTAAAACTTTTTCACCGCTTCGAGTCTTTTCACCACCGTTGATGTTGCAAGGTGGCGACCGTGCCGGAACTTCGAGTACTGCAGATGCGTATGATATGCGGTAATATGTTCCGGAGTAATTTCCGCGATATCGGTGACATTCTCCTTTTCCGCCAGATACCGCAGAAAAAGGCTGAAATCGTAAGGATAATCTTTGATACTCCTTTTCGAGTAGCCTAAAAGTTCCAGCTTTTCGGCGAACTGGTGCAGTTTGATTTCGTTCATGCATTTACCGGGGTAAGGGGGGTATATATATTGCGCTCCTGACGAAGTGGCGAAGTTGTATGCAGCTGCTTATATATCATCGTGTTACACCGTTGGCGAAGTTACGGCGAACCGCTGGCGAAGTGGCGAACTTTTACCGTTAACTCGTTGATTTTTCGTCAAAGGGTCTTTTTTATCACCGTTTTCACCATCCGTACCGAAGCAGAACTCCGGGTCTGCCGCTCCGTCATCCAAAAGCAGATACCGGAACGTGCTCCCCTGCCGACCGTTGATACGACCGACGTACCCGAGTTCGACAAGCTGATCGATATTACGTCGCACCTGCGTTTCGCTCCAGCCGATCCGCTCGCGCAGTTCCTTGCGGTTGAACGGGACTTCGTACATGAACAGTTCCCGGTCAGGATCGAGCGTCTTCATGTCGTCGTATTTCTCTTTGACAAGCAGAACAATTTCGGTAAGAAGCTTCCTTGCCGTGGGACTTACATCGTCCACGTTGCGGGCGAACACCTCCCGGCCGAGTTCAAGCGCAAGATCGATGTCCCGCTGTATGGCCTGCACGTACTCCATCTTCGTTCCGTCTGGCCGTTTCATGGTTCCGGTTTTCCGCTGGTGCTGGTGCAGCAGTGTTACTGCCTTGACCAGTGATACGAATTTCTTCTGTTCCCGCCGCATCTGCAACCTGCTGTACGGCCATGCAAGTTTCAGATCACGGGAAAAAGTCACCGTTAACGGTCTGAGCAGTCGCTGCATGTTGTGATGAAGTTTCATAATCGACGATTCGTCGACCGTGGTCTGGTACCAGTCGAACATGTTTTTACTGATCTGTGCCTGCAGGATGTCTTTCGTCTGCTCTGGTGATTCATCAATGGTAAGGATTAAAAATCGCTGTTTCGTTTCATCATCAAGCGCATCGGGGTTCGTGGTGGATACCATCACGACGACCGGACCGGTGACGGTATATTCATCAACCGAGAACCTGCCGGTTTTTGCATCGGTGCGCGTAGCCGCAACAGAAAGTTTCTGAGAAGAGATAAGGGTTTTTATCGAGTACATCGCATCTTTCATACCGTCCTCTTCCTCGATGGCGAGCACCTTGTTTTTAAGTGCGTTCCGGTCACGGTAAAACAGACTCTGCCCTGTCAAGCGGGTATACTGTATCGCCGCTTCGGGAGGAACGAACTTGCAGACCGCATCCTGCAGCGACGTTTTTCCTGCTCCGGATCGGGAGAGTATCAACAGCGCGAGCGGATCCGGCTGCAGCCGTGAGACTGCCGCGATATAACCGAGCAGTTTATTCTGTTTTTCGCCGATGTAGCCGATCGCGGCAAAGTCATCGACGATGCGTTCGAGCAGGTCTTTATTTTTAAGCGTGTCGAGCGCTTCTTTTTTCTCCTCGTCCGACATTGCCGGAACAACGGCGGTATTACTCTGTTCCCGCATGGCGATCCGTTCGGCTTCCAGGGCCGCGATGAGTTGCGAGAGTTCCGCCATAGTTGCACTCTGCTGTACCTTGAGATATTTCGTGCAGGCCTCGGCGAACATCTCCCGGCTTCGGCTGTTGTACAAGTCAACCGTATCGATATGGAAGGTTGCCGGTTCTTCGGGCGGATTCGCTTTTAATGTGATACGAAGGCGGTCGAGGTTGTAGGGGGTAAGGCCGGTAATACGGTACGCGAGATTTGTTCCCGCGAAGTGCAGGCCTTCAGTACTGCGCGACAGCCTGCAGGCGGTGTTCGTTGACATGGGATACGCTCCTTTGTTCGGGTTCGCCATCCATCAAACGGCGGATAAGGGAAAGACTCTCCCGAAAGGAACGCATGTCCAGCCGTACCGGACCGGTACGGTATGCCTCCCGTAGCTCCCGGCACCGTTCCCCGATGAACACGAACGATACCCGGCGGCGGCCGTTGTGTTCGAGGTGGTCGAGCGAACAACCGACGCAGTGCAGAAACGCTGCCAGGTACAGATTGTTCGTAACGATGGATTCAGATGCTGCAGTAAGGTATTTTTTAGACATGATGCGCCCCCTTTCGGGCGTTTATCTTCGGGCCGGTCGGTTGATCTTTTGCGGGAGAGACCGGACGGCCTTTTTTGTTTATTTCCAAAAACCTGTCAATACCTGCGGTATTTTTTTTAAGGCTTTTACAAGACTTCGCAAAAAATATATATTTGCTACATGTTATGTAGCAACCACTTTTTTATAAACGTTGACTACCGGAGAAAATGTAAAAATGGGCTATTATATTTCATGCATGGCTACAAAAACATCACCATTCGGAAAACGTCTTGCCGCTGTCCGCAAAGCCCGTGGTTTATCACAGAGAGACCTCGCTCAAAAAGTCGGGATTTCCTACAGAATGATCGCCTATTATGAAGCGCAGACTTCCCGGCCTCCTGCCGAAAAACTGACGGTTCTTGCCAATGCGCTGAAAGTTTCGACTGATGAGCTGCTCGGACATGTTTCAATGAGTGTACATGAACCGGCAAACAGTCGTTTGTGGAAACGATTACAAGTCGTCGAGCAACTGCCGCCTCAAGCACAGAAGCAGGTTGTCGAACTTATTGAACTTCTGGCAAAAAATCAAGCTGCGACCAACAATACCAAACGATAAAAAGGAACACTTCCATGGATGCCATTACTCCAAGCGGGATTCGTAATCTCATTTTTCAGATCAGAGGCAAAGCGGTAATGCTCGACAGTGATCTTGCCGAACTTTATCAGGTGCAGACCAAAGTTCTGAATCAGGCAGTACGCCGAAATATCGAAAGGTTCCCGGATGATTTCATGTTTCAGCTGACCAAGGAAGAATTCGACAACTTGAGGTCACAAACTGTGACCTCAAGTTCCGGCGGCCGCCGATACTTGCCGTTTGTTTTCACCGAACAGGGTGTCGCCATGCTTTCAAGTGTGCTCAACAGTGAAACAGCCATCAAAATGAACATCCAGATTATTCGTACTTTCGTGCAGATGCGGCGCATGGCGATCACGATCGCCGACCTCAAACGCAAAATCGACGGAATGGAACGCAAATATGATTATCACTTTAAAGTCGTATTCGACGCACTCCGGAAATTGACTGCTCCTGAACCTGCCCGCAAATCAAAACACAAGATGGGCTTCGGACCTGACGACAAAAAATAATGCGGTAGGCCTGCCGAACCCGAGCCGCTGCGGGCCGTCCCTGGCTCCTCGCTTTTACATAAAATTCCTTTTGCGTCCGCTACGGCATCCGGCCTTCGCACATCCCTCCACGGGATTTTCGATTATCCCGTTCCGGGCTGTCGCAAAAGTAAGTTTTATGTAAACTCGATTCCGGCAGGCGCATTGTATCACCCCCCGCCCCGCCCGGTTTGTCCGCCGGTGCCGTCCCGGTTGCCAAACCTCCCACGCATGCCCCTCAAGGGGTATTTCCTTTTGAAAAGTATAAATGTTCATTGCCGAAGGGCCTACCGCAGCAATCGGCGTGACAACCGAAGGCATCCTTCATTATGCCAGCGGTTGGCGCGATCGGTTGCGTTGTTTTTTTCTTTTTTGAAGAAATCGGGAAAAATGTGGAAAATCAGTTTCGCGTGGAGCGAGGCCGGGGAGTACGCGGAGCGGACGTCAGGCCGAAGTGGAACGCTTGCCCGACCGATCCCGCCGACCGTTAAAACGGCAGTTTACATAAAATCTCTTTTGCGATCATGCGCTATAATAAAACCACCTCCACACTTCAAGCATGTGCGAAGCCATGGACGGCGAAGCGGACGCAACAAGGAATTTTATGTAAAAGACGGAGCGTATGGAGGCGCGGAGGCGGCTGCCGGGAGGGTATGCGGGTGAGGGAGGGGAAATCTGCATTGAACTAGGGGGTTATTGGTCGGATCATCCGTCAATGCTTTGGTAAAGGGCATTCGACGATAGATCGGGTCGGAATATCCATTATGAAGATTTTTCTGGCGACAGCGATAGGGTGTTGTCCCGGTACGGCTTGGAGTGAATCCCTGGTAAATGCAATTTTACTGCTCGCATTAAAGAACCGAGGTGAATAGACGAAGGTTTCACCAGATGAATATAAAGTCATTGCTTGTCGGCTTTGCATATCAATTCTTGTTAATATGCGAGCAGATGCAACTACAAGTTCTTTCTCATCTGGAGAAATCGATGGTGAAAATGTAAAATTGTAACCCACTTTTGTGCCATCCATGAAATAAGCATCAAAAGGTATCGGTTGTTCTCCTATCGCAATAGGTACTTGGTAAAATTTGTACTTTTTATCGAATGTCTCAACATTGGTTAAAATGGCACTACCAGAATTCATAAATGCAACACCGGAAATACTGCGCGCGCCAAACTCTGTTACACGGCGAAGATTTTTACCAAGTGTATCAATAAAATAGATATCATATGAAAACGTCGGTTCTGATTTCAACAATGTAAGCTTTGGGAAAGTAAGAGCGATGAAGTAGATACCTATACCATCCTTACTGAAAGATGCTTCCGTTACATATTGCAGGCCTGTTGATATATGAGCAATATTGGATGTTTTTTTATTGTAAATAGATATCCGATTCGAATTCCCTTTGTCGGTAATATACGTCAGAAATAGAATCTTACGACCATCTGGAGAATATCTTGGACAAATGTAGTTAATTCTGTCGGAAGGTGTGATCTTTTTTGAATTACCGGTAGCTATCGAGATTTCTTGAATTGAACAACCGGAGCTGTCGCAAAAAGAATAGACTATATTGCTATCGTCTGGTGAAACGTCGATCTTTTCGTTTACTGACAACAGAATTCGCCCCTCTTCGTAACACGACACAAACAAACATGCAGCAAACGCCACAAATAGCCAGTTGTACCACTTCGACCTACTTGTCCCCAGTATGTTTTTTATCACCATTGAAACCATGAAGCATAACCTAAACTTTTAACTGTTCCTGTTGCGACACCAAACGCTGCAATGAGTCCTGCATTACTTCTTGTAATAGGGTCAAGATAACCTAAAACTGAATTACGTATTGCCAATTCGCTTCGAGCTAGAGCAAAATCGGCACCAATAACCCTTCGGTCAAATCCTAAAGCCCGTACAGTCCCGACATTATCCCTAATAGTAACACCTTGTGCAACATAACCAGGATCATGCCCTCTAGCTGCTGGAATATCTTCTGCGTATCTAATGGAAACTTTCGGATCGGTTGCACCACCGCCTGCGTAATCTAATTTTCTGTTATTTAATTCAATTCCTTCACCAGGCCCTTTCCCTTGAGCCTGTGGCCCATATGGGATTGCTGCGTTGATATCTTGCATAAATGAAAACCAAGCAAGCATACCCATAGGATTAGTAGGGCTTGCAACATTGAATTTACCTTTTGACCAGTTCATCGAAAAGGGACCATAGCTCGTAGAAATGTCTGTTTTACCACCACTCAAGGCATACATACCAATTGAGTTGGCGGTGGAAGCAGCGGCACTGCTCATCATTGCAGATAACATTGCATTATTGCTGAAATCGCCCACCCATGAGCCTAATGCGCCCGATCCGAAACCTATGGCAGCACCACCTAGCATACCAAGACCCACATTGCCACCATTTTGATCTGCAATTATACCGCCTTGTATGGCACCCATTGCAGCTCCAACAATAGCTGGTACCCAGCTAAAATTACCATCAGGATCAACTACAAGAATCGGATTATTTGAGCAGTAGAGGTAACTGCTGAAGTATTGCCCCGCTGGATCAGTACTCGTCCATGATCCAATTTCCGGGTCATAATATCTCCTGCCGATTAGGTTCTATAGTTTTTCGGCAAGGAGTAACGTTCTTCACCCGTCCGTTCCC
>JAFGIW010000032.1 GCA_016929415.1 Chitinispirillaceae bacterium | reverse complement strand
GTGCCTTGATCCTCCTACCGCGTTGTATATTCTTTTTCATGCGAAAAGTCTTCTCCTTTTTGTTAGTTTTTGTATATCAACAATATATGGGATAAGTCCAGTAAAGTATAAATGCCTGACGAATTATCTGGAATTGCCGGATCGTTGAACGGTTGATGGATTCCACTTTCGCGATATGGATTTTAAGAACCGAACAACCATTACTATCAGATAATATAATGGAAAAAGGATGACCTGCTGCAGGCGGAATAATTTTTCCGTATACAGGTTGAATACAAATCTCATTGCAGGGAAACCGGGAAAAAAACTGTCTTCAGGTTTATTAATGATACTTACTGTTAACCTGAAACCTGAGTCGAAATATTGACAAACAGTTTTATCGCAACTTGCGTACAATAATAAGCCGCCTAAGGCGTAAAAAAGAAGTTGTTTTATTGCGGCATTAGATTCTGTAATCAGAATCTAATTGGTGATATCCCTGAAACCATATGGCGTGGTGTGCAATGAGTTATGTTGATCGCCAGAACCCTCTGAATTAAAGGCTTTATTCTAAAATGATTATTTTCATCATACCGTTATTGTTTTCTCTCATAATCCAGAAGTTTGCAGCCTTTCTGTTGAAGGGCCTGGATTTTCGGGATAGTAATCTGCCGTCCAGAGATACCGAGAAGTGTGAAGCCAGATTCGGAAATGGAGTAATTGAAATTCTTCGACCTGTTTCTGACTTTCCATGTAAAACTGGTGTAGTTAAATCTTTGGGAACATCACCTGAAAAGCCGGTTGCTCCAGCATTTGTAAGACATATAATGCAGTATCCGTCTCTAACAACGATATTATTCGGTGAAAAGTCAACTAAATTACCGTCAAACGTCCAGTCCCCTTTTCCCCAACGCGTTGAATTGAATGTGTCGAAATCATCCTCCCACTCTGGAGTAAAATCGGTTCCATCGCTTCCTGATCCGGGGGTGTAACTGGAATACTTCACCCAATTTATATACTGATATACAGGTAAAATTGATTGATTGAACTGCCCGGCCCAGGAGACGACATCCGATATCCAGAGATTAAACCTGATGCTCATCTCCTTTTTCTGGCAGTCGGTTACCTGAGAACCGGTGGAACGTCGCACTTCCTCGCCGTCGAAAAACCAGGCTATATATTCCGGCGTCCATTCAAAGGAATAGGTGTGGTAGCTTTGTGACAGGCTATCAAAGTCGTGTAATTCCTCCGAAGTCTTTTTTGATGCGGCTGTTCCGGTAATTAGGTTGGATTGAAATGCATTTTCATGTTTACCTACGATTTCCATATCGATTTCCCCCCAGGGTCCCCCCCCCAGATATGAGTCATTGTAATAGAGGAAAAACGAAGAAATGATTCCACTTCCGCAGACGACACGCATACGGACATCAAATCGCCCGTATTTGAGCGAACCTTTTGAATAAAGTTCTGCACCATTATAATTTTTTGCTGTTATTGAGAGATTAAGCAGCAAAAATATTAAAGCACAGTATAAGCCAAGTTTAAACATATGAGTCCTTCTGATTGTTGTTTAAAATTATTTTGAATGATACCATGCAATAAAGTTACCACAATACAGGTCGCTTCGCTTTGCACAATGCTCACGTAATGTGCGCGAAAACGGCATCTGTTCAGTTTTGAGAAGATTATATACCTGTTATGCAAAGTCGTGAAAAAAACAACACCAATTTCAAATTCCTGTTTTTAATACTCGGAAGTATAGCTTTGGTCTTATGTTGTATTACATTTCTACCATGTTGCCGAAATCATGAGATAGACTTTCTTCAAACCACAGTTGTATCCTATGACGATCGTATTGAAAAATCGTTCCCGGGAAATTCAGAAACACTGTTGATTGATAAAGATTCAACGGGACTGATACTGCGTTATATCCTAAAGCCAGGGTTCACCTACCCCTATGCAGGTATCTTAATTTTTCTGAAAGACAGCAGCGGTAAGTACCTCGACTGTACCCGTTTTGATGCTCTTAAAATCCGTATCGCTTCATCACAGCTTTCAGATTGCAAAATCTATCTCACTGTGTTCGATGAGAACGTTTCTAAAAACAATGATCCTCTCAGTGAACGGTATTTCAAAAAGGATCTGGTTCTCAATTCCGTTCCGACAACATTTTCGATACCCTTTAAACAGTTGACAACCCCGGAATGGTGGTTTCAGAAAAACAACTTCACTCTGAATGATGTATCTCCCGTTGATTTTTCAAAAGTAACGGCTTTAAAGATAGAGAGCGGCTCAACCGCAAAAACCGGAATAATCGACACTATGACGATTTCGCAAATACGTTTTTCCAAAAGCCCCAACAAGTACACCCTGTTTCTGCTTCTCATACTTCCGGCTCTGGTTATCGGCTATATGATTATCAGAGCGGTATCTCACAAAAAGAACAGTCCTGTAATTATTACGTATTATAAAAAGGATCTTCGCAGCTATCGTGACATGGATGCAGAACGGATTTCGAGCTATCTGGCGGAACATTTCTCGGATTCTGAACTTTCGATCCTGTCTATGGGTAAGTCGCTGGGATTGCCTCAGAAAAAAATTGCAAAAACAATGCAGGATGAATTCAAAATGAGTTTCAAGCAATACCTTGTATCAATACGCATTCACGAAGCGAAACGTCTGTTGCGGGAAACAGACCGGTTGGTGATTGATGTAGCATTAGCGGTAGGGTTCAACAGTATCTCTCACTTCAATCGTGTATTCAAAGCATCAACTCTCGTTACACCCCTGGAGTTTCGAAATACAATAAGTACCGGGTAATACTGTGGTACAGGATACGTAAAATTAACACGACATTATTTTACACTTTTCATTTCACCATCGTAAACGCAAAACATCCATTCCATTTGTCATTACTTACCATTGCATAATAGGCACCGGCCGGAAGTGTAATGCCTTTGACGCATGCCTTACAGGCAACGGGCGTAAAAATACCGGCATATTGTTTTCTTCGGAAAATGTCGAAAATTGTCACTGCTATATCTGAAAATCCGAATCGCTGCGGAACCGTTATTCGTATCGATTTCGTGGAGAGATAATTCATAGAGAATCCGGTGACTTGTTGAGGGGATACTAGTGTCCACTTTGCCGAACAGAGCTGTCAGCCTCAGAAAATTCCCGTATGCTCCTCTGTCGCCCATAGGCGAAACAAGAAGAAAACCGTGCTCACCGGCAAGGTTTACCATTTGTTTATTGTTCTGATCCAGATAGGTGCTTTCGTTGCTTCCGGCGCCATGCAGGAACATTGCCAATGGCAACTTCGTCGTGCCGTCCCTGTTGTCCGGAACGCAGACCCGGAAGGGTTCGTCAGAGTTAGCATCAGTAAAGTGATAGGTTCTCCGCTGATCTCCCTTCGCCCGCCACCGGGAAGAGGTGGAATCGGTGAGCGATTGCGCAAGCATCCGTGACTCTTCCATTACTGTCTGCGTTTCCTCTTTTTACCCGAGGTCGTTAAAACAATGAAGAATCCCCGACATAACAAGAGAAGCGGGGATTCTTCCGTATCGCAGATCAAGGTTTAGAAAACCTGAACAACAAGTTAATTCAGGTTCGCCGATTTGAAATCCCAGCCGCTGGCTTTACAGAACTTGCAATCCGGGCCGACAAGAAGAGCTTTGCCCGTCGCCCCCTCGTCACCCTTCAGCTGCCAGTTCAGCCAGGCCAGATTGACCGTATTGAAGTCTCCCTTGCCATTATTCAAATCCCCTCCGTGGCCGGCGCTGGTCTTGACAAAATATATGATCGGAATACCAAGGGCGCTGATGCCGTTGTAGTCCCTCTGGCCGTTTTCGTAAGCCATGTCGCTGGAGCCGCCGTTCATGATCTTGAACGGCGTGTGAATCGCCCCCCATTTAGTCGGACTCTCACTAAACAGCCCGCTGCTGCTGTACCCCATGGCACTGAAGCGGGGATCGCCGGCGGCATTTATGGCCATCAATCCGCCGCACGAAAATCCATCGGCTGCGATCTTCGTCGTATCGAGGCTCTGGTAGTATGCGCTGCAGGGTTTCCTGTTCTCCGTAATGGCCCAGGTGATGTAGTCGTAAAAGGGCTTTGGATCGCCCATGTCGACGGGCAGCATTTCCGCATACGCCACTATAAAAACCGCCGCGGCGGCGATTGGGAGTAAAAGGGGGGTACCGCAGCCGACGGTCTTTACAAAAGGGCTTTCGAAATTCTATCCCTCGTTATTCATAAACTTTTTTACTGCGACGCTGGACCACCCCCATCTCGGGCTGTCGTCACAATCCTATTTCCTTTCATAGAAGGTGATGGTCACGCCGCCGCTCCCCATGCCCGGGCTGGAGCTCAGGTACTTGTTTTCGTTAAGAAACGCGTAGGGGCCGTCGGTGCGCGCCTCGAAGACCGGAACGAGCGCTCCCGAACCGCAATTCCTGACGATGATGAATTCGCCGTCATCCGGAGCCAGGGTGTACCTCGCGTCCAATCCCGAAAGCTGATAGTCCGCGCCTCCGGCGAGTATCTTACCCTTCACCTTACCGCTCGTCGTACCGCCGGTGATGGGAATGATGTTGCGCGAGCCGCGCTTGCTTGCGCCGATTGAAATGGAAGAGCCGAGCGTGACGTTCTCGGTGAACACGGTCGCACCCTGGGATCCGCTCCACTTCAGGCACTCCCATGTCTGGTTGGGCACGTCCGCGGGATCCTTGATCTGAATGCGCGGCTCCGTCACGGTCGAGTCCGAAAATCTTGACGCTCGCGCCAACCACCGGCGCATTAGTGCGGCTGTCCTGGACAATACCGGAAATGTTTATCTGGCTTTGGGCGGTTGCGACGATGGTTAAGACGAACAGTGACACATAAACATTTTTTACAGACACGATATCTCCTTCGATGAATTGAATGCCCGCCGGTATTGCGGCGCTCCGGCCGATCAGGGCACGAGGAGCCTTACGATCCCGTTGTTTCCGGCTGCTCCCCGAATGTTAACCAGATATATCCCGCCTGCCGGACGGCTGGCCGGAAACGCAACATCATGAACCGGGACGTTCCCCGCTTTCCATGAGAACACTGTTCTGCCCCGAACATCGAAAACCCGAACCGAACGCACGGGCAATCCACTCTTCAGGTGAATGGCGCCCGCGGAATACGCGGTGGAAAAAGCAGACGTCGTCCGTGCGCCGGAGACAGGTCCGTAAATTCCCACCGCGCCGTTCCGGGGGTGTTTCTCGAAAAATGTCCAGAAGGTATCGCTCGCGCTGAAACTATATCGGGATGTGTTGACATATCCGTGGCTCATTCCATCGAAATGGTAAACGACTATCTCGCTTCCATCTTTACAGGGGCCCCAATACTCCCGTTTGTATTTAGAGGTCGGATTGGTCGTCGCCGGGGTCTCCGGGCAGCCGTCCGCCTTAACGAATTTGGCAATCCAGGCCTCAAGGCCGCTGTAAGGTACAACGTCGTCGGCTGTGCCGTGGGTATGACAGATGGGTACCGGAATCGGGGGCGAGCAATTGTTGTTGCCATACAATGGATAACCGCTGGCTGTCCCGATGGCGGCGATCTTTTCGGGTACATCGCATGCAAGTTTATGACTCATCATGCCGCCCATCGAAAATCCCGAAGCATACACGCGGTTGCGGTCAATGTTGTAGCGGCCGGCCACGTTATCGATGAGGGTGGTAATGAAGTCCACGTCCGAATTGCCGGTAATGTCCCATCCCGCACTCCCGACCGATTTATCGATGCCGTCAGGATAAACGACAATGAACTTCCCCTTATCCGCGACCTTGTCGAATCCTGAATACGAACGCTGCTGGGAACCGCTTCCGCCAAGACCGTGCATGCAGACGACAAGCGCAGGATTGTCCGGAAGGCCGGAGGGAGCATAGACGATAAATGTCCTCGTCGTACTCCCCACCTTGATGCTTCCGGTTTGTGCACGGGGAATGCCGAGTCCTATCGCCAATACTGCCGCAAAAAGAGTGTATTTACCCATTGTCAAACCTCCGTCGGAAATGGCTTTTTCGGTTACGGTACAAGCACTGTCGATTGATTCGTGAGCTGCCCTGCCCTGACTTCACAGCAATACATGCCCTGCGCGATCGCACCGAGCGGAAACTCCACGGTCTGCAGACCCGGAATGGACAATTGACGCTCAGCAGTGAACACGCTGCGGCCGGAAATGGTCGTAATCTGCAGGGTAACGTTTGACGGTTGACGCAGCGAGAGCGAAACGGAAACCCGTCCGTTGCCGACAAACTGACCGATGAGCATGGAAGATGCGGTTCTGGCGATGGCGAGCGGCTGCGCAAATACCGGCAGATCGAAGAAATTGCTGTCCTTCATCGCTTTCCAAAAGGCTTCGGCGGTCGCGGTACCACCCGCGTTGGTACAGTGGATTCCGTCGGAAGTATACTGGCTGTAATGCCCCGCCCATACCGGCCGTAAATCGACCAGAAGGGTCTTCGGATCGGTGCAGCCATTGATGATCGGCGGAACCGCCTCAGCCCAGAGATCCTGGTTCTTCTTCAAGGTGGCCCATTGGCCTCCCTGCGGATCGGGATAGGTCATCCAGAGGAGCTTTTTCGTCCCGCCTTTTTTCATTTCTTCGAGATACTGTTTCAACGTGTTTCCCAAACTCTGGACATTACTCGAAGACATCAGGTCGATACCGGCGCCGTCGGATACAAGATAAACCGGCTTGGGGCTGCAATTTTTATAGAGGTTCAGAATCTGGGAAATACTGTAGCCCGCTTTCGCAATCTGCCTGAAACTTTCGTTTGACCCGATAAACCCGTCCGCCCGGGCGAGTCGTGTAAGCTCCGACGTGATGTTCGACAACTCGAAAAAGGATTCGCCGTTGGCAACCAGGTCGCTTGCCTTGATCTTCGTGACGTGTTCCTGCGCCTGAGCCTCCATGCCCGACCCGAGAACCATAATTGCACTTGTAAATAAGACCAGAAAATACCCTAAGACGTGACGCATGCCATGCCTCCTTGTGAAAGAAAACGTTAAATTATTGAATGATTGTTAGTTACGTTTGTCCAACCGCCATATGAGAAATCCCCCCTCACCTGAAGACGACCAGCCGGTCGTCGGGCCGCTGGTTCATGTAACACAGCCGCACCCAGTCGGGGCTCTGCGCCGCGCTGATGATACGCACTTCATCGATGCTTCCCTTGAAATAGTTGTACCCCACGCCCGTCTGGACGGGGGGTACGGTAACCGAATCCTTAAACCTTCCGATATACAGATCATTCGCGGTATTTCTGGAGACCGCGTTTTGCCAGACATCGACCGTGCTGTCAACGAGCACGCCGTTGCAAAAGAGAAACTGCCGGGTTCCCTGCCTCACACCTACCAGCAGCGCCCACTGCCCGCTTGCAGCCGGGCTTGTGGAGGGCTGCCAATTGTCCGTTTCGCTGAATTCCACGAACTCCCACACGGGTGTCGTGAAGGATAGGTCCGCCGAAATGTACGTTGACCTGAGATAGTACTGCTGGTACCCTTTCGACACGATACAATGCGACGCGCGGTCGAACGTATCGATGAAAACCCAGGCGCAGACCGTATAATAATCTTTCTCCTTAAAATTCAATCTTCCGTCCGCGGTGTTCGGCATGGTGATGTAATCAGCTGCACCATCGAACATGCTGCAGTTTCCTATTGCCCCCTCGGCGACCTGGGGACGGGCGGTGTCGGAAGTAACGCCTTCGTATCGGTTGATGGTCGCATCGCGGAACGTCCCGTCCGCCGCATCACCCATATGCCACACGCCCTGGAATCCCGCGGCAGTATCGAAGACCGCGTTGCTGCGCGACGAATCGGCGGCATCGGGGTTTCCCCAGTACATCGTTATCGACTGACCGGAGTCATTGCCGAAAATCGTATCGACCTTCACCCAGATCTCGGCACGTCCGCCTGACGCATCCAACCGCTCGATTTCGTACGGCAGCGCGACTTTGTCGCTGCCAACGAACATGAAATCGCCCCCGTCTGTCCGGGCCTGCGTGAAATCGAAATTACCGCTGTTCAGCCGGATCAGCACCGGAAAATTGCAAACGTCAGCGGCCACACCCGCACCGTCGGGCGTGGTGTTGAGTCCGAGGCGGCGGCTGTATTTCCAGAGTGGCTGCTCGATGGTCACCGTGTCGCCGGCCGTCACGGTAATCTCGTTGCGCAATACGTTGCGTTTCCCGTTATTGCCGGATGCGAGAATGACCGCACTTACCGTTCCCGGCGGTACGTCGCCGAGAAACGCCGAACCGTCGTTTTCGACCGTTGAAAAGATGTCGGTTCCCGGAATGTACACATACCCCCCGGCGAGCGTTGACCCGCTTGACGAAAAATCGGTCGCTATCGAACCTGACTTGTCAAGATTTGCTGGAGGCACCGCCGTCACGGAATCGTCAGTGACGGTAACGTCGCGGATCATGGAACTCAACGCCGCTTCCCGTTTGCGCGCCAGAACGGCGTAACGGCCGGGAGCGATGCGTCTGAAGCTGAAAGCCCCCTCGGCATCGGTCGTGTCGATGAAACCCCTGTCAAGCGCACCGTCTGAAACCGGGTCGTACCCGTCGGGAAGAAGTCTCACGACCGTATTCTGCGCGGGGGTGTCGTCACCGTTGCGTATCGAACCGACGACGCCGTTGGTCGTTTCCGTGGTGGCGCCGGCGAGATCATGGTTGCGGCTGCACCCCAGCATCAGCATCATCACTACCCCCGGCACCGCCACTAGAGTGATCATTGGTCGATGAGGCATCATCGCGAGCCTCCTTTTATTGCGGTAAGGGGAAAAAGCTGCATGTTGAGGTGATAGGTGCGGTCGGGACCGCCGCTTTCGTTTACAAAAGATATGATCGACCGCCGGAACTCGGTGACGCGGTCGCGGATTTCCCTGAAATCGGCCGCATTGATGTTCATGGTGACGGTCGAAATGTCGCGCAACGACCGGTCGTGCCGATCCACCGCCTCCTGCGAAAGCCGGATGGTCTGCTCCTGGAACGCCGCTATGGCGAGCGAATTCCACTCCTCTCCCGTGGTGACGGCGGCTTCGGTAAGCCGGTAACGGCCGTCACTGTCCCGCCGTATGAGATCGAGTTTTTCCAGCAGACGCACCGATGCGCGGGCCTCTTTCGCCGTTATCGGCGGCGAAAGCTGCCTCCCCAGAAGGGCAAAATCGTTTTTGAAATCAAAATACTCCAGCACCGACCGCACGACGGGGTGGTACCAGGTGCGGAAGTATTCGTACTGCCGTTCGAGCAGGCGGCGGCTTTTGACGTACCGGGTCGACAGCAGTTTTTCAAAAAGCATCTTGCATTCACTCTGCGTCCGGGCCTTGCAGAAATGCACGAGCGTACGGAAATACTCCGACTCGATATTGTCAAGCCCGCAAAAGGCGCTTACACGGGGAATCGACTTTTCCGACAGGTGCCGGGACTTGAGCATGACCTTAAGCAGATAACTCGGGTCTATCCCGACCTTGTCGCCGAAATAACGGTATGAAAAGAAACTCTGCCGTCCCTTGCGCTCTTCATAGAAATCTTTGAGATAGGTACGATAGTCGAGATACTCAAAAACCGATTTCACGCCTGGCACCGCCTCCCTTAAAGTCCATTTTCATCATTCAGAAAATATAGTATCATCAGACAGGTTCCGCTTGGTATAAGAACAAAAAGCATGGACATCAATGTCCACATGATAGCTAAAATTATTATAATTTAGCCTAAACAGATAAACTAATTATCATTATATATTAAATTGATGTCCACGTTTTACCTTGAGAGCAAGGACGACTTCGAGTGAAGAAGCGCCTCTACATGTATATATCCGCCTGTTGGAAGGGAGAAGTCGGTCGGTATTGTGCGGTCGTAGCACCCATTCTATCACTTACAGAAAATTTTCAGAATCAGCCGGATTCAATGCCCCGAATTTTCTTCTTAACGGGTGGATTGGTTCTCTCCTTTGCGACTTCACGTTAAGCCCCCTGGTCGATTGGACACTTCGCCACCCGGAGGGGACTGACTGGATGAGAACAGGATGTGAAACGGAGCAACGGACAATTTCTTCATCATCTACCCCTCCTTTTGTAGTCAAACCACCCCAGCACATACATTTCATCGTATTGTATTTAAAATCATCATGTTATACAGAACCTCCCCTATACACGTGGTGAAAGCCCCCCATTTTTTACTCAATCGATACCTGCTGCTATTCTCTTTATTTCTTTTTTTTCAACAACTTATAACTTTGGCACGAATATTGATATGTTTTAAGGCATCATTTGAGGACTGGAAAAACATTTTTTGTGGAGGTTTTATATGTTACGTTTAGCGTTAGTTGTATTGGCAGGGGCAACGTTTGTTGCAGCACAGACGACCACGGAAACAACCGATGAGCAGGTAAAACAGGGTCGTGTTATACAACAAGGACGTGATAGTACGAAAGTAACTCCTATGCGTACAGGTCTGGATTCGGCACGGTTTGCCGAGAAATTTAAGGAAGCAATGGACAGGGGTTGTGGTAAGGCGGATTCGGCCCGTGAAGCGAGGAGAGAATTACGGGAACACATGAAGGATAGCGCGGATATCGACACCGGAAAGGTCATGGATCGGCATCGTACGATGAAACGTGAACGGCTCCAAGATGCTATCGATGCTCTTGAACGGTCATCCGAGAGAATCGGTGCTCAGGTCAAGAATGAAGCGCAGGGACGGACACAGGCCAGACTTATGGAGCGCAGGGACGAGCTCATTCAACTGCAGCAACGGAATCGGGAAAAGAAAGAAACTAAAACCGAAACAACCACCGAAACAACAACCGAAGCCGCGGAATGATTGATTGAGCCTCGGGGTAGCGGGCCTTTTTGGGAGCCCGCTGCCGTTTGTTATTTTTAGGTGATGCGACAAAAAATTTTAATCCAACGGTGACGCCATGAGAGTCGTTGTAAAGAAATCAATCCAGTCCTTGCACGCTTTCGGGCGTCATTTTCACGGGGGGAGCATTGCAGCACTCCCCCTGTATTTTGCCCAATGTCTGCCTACATTCTTTTTAACGATTTTCCTCATCGTCTTTGCGACCACCTCTTCGATTGCACAGCAGCAGGACACCAACCCGAAGACCGCCGACGCGAAGCGGATCGATCTTCTTTTCGACCAGATCATGGAGACGCTCCCCGACGGGATGCGGATGAAGGTTGATTCGGCCGCATCAATGAAAACGGATCGCCGCGAGCAGGCATCCAAACCATTATCGGTAACACGCGAGCGCGAAAGTTCCGATCAGAAAACACGAATGCATGAATTGCCCGACGAACTCAAAGTACAGGTTGAACGGGCGATTGAAAATATGGAGTTGCGCAAAGAAGTAAAAAAAGCAGAGTTCCGCGAATCAGGTAGGAATAAGCAATAATTCAATGCACCCCTTCTTGTAACGTGATATAATTCCGGAAAGTATGCAAGGACTGGAATATATGCAACGATTTCGCCGCCTCATTTTGATATGGTGTCTTTTTTTTCCACTTTTCGCCGTGGAAACAATCACCGATGAACAACTCGGTTATTCGATCTTTCTTCCCGACAACTGGGTGCGTGAGATCGCCAGCCCGACACATCATCGTTTTATCGATACGTCCGGAACATATCAATCTATGGTGGTAATCGACCGTCACGATTTCAGCAGCGAAACGATTTATATGGAGTCAACCGAGTGGACGCGCGCCAATTTCATTGCCTATGAACTCTCCATCGAAGCCGATCCTCTCTGCGCCTTGGTATTTTACGATACCGTCACCGTAAAACAGAACGACACCTTCTGGGCGGCGGAAGCGTACACCTATTACTTCGACATCGACTCAACGATCGGTGAGTGGGCTGAATATATCCGTTTTACCGCCGTAGGAAGGTGCGGTTTTGAATTATATGCAATCGGCCCCACGGCAGATCTGGATTCCAACATCGGATACTATGCAGCAATTATCGACGGCATAATCCTGCAAGAAACAAATGATCCTGTCATCCAGCCTCCGACATTGAGGCGCCATGTGGTATATAGTGCAAGTGCATCACCTTCATCACCATCGTATCGTCTGAACCTGCTTGGGCAGCGTTTCGGCGGTAGGTTGAATGGCATTCATGCTTCGCAAATCAGCGTTATGCCCCGTCGCAGGGCCTGCCTGATCAAAATAACCGGAAGGTGAGACAGCGCGCCCGATGATCCTCTCGGCGGTTGAAAAAGATTGTCGAGGGGGCTTTTTGTAGGGATTATTATATAATGAATAGGTATGAAAATCAGCTTTTTAAGCATCCTCATTTTCCTGCTTTCAAACGGGGCGTTTGCTGCTTCCAGCGCATCGGAGCAGAAACCGGCCTCCTGGTATTGGCAAAAGGGGCTTGAAGCGGCACGCCGCAATGCCTCCGACACGGCTCTCTCCTTCCTGAAGCAATCGTACGGCAGGGGAATTTCCGACGACAGCCTCTATTATTTGTGGGCCGAAACCTATCTTTACAAAGGAGATCTCGACACCGCGCTCGCACTCAATTTCTCGGTGAAGCCCTCCAGCGGCAACCTTCATAAAAAAGCGCTCGAACAACGGTATCTCATCTATTCATCGCTCGGCTGGCGAAACGAGGCCGAGGCACTGCGTGATTCACTGGGACGGAGACCGGGAATGAATCCGCGCCGCCTCATGCCCGAATGCAACCTTTTCCTGTCGGGCGGCGCCTATCTCGAAAACAACGCCAGTGACCGTCATTACCCGTATTCGCGCGCCTCCGACAGCAGCGCCACCATTACCGACGGCACTGGAGACGCCTCACTGCGTTTCGGGTGGTCGATACCCATCGGAAAGACACAAAGGGTGCAGTTCGGAGCACGGCTCCGCTATACCGGTTCCCGTTTTTCGGGTGCATCGTCCATGGAACGGTTCAACGACTCGACCGACATCTCCGCAGGGGGATACCTGCGCTATACGCTGTTTTCCGACCGGCTTGCCTTGAGTTATACCTGCAGCCAAAGAAAGGATTTCCTCGATAGAAAATTATTTCTACACCAATTCTCTTTCCAATACGCCGTTCTGACCGAACATTGGCTGGGCGCGCTCGAAGCAGGATATAATTACCGGTTACCTTTACCGAGGCATTATTATTATGTAAAAACCTTTGCCGACCGGCTAATGGGCCGGAAAAGCGACATCGGTTTTACGCTGTTGTTTTCGGGGATGGAGGCTGACAAGTACGTATACCGGAATGATGAAACGTACCTCTTTTTCAAGGATGGAGTACTCTATGGCGATTCGTCGTCTACTCTTGACACGATAAAAAACATAAGGGATTTATCGGGAACCGGCAGATACCTAATAATAAATGAATGCTCGGTGCCACAGAGCTTCCAGGGTGTTTATCCACGTATCCGGTATGAATACCAATTCACCAAAAAGGCGACGGCCGGTATCGGCGGAGGTTATCTGGTTACGTGGTACCGGGGGCACTATTCATGGATGGACCTTCATTGGCAAGTGAAGGATGTTCCGACCACCGGCATATTCACCCGCAGCAGCGAATCGTATCTGGCATATGATATCGAAAATAAGGATTATCACTGGGTAGACAAGATACCTTCGTATGACTCTGTCATTCTCGACTCCCGGCCCGTCTCCATCACCTACCACAGTGAACGAAGAGTTGATCAGGCACTCTCCCTTAATCTTTTTTTCAAATACTCTTTCGGACGGTTCGGAGACGTGACGGTAGACTTTCTGATGGAGCGTAATTTTTCAACCCTGATGCACGCGACGCCGGTGGATATTCAGAAATGGTATGGAGAAATAATGCTCACCTGGTTTTTCAGATTCAAGCCGGATTACGGGCCGGGAAGAAAATGAACCGTCATCTGCAGCCGCTTCTTTTTTCTCTCCTGGCGACAATCATCGCCTGCAATTCACCTGATATGCATAAGGGAACGATAGCACTGGAACTTGGCGACTACTCGATGGCAATCCGGTTCTTCGCCCGGGTACTCGAACGGGACCCCGCCCATTTCGAAGCGCGTCTCGGCATGGGAAAGTCACTCCTCCAGCGGGCATTCGACAACCGAAACGATACGGTATCATGGCGCCAGGCAATAATGCATCTCGAAGCCGCACATACGATCGACAGTACTGCGGATGTTCACGGGCTGCTCTCCCAGGTATGGGCCGAACGGGCGTCCGAATTGCTGCACGCAGGCGATACCCTTGCAGCGCTTGAAGCGCTTACCCGGGCGATCGCCTTGGATCCGCAGAGCACCGAACCACTCAACCTCGCCGGGATCATCTATTTTCGCACGGGTAAAACGGATAAAGCGCTGCAGCTTTTCGAGCATGCAGCCACCATCGATACGATCAATCCAACATCGCTTTTCAATCTCGGCATGTTATACTGGGAAGAGAAGCGCACGAAGGAGGCGCACGACCTCTGGCTCCGTGCGCTCAAACAATCGCCGCAGGATGAGGATTTCCTCTACTGGTTCGCCGTTGCCGAAAAAAACCTCCGTAACGGAACGCCTGCAGACTCCGAATCGAAGGGCTCCGGTCGATGATCCCGAGGCTCCCGGCGGGGTTCTCGCACCCGATGCGCATCGGTGAAGGCGCGTTCGCCTCGGTGTTTCGCGTGCGGCAGGCAGCACTCGATCGGTGGGTAGCGCTCAAATTCATTTACGAGAAAGACCGCGCCAGGCGACATGCCGTACTCGGAGAGGCCCGGACGCAGGCGAAACTGCGTGCCGACTGCGTGCCGCAAATCTATGATGCGTTCGAGTGGCGCAACAGCGTCTGTATAGTGATGGAGTGGATCCGCGGGGTCTCTCTGACCGCACTGTTAAACGCGTCTCTCCCTACCAATGACCGTTGTGCGCTCGCCGGAGGGCTCGTACGAGTATTGGCCGCAATTCACGGCCAGGGATTCGCCCATCGCGACCTGAAACCAGAAAATGTGATCATCTCACCCGACCGCGGCCTCTTTCTCGTTGACTTCGGATTCAGCAAAAACATTGCCGACAAACAGGTATCATCGGTCACTGCCGCGAAAGGAACACCGGCGTATATGGCACCGGAACTCTGGAGTCGCGGCACTCAGGTCGACCTGATGCGCGCCGACATCTATGCAGCCGGCAAGGTGCTGCTGCAGGTTCTGTCAGAGACGCCCCACAGCTTCCACACCGCACCGCTCATGCATGAAAACCCCCAGCTGCGCCCGGCATCAGGCCGGGAACTGCTCGAACAATGGGAACGTAAAGGGGTTTTTCCGCAGGGGGACCCCGACTGGACCCGTATGGCGGGCAACCTGACTGCGGAACTGCTTTCCGATAACCTGCTAGCTGCGGCGCAACAGTTGCTTTATGCGCATCGTTCCGAAGAGGCATACTGGCTTCTGGTGGAGAGTCTCGAAGAGAACGGGAACAACCGTCAAACGATTGCTCTGATGAACGGTTTTCAGGAGCGTACCGACCGGAAGCGTTCAGTGCTGCAGTATATGCTTTTCGCCGCGATCCTTCTGACCGGAGTGCTTGCGGCTTTTTTCGCGGGCGCGCGAAGCGGAAAAACCATCGAGCTGCGGCCCGCGCCAATTGCGCGGCAGCGCACACCCAGATTGCTGCCGACACTGATCGGCCGGGTACCTCAGGCTGCTCTTGCCCTGCGGGAAGATACGCTGCCGGAGGATAAGCTGAGCGGCCGCCTCCTTGTACGCAACCTGCCGCACGGGGCAACACTACGGGTTAATGCACGTGATGTCTCCGCCGATTCGGCGACCGGGTCCGGCCTGTATCTCCACCAGGGAGAGCATGCTGTTACCGTTCGCGACAGCATGGGCCGCATCATCAGACACGAAAAGATACGGCTGCTGCCCTTTCAAACCAAAACGGTTGACGGCGTGCGGCATTTTTCATCTTCAGGGGATCAATGAACATGGTCCCGGTTCTCAGATCGCTCAATGAAAACAGGCAGCAGCCGGTAAGCGGCCGGATTCTCACCATCGGCTCTTCCCCCGATTGCCACCTGCAACTTACCGGGCTCCCGCTGCGGGCGGCGCACCTGCTGTTCAGCCAGGGATCGTATATGGTGCAGCGTTTGAAGCTGGATGTCAAGGTACTGGTAAACGACATCGCGGTCAGCACGTTCGGTACACCGCTCCATCACGGCGATATTGTGAAAATCGGCAGCCACCGGCTTCAGTTTATCGAACGGGCGGATGATACCACCCTTTCAGCATCCGCATCGCCTCCGGAAAACGCGGCATCGACGTTGCATGAATTGATCGACATTGCCGTATCACTGCTGCGCAGCCGCGACGAAGCGCTTTTTGACGGATTGGTCTCCAGCGTGGCGCGGCTGCTGCGCGGTGACGGCGCGCGCCTGGTTGTAGACGACGGTACAGGCGCCGAACGCAGGACGATCGCACGGTATCCGCAGAGCGTCGGCCTCGACCGTTTTTCCAACCGCGCGATCGACTGGGCGCGCGAGGCCGCGCGGACGGTACTGATGCACGAAGACGAATGGAAGACGGAGACGGGGTCGGAACGGTCGCTGGAAAAAAACCTGGTTGCCTCGATCATGTGCGCGCCGCTCAAGCGGGGCGAAATCATTAACGGGTATCTCTATATCGACCGGGTGAATGATGCCGCACCCTTTACTGAAGAGGAACGGTCGTTCTGCGATGCGCTGCTGCCGCTCTTTTCGGAGATACTGATCAATTTTCAGGAGAAACGACAGCAGCAGGCGACCATCGCCCGGCTGCAGGAGCAACAGATGGCGCCTGCGGGCGGGATGCTCTATCAGAGCGACTGCATGACGCAGCTTATCGCCCTTGCAACGCGGCTTGCACGCACCGATTCTCCGGTCCTCATCACCGGAGAAACCGGTACCGGCAAGGAGTTGCTCGCTCGGTTCGTTCATGACCAGTCTCAGCGCAAAAGCGGTCTCTATAAGGCGATCAACTGCGGTGCGATCCCCGAGAATCTGATCGAATCGGAGCTTTTCGGCCATGAGAAGGGTGCCTTCACCGGTGCGACAGGCCTGAAAACCGGACTCTTCGAATCAGCGCAGGACGGAACGCTTTTTCTTGACGAAATCGGGGAACTGCCGTTCCATTTACAGGTAAAGCTCCTGAGGGTGCTGCAGGAATCGGAGGTCGTGCGGGTGGGCGGCACCGTGACAATCCCCGTGGATGTACGCATCGTCACGGCCACCAATCGCGATCTTGAGGCGGAAGTGAGGGCCGGCAGGTTCCGGCAGGACCTTTTCTTCAGACTCAACGTTCTTACCCTGGAACTGCCTCCGCTGCGTAAGCGCGGCGACGACATCCTGCTCCTCGCCGAATACTTCATCACCCGCTACTGCCAGCAATTCGGCCTCGCCCATAAGACGCTTTCGGCAACGGCAAAAAATCTTCTTGTCGCTCATACCTGGCCGGGAAACGTGCGTGAACTCGAAAATACAATGCAGAAAGCGATCCTGTTATGCGAAACCGACCGGCTGACGCCGGAAAATATATCGATCGGCAAATGCACCGTGCTCCGTGGAGAAGGCGCCTCCGGAAGCGACCAGACGCTTCGCGAAGCACGGGCCGACGCTGAACGCACGGCGATCGTTGCGGCATTGACAAAAACACACGGCAACGTCTCGCTCGCCGGGAGGATCCTCGACATCGACCGCAAGTGGCTGATCAAGAAAATGGAAGAACTGGGGGTCACGGCAGGGGAATTCAGGAGGTAGGGCGGCGGGGGAGCGCCGTTATCACTTTTGGCAAAGACCGTTATGGGACCGAAGAGGGTGATGGTAAGCAGGACTGCCGGTGATTTTATCATAGGTTTGCTTCCTGATTCTGTTAC